>JBILXT010000655.1:0-2951 GCA_044378235.1 Planctomycetaceae bacterium
GCCAAAGTCATCTTTTGCCTTTCGAGAAGGGAGATGACTCACAATGCCTATCCCCAAACCCGGGGCGACCGAAAAAATGGTGAAAAAACCGGGATGAATTGACTCACACTGAAGCCTCCCTATTACACTGGGTCAACGGGTTGGCAAAGTGAATCAAGTTCGAGGAACAGCAGTGACGGAATCAAGCAACGCAGAGTCTGACGAAAACAAAGCCCCGTGGTTCAAGGACGGGCTGCAGTTCACGTGCACTCAATGCGGAGACTGCTGTACAGGCGCTCCCGGGGTCGTCTGGGTAACGGATGACGAACTGCTGGAGATTGCTGAATATCTCGATAAGCCGATTGGGGAAATCCGCCTGTTTCACACTCGAATCGTCCGGGGGCGAGTTTCCCTGACAGAGTTTGCGAACGGCGACTGCACGTTTTTCGACCCAAAGGCCAGAAATTGCACAGTCTACAAGGCAAGGCCTGTCCAATGTCGGACCTGGCCCTTCTGGAATTCGCACCTCGAAAGCCCAGCCGCATGGAAAAAGGTCTGTGATACCTGTCCTGGGGCAGGGGAGGGTACATTTTTCAGCCTGGAACAGATCGAAGAGCGAGCAAAACGGATCGACATGTGAGAAATCCTGGGGGCCGACTGGCTTGCTGGCCCGCGCAGGCTGACCACAATTGCCACAAATCGCCGGATGCAGGCAAAAACTGATGTACATCCCCGCCGATAACAACCAAAGTGTTGCGTGAAACCCGAGCGCTGGCGGTTCGCGCGGCCTGTCGTCGACAGACGCATCTCGAATCCGGCTTGTTCGCTCGTTTTCCGGATTCATCTCAAGGTTTGCCCAATGGCGCAAAGCATGAAATCACTTCGACTTATGACAGCCGCTTCAATCGCAGCGGTATTCGGAAGTCTTGCCTCGGCCGAGGCACAGGTCGTGCGAGCCCCCCTGACTGACGGCTTTGCCCGAACTTCCTCGATTGCCATGTCAGTCGATGAAATGCTGGGAAACAGCAAAGAACGCAAAGTTGACGAACCCATTTTGGGGCCAGGTTATCCTGATCTTTGGATCGCCGAAGTTCAATACAAGCCCATTCGTCTCATGAGACTGGAGCTGAAAAATCCAAAGACCGGACAGGTAGAGAAAGAGCTTATTCGGTACATGGTTTACCGAGTGATTCGACGTGATTACACGGAGCTGGCGGGTGACGATCGAGCAGGCCTCGAAAAGAAGCTGGCCGATCCGGACCTTGATCCGTCCAACGTGCTTGATGCGGAACCGTTGATGCCTCTGCAAATGCCCCGTTTTCTGCTGGAAACGCAGGACACGGCGGGCAAGGTTCTGCAGACATACACTGACGAAATCAGCGTCGAAATTCAGAATGCCGTGTTCGCGAGAGAAATGGGCCGTCGAGGTTCAAATCTGAAGCTATTGAATAGCGTTGAAGCGATTTCCGAGATTGGTGAGCCGGTGCCGTCGAGCGACCCGGATGCTTTGCTAAATGCGTTTTACGGTGTCGCAGTGTGGCGGAATGTCGATCCGAAAGCTGACTTCTTGCGAGTCACAATGTCTGGATTCACCAACGCCTATCGGATTTCCGGAACAGCGGACGCTCGCACAGTCGAAGAAAAGGTCATTGTGCAGAAGTTTCAGCGTCCGGGCGATGAGTTCCTGCAGGACGAGCAGGAATTAAAGCTGGTCGACGATGAAGACGTTGACGGGGACAAGAAAATCGACATTCGGTACCCGATGTGGACTTATCGGCCGAAAAATGTGAAACTGGACATCCGAGATCTCGATACTGTCCTCCGTAATGCTCGACGAGAAACCGAGCAATCGCCGGAAAACTGAAGAGAACTCTTGAAAAACAGGGCGGATTCGTCAAACTCCGCCCCTTCCGAGTTTCGGCCCCAACACCGGGGTTGCACATCGGGCCTTACAAAACACGAAAATCGTCTCGATCATTTTGCTGACAGCCTGCAACATCAGGCACGCTTAGAACGATAGGAGCATTAAGTCATGGCTCATAAGAAGGGTCAGGGTTCCAGCCGCAACGGACGCGATTCAGCAGCACAGCGACTGGGCATCAAGAAGTTTGGTGGCGAAGCTGTTGTGGCCGGTAATATTCTGGCTCGCCAGTGCGGCACAAAATGGCATCCAGGCCGTAACGTCGGTATGGGCAGCGACTACACACTGTTCGCTCTGATCGACGGCAAGGTTCTGTTCGATCGCGACGGCCGACGCATCAACATCGTTCCAGTCGAAGCCAACTGATCGCGGCATTCCCCGGGCGCGTACTTGCGACTTCTGGCGTGACGGATCGAATCAAATTCAAAAAGCCCGACTCGAGATCTTCGAGCCGGGCTTTTTTATTGGTTCGATTCTTCAGCATTTCGTTCCGATAGCTTCTGGAATAGCCACGCCCGCGAGAACGTCCACCACCGCGAAGCCGTTGGGCGAGAAATCCCCAGCGTCTCAGCGGCTGCGGCCTCATCAAGGCCCGCGAAGTATCGCAGCTTGACGAGTTCCGCTTTGTCCGGCATCTCGCGTTCGAACTCTTCGAGCACTTCGTGCACTGCGATGATCTCCGAAAGATCAACGGATGGACTGATGGCAATGTCCGCGAGCGGTTCACGATGCAACTCGCCACCGCGTTTGATTCGATCTCGACTGCGCGCATGTTCGATCAGGACTCTTCGCATTGCCTCAGCGGCCGCTGAAAAGAAGTGCCGCCGACTCTCCCAGGACTGAGGTTCACTACGAAGCAGACGCAGGTACGCTTCATGAACGAGAGCCGTCGGCTGAAGCGTGTGCTCGGTTGCTTCATTCCTCATTCGAGCCGCCGCCAGCCGCGAGTTACTTCCAAATGTTGTGTTCAGGGAGAATTTTTCAGGCGACGATTTCGGTATGAGTTGTAGGGGATTTGGTGGTTGTGGATTTGAGTTCATCAGCTGACTGT
>JBILXT010000656.1:0-2950 GCA_044378235.1 Planctomycetaceae bacterium
CGACGGCCTTCCGGATGGTGCTGAGGTCGAAATCGACGTGCCGGAACGATAAATCGGAGTGTTCGAGGTGCCGCAGCAAAAGGATCGCGGCTGCAGCGGCACCATGGGTTTCGCATTGCCGGACGAAATTCGGGGCCTCAGAATTCTGAACAGAACGTCAGGGGATATCCAATGAGCCTTCAACCAGGCCGCTACCGCCACTACAAGGGCAAGGACTACATCGTGCTTGGGGTCGCTCGGCACAGCGAAACCGAAGAGCAGATGGCTGTGTATCGCACGGATTACGGCGACCGCAGCCTGTGGGTAAGGCCACTCGTGATGTTTCAGGAGTCGATAGAGATCGAAGGCCAGATGACGGCCCGTTTTCAGTACGTTGGGCCGGAATAGCGGAGCGATGCCTAGTTTGCGGCTGACGAAGACCTCACCGAAAATGGCTTTCCGCCAAGCGAGGCAGAATTCGCCGCCCGAGGCCACTTCCGAGGGTATTCCCGTTCTTCAGAAGCGAACTCGCAACAGCAAACCATCGCCACAAGCCAATGCCACTATGCGACTTGCGTCGTTGACAGAGAATTGACACAGTCATGACGACGACAAAACACGATGCTGTTGCTGGAAGTCGATAAGGGACCTATCGTGGGGAGGTCAGCAAGCCATTTGGTCGTCCTGAGACCATCTGACAATGTTGAGACCGAACGTTAAACGACATCCAGAACGAGAATCCTCATGTCCACAGCAACACCACTGATACTGCCTGTTGACGACGAGCCGCAGGATCGCGGCCTTTCTCCAGCAGAGGTTAAACGACTTAAATTTCAGGCGGATACCGACAAACTGGTGTCCGCATTTCACAAAGATCAACTGAAGCTCAGCAATGTTGACTGGGTTGTGACTCTGTTCCTCATCGGAGTCCACGTCGGTGCATTGTTCGCATTCATGCCGATGTTCTTCAGCTGGACTGGCGTCGCAGTCTGCCTGGCACTTCACTGGGCCACCTGCAGTATCGGAATCTGCCTCGGTTATCACCGTTACCTTGCTCACAAGTCCATGAAGCTGCGAGCCCCTGCCGAGTTTGTAGCAATGGCTTGCGGATGTTTGTCAGGGGAAGGTTCTCCGCTGACATGGGCCGCGACTCATCGCCTGCATCATCAGAAGTCTGATCAGGAAGGTGACCCGCATTCACCAATCGTCGTGAACGGGATCTGGTCCCACATTCTGTGGCTGTTTCCGAAACGCAGTACAGAGTCATCTCGAATTCTGTTCCGCCGCTATGTTCCGGAACTTGTGAATCGCCCGATCATGCAGTTCTTTGAAAAGACGTTCGCACTCTGGTTGTGGGGTAGCGGACTTGTCCTTCTGGCCGCTGGCTGGGCTCTTGGTGGCTGGCAGATGGGCGTGTCTTTGGTTGTCTGGGGTATGTGCGTGCGAATGGTTGCCGCTTACCACAGCACATGGTTTGTGAACTCCGCAACACATCTGTGGGGTTACCGAAACTACGACACTCGCGATCATTCTCGCAATCTCTGGTGGGTAGCAATCCTCGCTTACGGCGAAGGCTGGCATAACAATCACCATGCTCATCCGGCCGTTGCTCCCGCCGGGCACAAGTGGTGGGAATTCGATATCACCTGGTGGTCGATCAAGGCTCTGCGTGCCGTCGGACTAGCCTATGACGTCAAGGACAAACTGCCAGTGGGCCGAGCTGCTGATGAATCTGATCAGGAATCAGACATGATGGAAAAAGCAGTCGCCGGAGCCGCATGAGACGGCCGGCTCTCGAATACAGAAGTTTGCCGAGAAAATGATTGAACTCTCGGCCTGAAATTCTGACGCGGGGATGAATGCTTCGGCAATCGTCCCCGCGTCATTTCATTTGGCGAGTGCGTTTCGCGGGGAATGCGATAAACTTGGTGCTCTCCGCCCCAGGCTACAGGCTGGTTGCGGAGGGCTTCGAGAAGAAGTTCACACCGTGTCTTTGGGTTAGCGTAGTCGAACGATGGCAGAACGAGTCGTGTTGGCAATGAGTGGTGGAGTTGACAGCTCCGCTGCGGCCGTCCTGTTGCATGAACAGGGATATGAAGTTATCGGTCTGTTTATGCGATCCGGTGAAACGGAAACGGCCTGCGCGCTGCCCGCGGGGAATCTGCTGCCTATCGTGAATGCTCCGGCTCATCGACAAGGCTGTTGCAGCTCCGAAGACGCGGCCGATGCCAGACGCGTGGCAGATCGGCTGGGGATTCCATTTCATTCTCTGAATCTAGCGGACGCATTTCGCAGAATCAAGGACTACTTTGCGGACGAGTATCTCGCCGGCCGGACTCCGAATCCGTGCGTTCAATGTAACAACTGGCTGAAGTTCGGGAAGCTCTGGGAGTTCGCTCAGCAGGTTGGTGCGAATTACATCGCGACAGGGCACTATGCGCGCGTCCAGCAGGATGAGCAAACTCAACAGTGGGGTTTGTTTCGCGGCGACGATGACAATAAGGATCAGTCTTACGTACTCTTTGGTATTCGACGCGAACTCCTGCCCAACGTTTTGTTGCCGATCGGGACGTTTCAAAAGCCCGAGATTCGAGACCTCGCACGTCAATCGGGACTACGCGTGGCTGACAAGAAGGACAGTTACGAAATCTGTTTTGTACCCGATCAGGATTATGCAGGTTTTCTAAAACGTTATCGAGGCCATGACGGAACAGCCGGAGACTTCGTGGATCTGGCAGGAAACGTGTTAGGGCAACACGAAGGCTACGAGCACTTTACTGTCGGACAGCGGAAGGGGCTTGGGATTGCCTTCGGGGAGCCGCGATTTGTTGTTCGCATCAATCCGGAGAACCGCCAGGTCGTGCTGGGGCTTCGCGAGGATCTGGCGACGAAATCGATTCGAGTGCACCAGCTCAACTGGCTGGTTGATCGTCCGGGCGACAGCTTTCGCTGCGAAGTCAAAGTTCGGTAT
>JBILXT010000023.1:0-37477 GCA_044378235.1 Planctomycetaceae bacterium
GGACATCGTTGTTGAATCAACGGGTCTGTTCCTTGATGAAGCCACGGCTAAGGCTCACCTGGCAGCCGGTGCGAAGAAAGTCATTATGTCAGCTCCGTCCAAAGACGAAACTCCGATGTTCGTCTATGGCGTGAACGACAAGTCGTATGCAGGTCAGGCGATCATCTCCAACGCCAGCTGCACAACCAACTGTCTGGCACCGCTCGCGAAGGTCATCAACGATTCCTTCGGCATTAAGCGAGGTCTGATGACAACTGTTCACGCGGCCACAGCAACTCAGAAGACCGTTGACGGTCCAAGTGCAAAAGACTGGCGTGGCGGTCGCGGCATTCTGGAAAACATCATTCCTTCTTCCACCGGTGCCGCCAAGGCCGTGGGCAAGGTCATTCCAGAGCTGAACAAGAAGCTGACCGGTATGGCGTTCCGCGTTCCAACATCAGACGTGTCTGTTGTGGACCTGACTGTGGAACTGAACAAGTCAGCCACTTACGAAGAAATCTGTGCGGCTGTTAAGGCTGCTGCTGATGGCCCGATGAAGGGCGTTCTGGCTTACACAACCGACAAGGTTGTGTCGACAGACTTCGTTGGCGAAAGCTGCACCAGCGTATTCGATGCCGAAGCCGGTATTGCACTCGACGGAACCTTCGTAAAGCTCGTGTCATGGTACGACAACGAGTGGGGTTACTCGAACAAGGTTCTGGAAATGGCCCGCGTTATCGCGAAGAAGTAGATTTCACAATTGGTGATCTCATGAATCAAAACAGCCCTGCGGTGAATTCCTCAGGGCTGTTTTCTTTGGGACGACGCGAATGAATCCACAGTCTGGTCGGCTGTCGAATGACGAATCGTTTGCATTGCAGCAATCTCGAAGACAGCTGCTGCAAAAAATGGGCGATGGTTTCGGAGCCATGGCACTGGCGGCCATGCTGCAGAACAACTCGGCGAACGCTGCGGAGAGTCGGGAATCAACGGCAACGATAAATCCTCATCATCCAGCGACAGCCACGTCGGTTATCCAGATCTTTTGCCCGGGCGGTCTGAGCCATGTCGATACGTGGGACTATCGGCCGCAATTGGAAAAGTCACACGGAACGTCGTTTGATGCAGAACTTGGAAAGCAGACGTTTGCCGGGGTGGCCGGCGAGTATGCTCGCAGCTTCTGGCGATTTCGTCAGCATGGTGAATCGGGTCGCTGGCTCAGTGACTTATTTCCGCTGATGGGCCAGCATGTCGATGACATGGCGTTCATTTATTCGATGCAGAATAAATCGGCTCTGCATGGCCCCGCGATGTTTATGATGAACAGCGGCTTTATTCGCCCCGGGTTTCCCAGCATGGGTTCGTGGGTGACTTACGGTCTGGGTTGTGAAACGGACAATCTGCCGTCTTACGTTGTGTTGCCGGATATGCGAGGACTCCCGCCGGGAGGAGTGCTGAATTGGGGAGCCGGTTTTCTGCCGGCGATGCATCAGGGGACCGTGATTGAGACGGCGGCCGACAAAGATCCGATCGCCAATTTGTTTCCGCCCGGAGGTCTGCGTACGGACGAACAGCCTGATCGTGAATTCCTGCAGATGCTGAATCGTCGCCACGCAGAAGAACGTAGTCAGGATACTCTGCTGGAAGCTCGCATCGCCAGTTATGAACTGGCCGCCAAACTACAGCTCAGCGCGCCGGAAGCGGTGGAACTTTCGAAGGAGCATCAGTCAATCCATGAACTGTATGCATTGAAAGATGAAGACATCGGACCGTTTGGACGTCAGTGTTTGCTGGCTCGACGAATGGTGGAACGAGGTGTCAGGTTTGTGCAAATTTTCTGTGGAGCAGAGAATACCGGTGCCAAGAAGATTCGCCCGAACTGGGATTCTCACGAAGACATCGTTCGCGATCATGGATACTGGGGCCGAATCCTCGACACTGGCGTCCATGCATTGCTTAGCGATCTAAAGTCGCGAGGGTTGCTGGAATCAACTTTGGTTATCTGTACCAGCGAATTTGGACGTCAGCCGTTTATGCAGGGTAAGCAAAAGGGCCGAGATCATAATCCCGGAGTGTTCACGGCCTGGATGGCGGGCGGCGGAATCAAAGGTGGAACAACCTATGGTTCCAGCGATGAGTTCGGTTTCAAGGCGGCCGAGAATCCAACGTACTCGTACGATATGCACGCAACCGCGCTGCATCTGCTGGGCCTGGATCATGAGCAATTATCGTACTACCACAACGGGATCGACAGACGACTGACCGATGTGCACGGTCATGTGATTCGGGAGATCGTGAACGCATGATCCAGAACGAACCGCCAGTTCCATCCGCCACCGGGCCTGCCCCGGTGGTCCACAGGCTTTTGCACCACTCGGGGGATAACTATCGTTCTGATTTCGCCTCGTAGAGGCAGCAGCAGGTAGCCCCAGGCTTTAGCCTGGGGAAAGACGTTTATGAACATTAAGCCGTGAAACGGCGACAGCAATGTGTTGATCTCGTAAAAAAATCGCTGTCGCCGTTTCACGGCTGATGGATGCTGTTTTCACCTCCCACCCCAGGCTGAAGCCTGGGGCTAAATGCTGCCGCAGCTACGCTGCGAAACACAGCCTAAGTCCACGCCATTTGGGGTAAACCCGGTGGCGGAATATTGTTTACGATCAGAAGTTATCGAACATGTCATCCACCTACGAAAAACAACTGCTTGAGCCGCCTCTGTCAGAGTGGCCGTCAGATCGTTGTGTCCTGCACAACGAACGACTGCAGACGCTGCGCGATTCCGCAAGGCAGCGGTTGGTGGATGCGGCGACTGGTTATCGAGCAATGCTGGTGGAGATTGGCCGTGCAGCGGGTTTGTTTGCTGCAGATGATCCAGCAATCTCAGGAGATCCCGGCTCACAGCCACTGATCATGACGGGGCATCAACCGGTAGTGTTTCATTCGGGGCTGACGTTCAAGTACCAGACGACGGAAACGTTCGCGTTGGAATACAATGCTCTCGCCGTCGCAGTGGTGATTGATACAGACGAAGGCGATGCAGGAGCATTCCCGTTCCCGACCTCCGCCGCGCCGTTTCAGTTGCTTGCCGCTAAAGCACAGCCAGATTCATCACCGTCAACATCGTCGCAGATGTCTGCATTAACAGGATCGTTCAGCACTGAATCCTCGCTATTGGGAGCCTGTCGTCGCAAGTCGGCAGATCTGATTCAGGCTGAAGCGACACGAGTTCAAACCTCACTGCAGAATTGTGGATGTCCAAAGGAAGCCGAGCGTTTTCAGAAGATTGCTCAGCAATACGCGAGCTTGCCGACAGACTCGATGATGGAAGCCAATTTGATCATGCGATGGAACGCGGGTATAGCCGGACGAACTCCGGAGATTCCGTTGTCGATGATCTGTTCGTTTCCCGAGGTGTTGCAGTTCTTCGCGGAATTGCTCACGCGGTCGTTCGAGTTTGCTCGTTGCTATAACAGCACGTTAGAGGCGTTTCGGGCCGAGCATAAGATTCGCAACGTTGCCAATCCGTTTCCGAATCTGCGTATCGAGGAGACTCATTGCGAGCTGCCGTTCTGGTTAGTTAATCCGGCAAAAGGTACGCGCGAGATTGTGTCGATCAGGAAGCATGGCTTCGAACGATTCCTCGAAGCCAACGGAACAGTCATTACCGAAGTCTTGCCGGGCAATGAAGCGGCTTCGTTGTTCACATTGCTGATCGGTGGACGACAACTGATTCCTCGCGGCGGGCTGATTACGGCCACCCTGCGGATCCTGTTCAGCGATCTGTTTGTGCATGGCACGGGCGGTGGACACTACGATTTTTTCACGAATCAGTTCATTCGAGCCTGGTGGAACGTGGAGCCAACTCCGTTTGCCGTCGCCAGCGCGTCGAGATACTTGTTCGATCAGGAACGCCGGGAGTTATCTCGCCTGCAGAAGATCTCGGACAACATTCGAGACTACCAGTTTAATCCTCAACGTTATCTTGGCACCGGCGTCTTCTCATCGGACACAGAAACCACACTTCGCTCAGCGCTGGCGGAGAAGGAATCAGCCGTCAAAGAACTGCGATCCGCGAGAGAATCCGGGCTGCCGGCTGACGACATCGGGCGCAGGATTCAGCGACTGGGGGATTTGATCAAGTCGACCGTCACCGCTGAGTTCTCTGCTCAATTGACCCAGCTTCAGGGGCTGTCCGCAGATACGATCGCCGCCATGAACAGCAGAACATGGCCGTGGTTCTTATTCGCCTAATCTGCTGGCTAAGCTGCCCTGGTCTTAAGCAGTGACGTGCTTTTGCTCGAAAAACTGTTGGTTACAACAGGAATTCCGTGTGCAGTTCTGTCGAGAAAGCACCATTGTACGGTCGCTTAAACGGTGTGTTCCCGGAGGTGTACGGTTACACTTGTGAACGGCCAGGCAGTATCTGAAACATAACGGACATACCCCCATGTTGTGCCGAGTCGCGGATTCGTTGTTTTGGATGAGTCGATATCTGGAGCGAGCTGAAAATCAGGCTCGCTTCATTGATGTGACTCTGAATATCGCGTTGGGATATCGCGGCAGTGAAGAGGTCTTGTGGTCTTCACTCCTCCACGCCGGCGGCGACACGGAGAACTTTCAGGAGCACTATTCTGAGACGACTCGAGAGAACGTCATTCGGTATCTGCTGTTTGATCGCCGCAATCTGAACTCGGTCTCCTGCTGTCTCGCGGCCGCTCGCGAGAATGCTCGTGCGATCAAAGAAAACCTGACGACCGAATATTGGGAGTCGATCAATCGTTTTTACCTTCGCGTTCGGACTGCAGCTCAGGAACAGACGCAGGTCGTTCAGCAGCCGCATCGTTTTTTGGAACAGATCAAGCGATCGGCTCATCAGACGAGCGGAGTTGCAGTGGCCACGTCACCTCGTGGCGAAGGCTGGAACTTTTCGACAATCGGCGCATTGCTTGAGCGAGCCGACAAGACGTCACGCATTCTGGACGTGAAGTATTTTATTCTGCTTCCGAACCCCTCCCATGTCGGATCACAAGTCGACGTTGTCCAATGGGCCGCATTGTTGCAATCGACCAGTGCGTTGCAGACTTATCGACGAGCTTACGGGCGTATCCAGCCGACAAATGTTGTCGACTTTCTGATTCTGAATTCCTCGTTTCCGCGTTCGCTGCGATTCTGCGTTGGCGAAGCAGAAGAATGTTTGCGAGCCATCTCGGGAACGCCAGCGCACTCGTTCAGCAATCCGGCCGAGCAGTTGCTGGGGCAGATGAGTTCTCAACTGAACTATGCCCGAGCCACCGACATTATCGGCAATGGACTGCATCAATTTGTGGATGACTTTCAGACGCGTTTGAATTCTGTCGGACAGGCGATTTCAGAGACGTTCTTCCAGATCGCAACACCGACGATGGGGAACTCGATGAGTCAGGTGCAGACGATGTATTAGTTCTCTGACAGAACAACAAGTTTTCGCCGCCGACTTTACGTCGGTGGTTTACCGGCTTTTGCACTACGAGCTTTACAAAGAAATAGCCAACAAACAAGTAGTGCAGAGGCCTTTGAACCACCGGGGTAAACCCGGTGGCGAATGTGTATGTCGCCTGCCTGAAGAATTGCTCGCAAAACAACAGAACCTTTAACGAGACGATACCTTTCCAATATGCCCATCAAAGTCGCCCTGCACCACAAGACTGTTTATCAGTATGACCGATTGGTATCACTCGGTGCTCAGGTGGTTCGGCTGCGGCCTGCTCCGCATTCGCGAACACCGATCGACGCCTATTCGCTGAAGATCGAGCCGGCCAATCACTTTCTGAACTGGCAGCAGGATCCTCACGGCAATTATCTCGCGCGGCTGGTGTTTCCCGAGAAGACTCGGACGTTTTCCGTGTCAGTCGATGTTGTCGCTGACATGACGGTCGTCAATCCGTTCGACTTTTTCCTGGAAGACGACGCGACTGAGTTTCCGTTTGAGTACGCCGAAGAACTGGCGACAGATCTCAAGCCGTTCCTGCAGCCCTATTCTAAGTCCGCTGCGTTTCAGGCCTATCGAGCCACCTTCGACACAAAGAAGCGTCGCACAATCTCGTTCCTGATCGACATGAATACCAAACTCCAGCAGGACATCAGTTATCTGATTCGTCTGGAGCCCGGGGTGCAGACTCCGGAAGAGACGTTGAAGTCTCGTTCAGGATCGTGTCGTGACTCGGCGTGGCTGCTGGTGCATTTGCTCCGCAGTTATGGGCTTGCCGCGCGGTTTGTATCGGGATATCTGATTCAGCTGACCGCGGACCTCAAGCCACTGGAAGGTCCGGAAGGACCAACCGCTGACTTTACAGACCTGCATGCGTGGACCGAGGTCTTTCTGCCCGGTGCAGGTTGGGTCGGGCTCGATCCAACGTCCGGACTGCTCACTGGCGAAGGCCATATTCCTCTGGCGGCCACTCCGTCGCCTCAAACCGCCGCGCCGATTTCGGGTGGCGTGGAGAAATCCGAAGTTGAATTCAGCTTCGAAATGACAGTGACGCGAATCCACGAAGATCCGCGAGTCACCAAGCCATACACCGAAGAGGCCTGGCAGCGAATTGATGCAACCGGCAAAGAAGTCGATCGTCGTCTGGACGCCAATGACGTGCGACTGACGATGGGCGGCGAGCCGACGTTTGTCTCAATCGACGACATGGAGGGTGCCGAGTGGAATACGGCGGCCGTGGGACCGCACAAGCAGAAACTGTCCGATGAATTGATTCGGCGGCTGCGAGCCAAGTTTGGTCCGGGTGGTCTGCTGCATTATGGTCAGGGCAAATGGTATCCGGGCGAGTCATTGCCGCGCTGGGCTTATACCTGCCTGTGGAGAAAAGATGGTCAGCCGATCTGGAAGAATCAGGCGTTGCTGGCTGACCTTGGTCTAACAGCCGGTAAGACAGACCATAAGAAACCAGTCGCTGATGAAAAGCTGGCAGCCGAGTTTATCATTGAACTTTCTGATCGACTGCATGTGGAAGATCGCTGGATTCGTCCGGCGTATGAAGACGTCTACCACATGATTGAAGTGGAGCAGAAACTTCCAGTCGATATTGATCCTGAGAAGTTCGATCCGGACAACAGCGAGGATCGTCGTCGTCTCAGCCGCGCGCTGGAACGCGGGATTAGTCGGCCGGTGGGATTTGTTCTGCCGTTGACTCGCGCGTGGTGGCAGTCAAATGCGAAATGGACCAGCGGCTTCTGGCCGTTTCGTTCGCATCGGCTGTTTCTGATTCCCGGTGATTCTCCGATGGGCCTGCGTTTGCCTCTCGAATCACTGCCGGTGGCGGGTTCAGGACTTCCGCAGGTTTACATGCGCGATCCGTTTGCGGATCGGCCTCCGTTGCCAGGCTATGCGGAAATTCGCAAGTCAGCCGCGGAACGATTGGCTGCTCAGAAACGTGAAACTGAAAAGCCGCCGCAGCGTCAGGTGATGCAGCGACTTGGCTTGATCGATGATCCCTCCGAGTCCAGCGAAGACTACGCCAATTTGCCGCTGGGAGCAGGCCCTGTTGTCCGTACAGCTTTGTGCGTGGAACCTCGCGACGGACAGTTGCGAGTCTTCATGCCGCCGACAGGAACATTAGAAGACTATCTGGAACTGGTCGCGATGATTGAAGAGACCGCGGAGTCTCTGAACACGTCGGTGATTATTGAAGGTTATCTACCGCCGCATGATCCGCGAATTGAACTGCTGAAGGTGACTCCGGATCCGGGTGTGATCGAAGTCAACATTCATCCGGCTCATA
Organism: Planctomycetaceae bacterium; assembly: GCA_044378235.1. Taxonomy (GTDB): domain Bacteria; phylum Planctomycetota; class Planctomycetia; order Planctomycetales; family Planctomycetaceae; genus SXXK01. The sequence continues at coordinate 7,746 of JBILXT010000023.1, forward strand.
GTTGGGAGCACCTGAAAGACATCACGGAAACGGTTTACGAGGAAGCTCGCCAGTGCCGACTGGGCACCGAGAAGTTTCAGATGGATGGACGGCACACTGGAACCGGTGGCGGAAATCATCTGGTGCTGGGAGGAGCTACGCCAGGTGACAGTCCGTTCCTGCGTCGTCCGGATCTGTTGAAGAGTTTCATTGGATTTTGGAACAATCATCCGTCGTTGTCATATCTGTTCTCCGGACTTTTCATCGGACCAACCAGCCAGTCACCGCGCATTGACGAAGGTCGTGATGACGCGATGTATGAGCTGGAGATTGCGTTCCGACAGGTTCCGGAAGCGGGCTGCGGCTGGATTCCGAACTGGATTGTGGATCGCATCTTCCGCAACCTGCTGGTGGATCTCACCGGGAATACTCACCGCGCGGAAATCTGCATCGATAAGCTCTATTCGCCGGATCATACCGCCGGACGACTGGGACTTGTCGAACTGCGTGGCTTTGAAATGCCGCCGCATGCGCGCATGAGTTTGACTCAGCAATTGCTGGTTCGTGCGATGGTGGCGTGCTTCTGGCAAAAGCCTTATCGCGAACCGCTGATTCATTGGCGGAATGCGATTCATGATCGGTTTATGCTGCCATACTATCTTTGGAAAGATATCGAATCCGTTGTTGGGGTTCTGAAATCCGCAGGACTTGATTTTGAGGCAGACTGGTTTGGAACTCATCTGGAGTTCCGTTGTCCGCTGATGGGCACGTTCGACAGCAACGGTGTTCACATCGAAATCCGTCAGGCACTGGAACCGTGGTATGTGCTGGGCGAAGAACCGGGCGGCGGCGGGATGACTCGCTTTGTCGATTCATCATTGGAACGCCTGCAGATTCGCGTGACGGGCATGTTTTCACAGGGGCATTGCATCACCGTCAATGGAGTCAAGGTTCCGCTGCAGTCGACGGGAACTCAGGGAGAATACGTCGGCGGCGTTCGTTATCGAGCGTGGCAGCCGCCAAGTTGTTTGCATCCGATGATTGCTGTTCATACGCCGTTGGTGATTGATCTGGTCGATGTCGTGAATCAGCGATCTCTGGGTGGATGTCGTTATCACGTCGATCATCCGGGTGGGTTGAATCCCGAAGGCATCCCCGTCAATGCTCTGGCGGCGGAAAGTCGCAGAGCCGGTCGATTCTTCAGGATGGGACATACCGGCGGAGTTTTGATCCCTCAAATCCCGAATATCTCCCCCGATTTTCCGTGTACGCTGGACCTGAGACGCGTCAACCTCTGAAATGCGTCTTGTGAGGCGAACGGCGGAGGAAGACAAACGAAGGCGATCAGTGCCTTGAGCCGGAACGCGTTAGCGTCCGGTTGCAATGTCGAACTGGACGCTAACGCGTTCCGGCTGATCTATGACGTCTTTGTAGCCTGTTGTCTCAAGGTGACGGAACAACTCATTTGATGATGGCGCATCGAAGATCTACGCAGCTCGATGAGGCCAATCGGAAGACTCGGGAATGGCAACTGGACTGACTTCGAGCACACGGACAGAGCTTGCCTTTGAATGTCCGGCGTTCGTTTTCAATGAGGTCTTCGCCCCGGACGGCACACCTCGACCTCAATGGCAGAAGTTTTTCAACGCTTATCGGAATGTTCCGCAGCCCGAGTTCGCTCGGCGAAACGAACAGGCCGATCGAATGCTGCGCGAGAACGGCGTTAATTATCATTCGGCCACGGAAGGTGGCGAAGGCGCGCGACCGTGGCGACTTGATCTGCTGCCGATGCTGATGTCTTCGGCTGACTGGTCCGTGATTGAGGTGGCTTTGAGTCAGCGAGCTCGGCTGCTCAACATGGTCATTGCGGATATCTATGGACCTCAACGCCTGCTGGAAGAAGGATTGCTGCCGCCGGAAGTGCTGTTCGCCAATCAGGAATATCTGCGACCGTTCTGTGGACTGGGACGACCGGATGTGAATCCGATGTTTCTGTACGCATCAGAGCTGGCTCGATCGGCTAATGGGCAGTGGTGGGTCATGGCCGATCGCTCCGAAGCTCCGGCCGGTCCGGGTTTCGCGCTGGAGAACCGGATCGTCAGTTCGCGAACGATGCCGTCGGCGTTCAAGCAGATTCCGGTGGAGCGATTGGCGTCGTTCTTCGTGCATCTGCAAAATGCATTGCGACGGCGAGCCGTTCGGAATACCGAGAGTCCTCGCATCGTGCTGCTGTCAAGCGGTCCGACGCATCCGTATTACTTTGAAGACGTGTATCTCGCCAGGTACCTTGGTTACACGATGGTTGAAGGCGGGGATCTTGCCGTTCGCAATGATACGGTGTTCCTGAAAACTCTGTCCGGACTTGTGCCAGTTGATATTGTGCTGGGACGGTGTGCAGAGTCCGGACTCGATCCACTGGAACTTGGTGGCTACGCGGCGCATGGGATTCCGGGATTGTTGAACGCTGTTCGATCGGGCAACGTGACTGTTGCGAACACTCCGGGCTGCGGCATCGTGGGAGCTCCGGTGTTCATGGCGTTTCTGCCGCAGATTTGTGAAAGATGGCTGGGCGAAAGCCTGAAGATGCCGTCGATTTCCACATGGTGGTGTGGCGACGCGAACAGTTTGAGTCTGGTGACCTCGCGATTTAATGATCTGGTGCTGAAACCGGCGTTTCAGAAGAGCGGTGGCGAAGAAATCATTGTCAGCGAACTAACGGCCGAGAAGCAGCGTGAGGTTCTGGAGCGAATCAAAGCCGAACCTCATGCCTGGGTCGCTCAGGAAAAGATTACTCGTTCTGGCGTTCCCGTATGGACTCAGAATGGGATTCGCTGTGGCCATGCGGCCGTTCGTGCGTTTCTGGTTGAAGATGAATCGAAATGGCATCTGATGCCGGGCGGACTGATTCGTATCGCTCCGGATTCGGGACCGATGCAATTGTCGGTTTCCGCTGGTGATGGCAGCAAAGATTTATGGGTCATTGCGGAGAAAAAAGTCGATCCGGTCTCGCTGCTGGCTCCGACGGACCAGCCGGCTGAGCTTCGCCGCACCAGCGCGTTGTTCCCAAGTCGAGTCGCCGACAATCTGTTCTGGCTGGGACGTTCGATAGATCGCTGCGACTTTCTTGGTAGGTTGATCAGAGCACTCTCGGAGCGGCTCGTTGGCGAAGGTAATGTTGATTTAACCGAGATTCGTTTTCTTGGCCGCGCGCTCAGTGAACAGGGGCAGCTGGAGCCCGGTTTCGTGGTGGACGGCATGGAGTCGCAGTTGCCGACGCTGGCCGAAGCATTGCCGATTGCGGTCTTTGATCCGAACGAATACGGAGGACTGGCGCGGACGGTTCGGGATTTGACTCGGCTGGCTTCGCTGGTTCGTGACTGGATCAGTCCGGACACCTGGCATCGAATTAACGTCACGGCGGAAACGTTTCGGACTGCTCAGACGAAAGACTGGCGAGATCTGGCCGATGTGGTCAACGTTTCGAACTCTTTGATCGGTGATCTTGCGTCTGTCAGCGGTTTGATTGCCGATGGAATGAATCGCGGACCTTCATGGCGATTTCTGGAACTGGGCCGATGTATTGAGCGAGCCGGCGCGACAGCTCGATTGTTACTGACAGCCGAGATCAAGCGTGGTGGTGCTTCGCCGGGGATGTTGAAGACGCTGGTGGAAGTGCTGGATGTGCGAATGACGTATCGATTTCGCTATCGGGAAAATCTGCAGCGGAACGCGGTCCTGGACCTCGCAATTACCGACGACACAAATCCTCGATCACTGGCCTATCAGATCGAACGGCTGGTGCAGCATGTGGATCGCCTGCCCGGCTATGAAGCTCGGCCATTGCGATCGGAAGAGATGCGACTGGTCATGGATGCCGCTCATGCGGTCCGCATGCTGACGACGGATGATCTTTCAGCACCGACACCCCGCAGTGTGCAGAGTGCTCTGAAGACGGTTGAAGAAACAATGTCGGTCCTGTCTGACACGTTAACACGAAAGTATCTGGTGCATTCCGGGACACCTCGACAAATCACCGACATTGCGGGAGGTTCGCAATGAAATATCGAGTCACCCATAAGACAAGTTATGCGGGTCACGAACCCGTTTCGATTGGACACAATCAGGCGTGGCTGGAATTTCGGCCGGTGGAACATCAATTTGTCGAAAGCTTTTCTCTGACGATCTCGCCCGAGCCGTCTGTGAAGACTCGACGAGTCGATTCGTTTCGCAATCCGGTGCACGCGTTTTCGTTCAACGAGGGCTATCAGCGACTGGACGTGACCGCGACAACACTGGTTACCGTTCGTCCGCCAAACACTGCTCCTGCGAACTGTTCGGCGGCATGGGAGTCAATTGTGGCGACCATCAAACAGCATGCACAGAGTGACGATCGCGATGCGATTGAGTTTTTGTTTGCGTCGCCGAGAATCAACTGGAACGCTGACATGCGGGCGTATGCTTTGCTGTCATTTACAGAATCGCGACCGATGATGGAGGCGGTTCGTGAATTGACGGCCCGGATCCATCATGATTTTGTGTACGATAGTCGGGCGACAACAGTGAATACTCCTGTTGCTGAAGTCTTCCGCCTCAAACGCGGGGTCTGCCAGGACTTTGCACATCTGCAGATTGCGATGTTGAGATCTTTGGGCATTCCAGCTCGGTATGTCAGTGGTTATCTGCGAACGATTCCGCCGGAGGGGCAGCCAAGACTTGTAGGAGCTGATGCGTCTCATGCTTGGTTGTCGGTTTATTGCGGCAGTGGTCATTGGGCCGATGTGGATCCGACCAACGACGCGTTTTGCTCGACCGATCATATCACACTGGCGTGGGGCCGAGATTACGGTGATGTGCCGCCGTTGACGGGTGTGTTTATGGGCGGCGGGCAGCATCGGTTGATTGTGAATGTGGATGTGTTGCCGATCGGGTAGGTGAGGCGTTCCGCAATTTGAGATTTCAAATTTGAAATTTCAAATCGTGGATGCATCAGGTCGAGGTACTTGTGGGCTGAAGCCCACGCTTCGGTGAGTACGGGGCGAAAGAACAGAACAGCGTCGCGAGAATCAGCGAAGGACGGGCACCATGCCTCGGTGAGATTGTTCGCCTTCTTCGCGCATGATGCCCCAGCGACTGGATTGCCAGACTTTGCCGGAGGTGAGTTCAATCGCCGTCAGCCAGCCATGACGCCAGCAGGCGGTGTCGATACAGATGGCAAAGCCCAGATCAAGAATCTCGGAGTTCTTCTGTTCGGTGTGACCGACGACCACTGTCTTGCCGGAAAAATGCGGCTGCATATATTCGGGTTCAAATAAGGCCCAGCGAAGTTGATAAGACTCCTGTTCCTCCATGGGAATATCAGCGCGATAATTGGCGTGCGTCAGGATGAATTTTTCTGTTTCGTAATACGGCTGACAAGTCGCCAGTAACTCCCAGTGTTCTGGTGGCACGTCTTTGAGCAACGCACCGAAGCGATACGAGTTCAGAGTGGAAACGCCCCCACAGTTCTCCCAGTATCGCAGCGAACTTTCGCTGTCCTGTGCGGAGAGCATCATCTCTTCATGATTACCCTGAATCAGAACCACTCGGCACTGTTTCTGCAGTTCAATAATGAGTTCCAGCACAGCGCAGGTGTCACGGCCCTGATCGATCAGGTCGCCAAGAAACACAATCTGGTCGTTCGCCGTGGGAGCAATTTCTTCAACAAGAACCTGCAGTGCATGTCCACATCCATGCACATCACCAATCGCAATCAGTCGACCAGAATCATTGGGCATGAGAAGAACCTGAACGGGATCGTGAATCCACACTGTTGAAGAAAACGCACGATGTTGGGAGGTGCGATTCTAAGGCAACTGTCGGCGTACACAAGTCGAGATCCGCGGATCTCGAAGTTCCGCTTTGTGTCAGGCTCATCTCAAGAGAAGTTATGGTGATTGGGGTGTGAATGAACGGAGTGAAGTACGGGTGCTTTTTGTTCAGATGTTCGGGATGTTGATTCCGAGGTCATCGTAGGTTCTCCACTCATTGCCGAAATGGCTTCAATTCGCAGTATCGACAGTGAGCCAATCGTCGTGCTGGCCGAAAAACAGCCTGTGCATTAACGTTTGCAAGACTGAGCCGCTATCCAAACAAGAATTCGAATCATTCTGAAAGATCATTGATGTCCGCGAACGCACCACGCCTGTTGATTCTGGGAGCTCATCCGGATGACGCTGAGTTTCATGCCGGGGGAATTGCTTCCGTCTATCGCGCGATGGGCCGCGAGGTCAAAATGGTATCGGTGACAGATGGAGGGGCCGGGCATCATACTCGATCATCCTCAGAGCTTGTGCGTCTGCGACGAGATGAAGCTGCCGCCGCGGGGAACGTCATTGGTGCTGTGTATGAGACGTGGAATTTTCCGGATGGAGCTCTCCAGGCGTCTCTGGACGTTCGACACCGGATTATCCGCGAGATTCGCCAGTTCAAGCCGGACCTTGTGCTGACTCATCGTCCCAATGATTACCATCCCGACCATCGTGTGGTCGGACAGTGTGTGCAGGATGCTTCCTATCTGGTCAAAGTTCCGCTCATCGTGCCCGACGTGCCTGCGCTACGAAAGGATCCTGTCGTGGCGTATATGCCGGATCTGTTTACGAAACCTCAACGGATGCAGCCGGAGTTGATTCTGAACATAGCCGAGCAGATCGACACAATCGTAACGATGCTGGCCTGTCATGCGACCCAGGTGTTTGAATGGCTCGCGTATGAACAGGGGATCCTCGAGTCACTGCCAGCGGATCAGGCAGGGCGAATGGCGTGGCTGAAAGCGTGGTACACAAACTATATCCGGCCAAGAGTCGCTCATTTCCGCGATGAGATTTCCCGCGCGTTTGGTGACGCAGGTTCGTCGTTGGAATTTGTCGAAGCTTTTGAGATCAGTGAATACGCGCTGAGGCCGGATGCGATCTTGTTGCAGCATTTGTTTCCGAACTGTCGAGCGACGCGAAAATGAGTCACAGCAATCATCGTGTAACGGCTAGCCGAAGACGTCGGTGCGATTCGACACCGAGGAAGACTGGAGAGAGATTGGCACTGCTGCAGCGACCTTAAACCCTTCATCTGAATGCCAGCATAGTGAAGAAGAAACGCAGTCGCCTGAGGCTTGCCGTTAAACGAGGCTTACTGAGTGTTGGCGACGCAGCGTGTTCGCTAACATGAGGTGGGTGCTGTTTTGAAGATAGCTCTTAGCGAAAGTGTTTCCCTATGCGAATCAACGTGGGTTGTGTTCTAAATCTGCTCATCCTGTCGCATTTGGTGACCGCTGCGGCCGCGGCTGATGAAACGGTCGACAAGGCACGGAACGCGACTGGCGATGCGAACGATGGTAAAGCGGTCGAGGTGGCTGATGCTGAAATCCTCGCGATGAATAAAGAGCTGACCACAGAACTGGAAGGTCAGCTGAAAGCATTGCCGGCGATTGTTGACACGGATGCCGACGCCGTGGGGAAGTATTCGCGTCGAGGTGATCTGCACATGTTTCTCGGCAAGTTTGCGGAAGCCGAGGCGGACTACAAGAAGATGTCAGCGCTGAACCCTGACCTTGACGCGTCTCACTGGCGGCTGGGGATTGCGATGTATTTCGCGCAGCATCCCAGGGACGCAGCGGCTCAGTTTGACGAGTATCATTCATTCGACAATGTTGATCGAGAAAACGGCATCTGGAGATACCTGTCACATCGTGCCGCTTTTGGCAAAGAGAAAGCTCGTGAGCAGCTGCTGAAGTATGAGAAGGACGATCGGCCGCCGTTTCGTGAGGTGTATCAGTTGTTTGAAGGCACGATGACGGCGGATCAGGTGCTTCAGTCGATTTCGCCGGACCTGCCGGAATCATCACGACAGTCGCGGCTGTTTTATGCGCAGCTGTACGTGGGATTGAACGATGCTGTGGAGGATAAGCCAGACTCCGCACTCAGGGCTTTGCGCGAGGCCGTGAAGAATGACTGGCCGCGAGAAGCCGGATTTGGCCCGGACTACATGTGGCATGTTGGGAGACTGGAATACCTTCGCATCAAAACGGCAGCGAAATAGCACCGTTGTTAATGTGTAGCGGTTGCAGCGATTCTTTCGGTCGTATCAGCCGTTGGGCGATTTCAGGCCTTTGATTCACGGCAGCGATCTGCTGATGGACGCTGGCGGGTTGTGGATTGAGTCGCGTTATCAGCCGCTGGGCGTGAGCCCCTGGTTGTTCTTGCATTTTCTGCGGCGAGAACCGGACGCTAACGCGTTCCGGCTGATGAGATCAACAGCCCGACTATACCGGTCGGAAGGATTGCAACAGTCCTGTTCATTGATCCGGCTGGTTCAGTCGTAGCAGTCTCGTCGCGCGGCGGGGAACGATTCTTCCGGCTGTGTCGACGGAAGGGGAATCAAATGAAGCACAGTCGCTGCGTGAGTCGAAATCGATAAGACCGTACCAGGTGGAATCCTGGGACGAACGAGAAACTCAGGACCAGACGGACCGTCAGGGCTGAGACTCGCGACGACTCATTTTCCGGCAGAACGCTCAAGGATGAGCGTTCTCCATTGGAGAGCAGCAGGATGCTGACCCGAATTTCGCACAAGAGAACTCGCCGGTTCATCACCTGGCTGGTGTTGGGATCGATGAGCGTTCCCGGACTATCCGGATGTTCGCGCCAGTTCTGGCGGAAGCAGGCCGACAAGGATTCCTACAATGCGGTGGCTGAGAAGCTGAACAATCCGCACTGGCAGGTTCCGCGAATGGAGTTAACTCCGGATCCACGCAGTCGTTTCTTCGATCCGTACGATCCGGACAAGGAGCCGTTGCCTCCGGATGATCCCGCGGCCCATTCGTTGATGCACTGCGTCAACGGAAAGAAAGGTTACAAGAGCTGGCACAAGCTGGGAACATCTTTTGCCATTGAGAATCCGCAGTGGCTGCAGCCTTACGGAGTCCAGATGAATGGAGTAGATCCGGTCGAGGGGCATGCTCAGGTTGAGCTCCTGCAGATCAATCTTCCGCAGGCGATGGATCTGGCTTCGATTCACAGCCGCGAGTATCAGTCGAATATTGAAGATCTTTATCTGGCGGCATTATCGCTGACCGCGGAGCGATTTCGACTGGGCGTACGATTCCTGGGAGTGTCGGGAACAGAGCCTGGCATGGGCTTTAATACTCGCACAAATTCCTCCGGCAACGCGACATCAACGATTGGGAGCTCCTTTGGCGTGAGTCAGCTTCTGCCGACGGGCGGGCAGATCGCGGTCGACATCGCGAACTCCGTCACATGGGTCTTCGCCGGCAATGGAGCTCAGTCAACGGCTCCAAGCATTGGCTACAGTTTTACTCAGCCACTGTTGTTCCGAGCAGGTCGTAAGATCGTGCTGGAAGCACTGACACAGTCGGAGCGAAATGTTTTATACGCCGCACGCGTTCTGGCGCGATTTCGGCAGACGTTGTTTACGCAAGTGACGGTGAGTTATCTCAATCTGTTGCAGCAGCGTCAGGGGATTATCAACACAGAAAACAATATTCGTCAGCTGGAAGAGCAGCTGGAGGCACAGCAGGTCAAAGATACTCGCGTGCCCGGAGTTGTGTCTGCCTCTCTGGAAGGATTTCAAGGTCTTGAAGTGCCTCCCGAGCTGAAAGGCAAATTCTCCTACGATGGTGAGTGGTTAAAATGGCAGGGAGACATGTCTGATGAAGAGGGCGAACAGCTTTTGGCAATCTCGGAGGATGCTGACTATAAAGCCAAAGCGCAGGAACTGATTGACTTCAAGAGGCAGCAGGTGACATCGTTGTCCTTCCTGCAGTTGCGAGACCGATTGAATCGTAATCAGGCGAATCTTGCCAACAATCAGCGGCAGCTGGCGGATCAGCAGGACAATCTGAAGATACTTATCGGACTCCCCCCGAACGTGCAGCTTGAGGTTGAAGAATCTCTGCTAAAGCCGTTCCTGCTTATCAGTTGGGACTTGATCGACCTCGAAACCGAGCTGCGCACTCTGCAGAAAGAGATCGGGGAGGAGCTCCTGCCAGTCGTTGGACAGGGTGTGATGGAGGAATTGCCACCCAAGCTGTCGGCGACCAAAAAGTATGTGCTTGAGCTGAATCGTATGCGCGATAAGCTTTATGAAGTGGGAATCGTGCAGGTAAAGAACGACTTTCTTCCGATCCAGCAGGTCCTGGAAATGACCAAAGACGACTGGCGGGCCGCAGCTCCGGGAATGAGATACTTCCGAAGCGAGGCGGAGCGAACTCGCCTGCTGGAACGGATGACAAACGATCTGCGTCAGTATCGACTTGCTGAACGCGACTTTGCCTACGGCAGTGGTATGTTGACGATGCTGAACGACACGTTGAATGTCGAGACAGAAGAAGAGCTTCTGCGAAAACTTGACAAGAGCGGCAATGGGCTGATCGAATTGACCGAGTTGCCGGAGAACTGGAGTGAGTTGCCGAGAACCGGGGACAAGGCTGCAAAAGAGTCGTACTCGACCGAGCAACTGCTGTGGGAAAGCATCAGCGGAGCGCGTGACCTGCGTGACAAGTATCTGTTGCGCATGGCTCAGAGTCTGGAAGTGATCCAGGCGTCGTTACGAGTGGAGCAGATTGCTGTCGTACCGTTTACGCTGGATGGAACCATGGATGTTCCGGACATCGAGAGAGTCATTGCCATCGGACTGGAGAATCGGCATGACCTGATGAATGTCCGTGCTCAGGTCATGGATGCTCGCCGCCGCGTTGAGATCGCCGCAAACGCGCTGGAATCGGGGCTGGACATTACGATTCGGGGCGAGCAGGGACTCAATCCCGATGCTCAGAACCGTACCGCCCACAGCGCTGGTGTGCAGTTTACGACGCCGATGGATCAGGTTCTGGAGCGGAACGTTTACCGGCAGGCTCTGGTGAACTACCAGCGGGCACGACGCACCTACATGGAGGCGGAAGACCGTATTAAGCAAACAATTCGTCTAAGCTGGCGGCAGATTCAGGTGCAGGAATACCGCCTGGAAATTGACCGAACAACCGTGAGAAACGCGGCTTTACAATATGATAGTGCTTCTTTACAGGCGGCGGGTGGACAGCAAACAAACGCGTTGAGCCTTGTCAACGCTCTGGATTCGGTTCTGCAGGCTCAAAACTCACTTGTGGCCGATTGGGTCACTTACGAGACGAATCGGCTTAACATCTTCCGCGACATGGGTATCATGGAGATTGATCCTCGCGGAGTCTGGACCGATCCGTTTTACCTGCAGATGGATAATCTGACGGTGGACGGCAACGTCTCCTCGCCTGCAAGCCCTCCCGATGTCGTCCTACCCGTTCCGGAACCACAGAACTGAATTGAATGAGGTCTCTGAGGATGCTCCGCGCAAATATTGCAGTAACTGATCTACGTTCAGGTAAAACGATTCCTCTGGTGATTCTGGCATTGCTGCTGGCGTCTGCTGCGGCGGTCATGATCGTACCGTCGACTCGCAAGCAAGTGATGACACTGGTCACAGGCAAGGAAGAGGTCGTTGGCTCAGGCTTCATCTCTGCGAAGGCCGAGAAGGCTCCGTTCCGGATTATGATCACGGAGAACGGAACGATCGACAGTCTGCGCAACGTGACGCTCAGCAATCGCGTCGAGGGTTCGACGACAATTATTTCGTTGATCCCGGAAGGCAGCAAAGTCAACGCTCCGGTGGTTGCAGAGTTCGAAGGCGTCGTACACTTCGTTGACAGTGCATCAGAGTCATCGAAGTCGGTCAAGGTGGTGGCAGAAGACGGCACTGAAAAGGTTTATGAAGTCGTCTTCGGTGAATTCACCGGGATGCTTGTGAAAGATCGCCAGAAGGTTCGCAAGGGCGACTTCATTGCCGGTGATGTCTGCTGTGAGCTGGATTCATCCACGCTTGTCGAGAAAGAGAAAGAACAGCAGATCAAGAATACAACCGCTGCTGCAAATCTTGAAAAAGCCGGCAAGGATATCGAAATCCAGGAAACAACGAACGAGAGCAACGTGGCAAAAGCCAAGTTGGCTGAAGAACTCGCCCAGCTCGACCTGGCCAGCTACACGTCACTGGGTGGTGAGTATCAGCAGGCTGTCGAAACCATCAAGGGTGACTTGAAGAAGACTGAAGAAGAGCTTTCAATCAACAAAGAAGAGTACGAACGTATTCGAGACCAGGCTCGACTGGGTTATGCCAACGTCAACCAGCTTGAGAGTGCTCGCTTGAAAGTGACTCAGTCACAGATCGTATTGAAAGTAAAGTCCGGCGAGCTGGCTGTTCTTGAAAAGTTCACCAAGATTCGTAAGGAAAGCGAACTGAAGCAGACTGCGGAAGACACTAAACGAGAAACCGCGCGGGCTCGCCTGGAAGGTGAAGCTTTGATGACGCAGATGAAAGCCGCTTACGATGCTGCGAAGCTGACGCTGGCGATCGAACAGGAAAAGCTGGAGCTGTTTCAGCGTCAGATTTCTGCTTGTCGACTGGTCGCGTCGCAGGCTGGTGAAGTCGTCTATGCGGCTCAGAACAGTGGTCGCGGCAGCGAGCCTGTCGTCATCGAAGAGGGAGCTTCTGTTCGCGAGCGACAGGCGATCATTAATCTGCCCGATCTGGAACACATGAAGATCGATGCTCGTATTCACGAGTCCAGAATCAGTCGTGTAATGGTCGGACAGCCGGTCGAGATCGAAGTGGATGCCATTCCGGGTGATCCGTATCGAGGCAAGTTGCAGAGTATTTCTTCGGTGCCTGTGCCGGGCAGCTGGCCGAACACGGATTTGAAAGAGTACGAAGCGATCATTGAGATTCTCGACCAGCCTGCCCGAGTTCGAAAACTGAAGCCGGGCATGACAGCTCAGGTACGCATTATTGTGGAAGATCGCAAACAGGATGTACTTCAGATTCCGGTGCAGTCCGTGGTGTCATTCTCAGGGCAGTACTTTACATATGTGATCACGCCAAAAGGACCGGAGCGTCGCGAGCTGAAAGTGGGCGACGCGAACGATGAGTTTATGGAGGTTCTGGACGGAGTAGCGATTGATGAATCTGTGGTCATGAGTCCTCGCACTCATTTCTCTAAAGAATTGAGTGCTCTTGAGGCAGAGATCGCAACAAAAACAGAAAAGAATCGAGAGAAGCTCGATACGCCGGATCGCAAATCTCCGGGAGCTGCCGTTGGTGAAGGTCCGCGAGGTCCGGGTGCTGGTGGACCTCCAGGTGCAGGTGGACCTCCAGGTGCAGGTGGACCTCCAGGCGGTGGCGGGCCAGGCGCAGGCGGACCTGGCGGTGGCGGACCACCTGATCCGAAAGTGATGTTCGAAGGGATGGACAAGAATAAAGACGGCATCGTGACAAAGGATGAGCATCCTCGTCCGGAGTTCTTTGATCGATCTGACAAAGATGGTGACGGCAAACTAACTCTGGAAGAGATGCAGGCCGGTTTCCGTGAACGAATGCAGCAGGGTCAGGGACGCCCTCAGTGATGTGCATGAGAAATGTCTGTATTCGATGATGCAGACATCTGATTTCGATGCGATTCTCTGAACACTGAAAACCGAAAACCATCCTCCCATGGACCTCGCTGCAGAAGTCATCAACATCCAAAAAGACTACCTGCTGGGAACAGTCCTGGTTCGAGCCCTGCGTGGGGTGACAATCCAGTTTCCGAAAGGAGACTTTGTCGCCATCATGGGCTCATCTGGGAGCGGCAAGAGTACTCTGCTGAACTTGCTGGGAGCGCTGGATCGGCCCACTCGAGGTCAGTACATCATCGGCGGCAAGGACGTTTCGGGAATGACTGACGATGATTTATCGTCGATACGAAACGAACTGATCGGTTTCATTTTTCAGTCTTATAATCTGATCCCGCAATACACGGTTCTGGAAAACATCGAGGTGCCGTTGCATTATCGCACCGGGTATCCTCGCATTGGGAACAAGGAACGCGAGTGGATTGAAACACTGGCGGAGATGGTTGGTCTGAAAGATCGTATGGATCACCGACCGTTTCAGTTGTCCGGCGGACAGCAGCAGCGCGTCGCGATTGCTCGCGCACTGGTTAACAATCCGGAGATTATTCTGGCAGACGAACCTACCGGTAATCTGGACTCAGCGACCGAGCATGAAATCATGGAAATGTTGCTGCGTCTGAATCGTGAAGGACGCACAATTATTATGGTGACACATGAGCCAGGTGTTGCCAAACTGGCCAAACGTCAGATCTTTATGAAGGACGGTGTCGTTGCCGGAGAAGGAATCTTTCCCGGATAACAGCGACGAAGGCCTGAGCACTGAAAACTGAAAACCGAACACTGAAAACCTTGTTCCCCCATGCCAAATTTACTTCGAACCGTTCAACTTGCACTCAAAAGCCTGCTGCTGCACAAACTGCGGTCGGGTTTGACGATGCTTGGAATTGTATTCGGAGTATTCTCCGTCATCGCGATGCTGGCCATCGGTGAAGGGGCCAGTCAGCAGGCCCAGCAGCAGGTTCTGAAGCTGGGAGCGACCAACATCATCGTTCGCAGTGTGAAGCCACCACGTGAAAACGCCAGTCAGTCAAATTCCAGCTCGTTTGTGCTGCGTTATGGCTTGAAGCGCGCGGACTTTGATCTGCTGTCGAAGACGATTCCCACGGTGCTACAGGCGGTTCCCATTCGAGAACTCACCAAGGCCTGTCGTTATCGTCATCGGGAATTGAATTGTCGCATCGTGGGCTGCACTCCTGAATATGTCGACATGAATTATCTGTCACTGGCTCAGGGACGATTTATCTCTGACAAGGACCGGCGCGAAAAATCCAATGTCGCCGTCATCGCATCGGGAACAGCAGACGTTTTGTTTCAGTATGAAGATCCGCTTGGGCAATCCGTCAAGATTGCCGACCGTCGTTACACAGTCGTCGGCGTCACGAAAGCTCGCGATGCCAGTGCAGCCATTGGTGGCAGCATGTCCGGGCAGGAGTATAACAGCGACATTTATATTCCGCTGGAAACCATGCGAGTTCGTATGGGCGATCTGAATATGGATCGTCAACAGGGTTCGTTTAGTGCGGAAGAGTGGGAACTCAATCAGGTCACGCTGAAGATCTCGGGCACAGATCAGGTCATGCCGACAGCGGATGTGATTCGGGAGACTCTGAAGCAGTTTCATAAGGTCGAAAATGACTACTCCGTCGTCGTCCCGCAGGAACTGCTCAAGCAGGCAGAACAGATTCGAGTCATCTTCAATGTGGTGTTGGGATCGATTGCCGCAATCAGCCTGATCGTGGGCGGTATCGGCATTATGAACATCATGCTGGCCACCGTGACCGAGCGAACTCGGGAAATCGGGATCCGACGTGCTCTGGGAGCCAAGCAGCACGACATCACCATGCAGTTCCTCACCGAAACGATTGTGCTGGCCGGCAGCGGCGGTTTGATCGGCGTGATTCTCGGGATGCTGACTCCGTTGGCTTTTGATGGCATGAAAAAGATCGCCGCGAAATTCTTCTTTGACGGTCAGGCAGCGTCCGAGTTCAGTACGATGTTCAACGACATGTATCCTCAGGTCGTGCCATCCAGCCTTCCATTGGCCTTCGGGATTTCCGTGGGCATCGGAATCATCTTCGGACTGTACCCGGCCCGCTCAGCGGCACGGCTCGATCCCATCGAAGCACTTCGCCACGAGTAGGCGAGCACATTTCAGCTTCGAGTGGCAATTGTGAAGGGGAGCGCAGAGCAGACCGGAACGTGATCGCCCTGGAGCCACGTTTCCTGAGTTCTCACGAAGCCGACCATCAAACGACAATGCGCTTCGCTGGGAGCCAATAAAGCCGGCGACCATCGTGCGTGTGCCGAAGCCGTGGTTCTCATTCCATCCCGGCTGGCCTTTGGAGTCCTGGTTGTCTGGGAAGGATGGGCAACAAATGGTGATGTGTCGGCTATTCCTGATAGTGATTGGAGGCTTTCCAACGACGGCGAGTTCTGGGCTCCCGGATTCGCAGATTGACACAACTTTCCAGATTCAGTAGACAACGCTTAATACTACGCTTGTCGTATTTGTTGCAGCAAAGGAATTGCTGCTTCAAGAATGGTTCAGGGAGGTCACCATGCAGTTATCTGTTGTCATACCGGTTCATAACGAAGCGGAGAATATAGGAACGTTACTGCAGGAGATTCACGACGCTCTCGACTACTGCTGTGCGTTTGAAGTGGTCGTCGTCGATGATGGCAGCACGGATGAAACTCCGAGTCTGTTGAATCAGCTTTCACATCGGTTCAGTTCTCTGCGAGTCGTTCGACATCGAAGCTCATGCGGGCAAAGCACGGCTCTGATGACCGGGATAGACGCGGTTGTTGCGCCAATTATCGCGACGCTGGATGGTGACGGGCAGAATGATCCGGCCAATATCCCTGCGATGCTGTCGGCACTTCAGGAAGCGAAGCCTGAAGACGCGTTGCGGATGGTGGCCGGGTACCGGAAGACTCGTAAGGATTCATGGTGGCGATTGTTCTGTTCGCGGGTTGCGAATGGAGTCCGCAGCCGAATTCTGGCAGATCAGACGCCGGACACAGGCTGCGGCATCAAGGTTTTCTACCGAGACGCCTTTCTCCGCATGCCGCGATTCAATCATATGCATCGGTTTATGCCGGCATTGATTATTCGTGGAGGTGGTCGAGTGCTCTCGATGCCTGTCAATCACCGACCGCGAATACACGGACGTTCGCACTACGGAACTTTTCAGCGGCTGATGTGTGGCATTGTTGATCTTGCTGGTGTCGCCTGGCTCATTCGCAGAAACCGATTACCGATCATTGAACAAATGGATGTGGCTCATGACGAACGACCAGTGGTGGATAGCATTCGGTTTGATGGGGCAGCTCCTGTTCTCCGCCCGATTCGTCGTGCAGTGGCTTAAGAGCGAAAAAGAAAAGAAGAGTGTTATTCCCACGGCCTTCTGGTACTTCAGTATCAGTGGTGGGATCGTGCTGTTGACGTATGCGTTGCACAAACAGGATCCGGTGTTTATCCTCGGCCAGTCACTGGGGCTGTTTATCTATCTGCGTAATATTCAATTGATCCGGAAGGAGCGAACTCGCCTGAAGGTCACTCCACTCGCCCAACCTGTCGCCGCGTCGACTAAGCAACAGAGTGACCGCAAAGCTGCCTGACGAGGACTCAGTTTGAGTCCGGGCCTTTCAGACCACTTGTAAAGTTTACGGCCGAATGCGATATCTTCTGTGGTCTCTCGTCCTGGCCGTAATGCTGACAGCTGTTGTCGTCATCAGCCGTCCGGTGTTGCCAATTGACGAGACACGATATCTCAGCGTCGCCTGGGAGGCTCATCAACGCGGCGACCACCTGGTTTCGCATTTGAACGGCGACCCCTACAGCCATAAGCCACCGCTTCTATTCTGGCTGATCAATTCGGTCTGGTCCTTTACAGGAGTACGGGAGCTTGCCGCTCGGCTGGTTGCTCCTGCCTCCGGGCTGTTGTGTCTCGTACTGACATCGTTGATCACGAAACGATTGTGGCCGAACAACTCAGTCGTCATTCAGCTTGCTCCGGTGGTCCATGTCTCGCTGATGCTGTGGATTGTTTTCTGTCCGCTGACCATGTTTGACACTCTGCTGACCTGCAGCACGATGTGTTCCCTGCTGGGTGTGCTTTACGCTTCTGAGGGCAGAACATACCGAGGCTGGCTGCTGGCAGGTTTCGGGATGGGGCTGGGAATCCTGACGAAGGGGCCAGTCGTTTTAGTCCATGTTTTGCCGGCGGCTGTGATGGCACCATGGTGGTCGGATGCGGTGCGTTCGAGAATGCTACGCTGGTATGCAGGGCTTATGGGTGCGATCGCTATCGCAGCTTTGATTGGTCTGTCCTGGGCGATTCCATCGGCCGCCGCGGGTGGACCTGAATATTCCAATGAACTGCTCTTCGGTCAGACGGCTGGTAGAATGGTGAATTCCTTCGCTCACCGTCAACCCTTCTGGTGGTATCTTCCCTGGTTGCCGTTGTGCCTGATGCCGTGGATTTCCTTTGGGGCTGTCTGGCGTGGATTTCGTATCACGGCCTTCGACAGCGGAATGCGATTTCTGGCCTGCTGGGCTGGTGGGTCTCTTTTGATTCTCACACTGGTCAGCGGCAAACAGATCTATTACCTGCTGCCGATTTTTCCAGCCTGTGCAATTCTACTGACGCGACTAATGACTTCAGTTGAATCCGTAAGTCGCAAAGATCTGGCCTTCATCGCTCCTGGGACGATTGGGATGGCTCTACTGCCAGCTCTGTTCAATTCTGTTCCGGAGCTGACGCGAGGAAGGCTGACCGGCATTCTTGAAAACTCATATGCGATTCCACTTGGATTGTGTGGCGCGCTGCTGTTGATCCCTGCCTGGAAAAAGGCCTCAAGTCTTGTTCCGGCCGTGGCCACGTCGAGTGCTGTGTTTATCGCGATTGTGGTCTGGGGGATCTCGGGAAGTCTTTGGGATGGCTTTGATCTGAAACCAATTGCTCGCTTTGCCGCGGAATGTTCTCGTCCTGTGGCCTGGCTGGGAGATTACCAGGGGCAGCTGAATTTCGTTGGCAAGATTCCATCAATCAAAGAGACGATCAATACGGAAGTCCTTGAGCAGTGGCTACAGGAACAACCATCGGGTGCTGTGATTGTGCGTCTGAGTGAATCCAATCCGGCCTGGCAGAATCTGAAGGAACCGCTCCGGGTTGTCGACCGCACTGAACCGACCGGAGAACAGAAGCAAATGATCTCGGAGCTGTTGTCATCGAATCCGGAGTTTCCGCTGGCCAGATTGAATCCCGAGATTCTGTTTGCTCAGAGAATTCGTCGAGGATTGACGTTCGATCTGACCGTTGTCGTGAGCTACCGTGGCGCTGCGACAACGCCATAAGTCGGCAGGTGTAACGCCTTCTGAGGTTCACTTTGGGCACGGCGAGAAGTTGTCCCTGCGGCAAGTGTTTTGGACCGCGAATTGACGCGAATGAACGCGAATAATCGCAATGGCCGGAAGAGCTTCAGAGTTCTGAGGCTGATGCCTCGCCGCCATGTTGATGACTTCGCAGTGGTCTGACCGCGCTTCGTCAGAAATTCACTAGTCGCTTTACTTCGCGTTCATTTGTGGTTCTCCATCTGCGATCCCATTGAGTCCTTTTTTGCCCATGAACAGCCTTGTTGTGCTATCCAGTCACATGAAAACGTGACACTTGCACAAGAGTACGCAGAGTCTTGGGGACGTCTGTTTTCGTTTCGCCGGAATTCAATGATCCGTCGCAGTGAGACTCATCATGACGAATCGATTTCGATAACGTATTGTCTGCGCTTCAGTGTTGTCCAGCTTCTCATCTTCTCCCAGAGCCATTCTTATGAAACGCGGCCTGAGTTCAATCGCATTTCTTTGCTTCTGTGCCGTGTTGCCTTCGCAGCGCATCGCCGCTGATCTTGTCGCAGAACGAGAACAGGTGAAGCAGGCTTTGCAGATTCTGGATGCGTGGCACAACGATCAGCCCGAGCCGGGTGAACGCTACCTGCACCTTGTCTGCTGGACGCCGTCGGATCGAGAATTCCCCGCCGACTATCAGGCACGCCTGACGCGTATCATGGAGCACATTCAGGCTTTCTACGCTGATCAGATGGAACGCTATGGCATGCCTGATCGCACTATTCGCTTGCGCTACGATGACAAGCATGTGCTGCTTCACAAGGTTGTTGGAAAGAATCCGACCGAACACTACGCGATGGAGTCAGGCTCAGAGATCCGCGAAGAATGTCTGCCCGTGCTGGAAGAGGCTGGCATTGATGCGAACAAGGAAACAATTTTTATCCTGTGTAACCTGGCGACGTGGGATGCGAAGCAACTTCGATTTACTCACAACTCGCCGTACTACGCCGGAGGATCTTTTCGCAGCGGCACCGCCTGGCAGCTTGATTCGCCCGAACTGGATACTCTGAATCTTAAACTAAAACAGCCGATGATCGAAGACGGTCAGTACGGAAACATCTCGCTGGGTAAGCACAATTCAATTTTTATCGGAGGCATGGCTCATGAACTGGGCCATGCACTTGGGCTGCCTCACTGCACTGCCAGGCCGGATGAATCAGTGAAAGGTGAAGCCTTGATGGGTTCGGGCAATCGAACCTATGGAGATGAGCTGCGCGGCGAAGGAAAAGGCTCGTTCCTGACGTTAGCTCACGCGTTGCGTCTGGCGTCTCATCCGCAGTTTTCGAAATCGGTCAAAGGCATGGATCTGAAGACTCGCGCGGATATCAATGAACTGGAGATTGACGCCAGGGGGAAGAGCATACATGTGGCGGGAGTCGTCAAGGCGGATCCGCCGGTTTATGCCGTAGTGGCTTACTTCGATCCCGACGGAGGCAGTGACTACGACGCGACAACAGCCTCGGCCATCCCGGTGGCCAATGGTCGGTTTGAGTTGAGTTCGAGTGCATTACGAGTGGGCAGTGCTGGTGAATTGCGATTGTTTCCTCTGCATGTCAACGGCTCGGCCGCCGGCCAGATGTCTGAAACAAGCTTTCGTTATTCGTACGTCATCAAATCTGATGGCACGCCTGATCTGACAGCCATTCGAACTCGACTGCAATTACAGTCGATCGTCAGTGCGATCACAAGAAATGATCCGAAGACCGCGCGCGAACTGGCACGGAAACTTAACGACAAAAAGATTGCCGCCATTGCAGACAGACTTGTTCAACCTGTTCGTGCAACGTCGACTCCGGCAGAAGCTGACCAGGGGGCAAAAGTTTCTCCTCTAACCGACTTCCTGGCAACAACGGCTGACGTTGGCTGGGGCAAGGTTGTTTATGATCGGGTTCCTGACGAACTGATGTTGCTGGAATCTGGTGGTCAGTTTTTTGAAACCGGCATTTACGCTCACGCACCAGCTCGGCACATTTACGATCTTAACGGTCGGTGGTTGTCGCTCTCGGGGCACGCGGGTTTGGCCGCGGGACACGGAGGAACGGTCGAGTTCGAAATCAAAGGCGATGGCCGGTCGCTGTGGAAGTCTGAGGTCGTTGACTCATCTTCAACGGTACCGTTCGATGTATCGCTTGAAGGCATCAGAAAGCTGGAACTTCTGACCTACACCACTGACGACGGCGCCGGAGCAGACTGGGGAATGTGGTTTGATCCGACGCTGAAGCGATAGACATTGCCGATGGGGCTTTTTCGGTTGCAGAGCATAAGGCCTGAGCGATCTCGAAGTCTTTCACGCATGCAGGCTTTCGACTGAAATCTCGAACGGCCCGCAAACGGCCCACGGCAACAGACTCATCAACGGCATCTATTCCATCAAAAGTTCGTCCACCATTTTCTCAATCGTCTGGTCCCCTGTCGCTCCCTGCCAATTCAGTTCGCCCTGCCACCAGGAGCGAATATAACCCTTCTTGTCGACAACATAGACGGTCGGCCACATCGTGTTGCCCCAGGCATCCCAGTTGGAGTTCTTCAGGTCGATCAGAACCGGAAATCCAAATCCCTGCTCCTTCGCCGCACGCTGAACAAGTTTTGAGTCTCGTTCCGCGCTGGTCTCCGGAGTCTGAATGCCGATGACTGTGACTCCCTTTGCGGCAAGGGACTCGTGCCATCGGTTGTAGTGTTTAAAATTGGCCACACAGTTGTGGCATTGGAACGCATAGAAATGAACCAGCACAACTTTGCCACGTTCGGCTTCAAGAGTTGTGCGTCCCGCCCCTGCCCATTCGTCGGAGTCAATAAGCTCCGGGGCCAACGGATAGATGCGTTTGAGGTTTCGCAAGTTCACCGGCTCGCCAATCAGGTTTGTCAGGCTCCTGCGTTGTGAAGAATTCAGGAGTCGATCAAGCGTGCTCTGTTCTTTCTCACGAGCCGCTCGAAGTTGCTTCTCCAGATCCGAATCTCCGCCAGGTTTCGCGTTAAGTTGTCTGGCGAGCAAATCTGTGGCAAGGAATGCAGTTTTCATCGTTCGCAGTTCTTTGGGACCCAGCGCAACAGCATCGCCAACATCCTGACGAAGTAGTGCCCTGGTGCCCAAAGATTGAATCTCGATTTCTCGCAGTCGCCGTATCTTTGCCGGCGTCAGAATCTCGCTCAATCCTTCAAGCAGCCGTTTCTCAAGCTCTCGCGTGGTCTCGATCTGTTTGGCTTCGGGCAGAAGGCGAGACGGCCACCAGGTAAGATCAATTTCTCGAAGAATCTTCAGGAGCCGAGCATCATCTTCAACGCCCAGCTCTCTCTGCACTTCCGGAGTGTGCATCAATTTCAGGAGGTTCTGCGGAATCAGCGGCTCATCCTCCACAGCCTGCGACAAGGCTCGGGGCGAGTTCACGCTGAAAAGCATTGTCGTGACCAGAAGGAGAATGCTTGCGGCTCGAAATGGATGCATGTCATGACCTCCAATCGTTGATGCATGGCGTGACAGGGTGATGTTACGCATGCAACATGAATAAATCGTTCATCGCGAAATGAAATGCCCCACCCAAAACGGAAAAAATGACATGACGATAGTTTTCTGTGAGCCAACTGAATCGTCGTGCGAAGCGAGAATCGCATGATTCGCATAAGTTTGAACCGCTGATCAACACTAATAGACGCTAATGAACCCTGAAAGTCAGAGAAAACAATGTGAGGCGATGCCACATCTTTAGTCTGTTCGAATGCCGTCAACTTTCAACGAGGTCTCTGGGATGAGTAATGGCCGGATCTTCAAATCCATTAGCTTCTATTCGCGTTCATTAGTGGTCTCAACAACTACTCCGTTCCTCACATTTCATTTCGCACGGGAGCGAACAATGAACGCGTGGTAACTACTTCGACACATCTTTCTCCAACTCAGCAAGTTTGGCTTCGAAGTCCTTAATGGACAAGCGATCGGTGTTCGACTTGCCGACGTAGCGAAAGCGTTCTTTGCCGTTTTGGTCAAGGATGATCAATGCAGGATAACGAACGGTCTGCCCGTGGAATTTGTAGCCATCGGGGATTCGGAACTTCCCGGCGAGTTTGGCATCCACGTCTCGATAGATCTTCGGCAGACGTTGGAGCCCCTTCTCGTCCAGACTTTCCGCCCAGGCTTGAATATTCTCTTCACTATCCGGCTTCAGAAACACATGAATCACTTCGGGAGTTTTCTCCGCCAGAGCCGCGTAATCGTGAGTGTATTTCAGGCAAACGGGGCACTCCGTTTTCAACAAGAAGTGCAGCACAACGGTCTTCCCTTTATGTTCCGACAGTTCAAAGGTGGAATCATCAAGAACGGACTTCACTTTGAAATTCGAAGGGTTATCGGCCTGAGAAGCACAGACAGACATCAGCAGACAAACCGCGGCCAGAATCGTCACTTTGAAATTCATAAAGTAATCCTCATTAAACTCATGGGGCAGGAAACAGCATCAGAGACGCTATGCCTCGACAGTCACATCCGATTGCGGACGAGCCTGGCAGGCGAGAACAATTCCACTCGCTTTCTCCGCAGCGCTGAGTGCGTCTTCACAGTCCATCTGCACGGTACCGTGCAGCAACCTCGTTTTGCACTGACCGCAGATTCCTCAAACGTTTCATGGCAATTCTCTTCGTTTCCAAGCAAAAGCTGACTCGTGACTGTCGACCCGGAAATCTCGGGCCGCAACATGGCTTTTGGACGCAACGACTTTCTGCGTCTTACGAAGTTTCTGAAGAAATCTTTAAGCTCGAGCACAAAGCTGCTCGGTGACAATCACGATCGATTGCCTCACGATTCGATCAAGCCGGGGCCAGGACTGCTGAGACGGCCGTTAGCCTCGAAGAATCGCAGAGTATGCGAATTCGCTGCAGAGTTTTCACTGACCATGTCAGCCATGTGTTCTCTCAGAGGGGCGTTATTCTTTGCCGAGCGTACGGAGATTCGTCGTTGAGATCGCACGACTAAGCGGCCTGCAAGCGATCTGCCGGAACCCGCCAGTATGATCTGATGGTGCACGGATTGGGCGGAGCACGGATGTAGAAACAGAGTGTTAGCCCGGATTCTGAGAATGCTGAGGTAAGACATCCCCACCACGGAGCGTCAAGGTGATAAGCTGACGGAACAAGGGCGAGGGAAAGTGCCGACATTGGGCGGCGTGAAACGGAACTGGCTGAGGTTTCTATGTGCGAAGATGATGACTGGGTGGAAAGACTTCGCCCGGAACACGCTGAGAGGGAAGTCGCGATTGCTGAACTGAGAGCGATCCTGCTGCGCGGCTTGAGCAAGTCGCTGAACAATCGTTATGGAAAGCCGTTTTCTGCTGAGGATATTGTGCAGGACGCCTTAATCCGGATTCTTGATTCGCTGGATCAGTTTCAGGGCAAAAGCAAGTTCATCACATGGGCCATGACGATCGCAACGCGGATCGGAATCCGTTCACTGCGACGCAAGTATCACGAAGACATGTCGCTGGATGCTTTCTCTGCCGATGATGGATTTCGAATTGACGTCGCAGTCTCAGAGAACAGCCTTCATGATGAAGCCGAGAAAAGCAAACTTCTGGATGTTCTGCAGCATCTGATTGAGGACGCGTTAACGGAAAAGCAGCGATTGGTCGTTCGATCGTTTCTGGCGGGCTATTCGACGGACGGAATCGCTCAGCAAACCGGAACGAACCGCAACGCTATCTACAAATTGTTGCACGATGCGGAGGTGAAATTGAAAACAGGCTTTGCAGAAGCTGGCTTTTCGGCCGACGATGTGGCTATGGCGCTCGCCTAAGGGATGCTGATATGAAACTCGATACAGATCAACTGACAAATCTCATGCAACTGACAGCCAAAGCGCGCGGTGAAGACACCCTCGGCTGCGATGGTTGCTTTGAGCTGATGGACCAGCTCGCTCAGGCCGAACTGGATGGCCGCGAGGTTCCAAAGGCACTGGAAATGGTCCAGATTCATCTCGAACAATGCAAATGCTGCCGAGACGAATACGACGCCCTGCTGACTGCATTGCGTGAGATTGAATCATAGCTGTTTCAATGTCGTGTTGCGGCAAAACGACGAAACAGGGATGACCTCAATGAGATTGTCTCCTCGACCCATCTCAGAGGAAAATCGATTGAGAATCGAGTGCTTTGTCAAGCTTCAATTCTGGGGTAGTGGACCTTGCTAAAGGTCCTCCTGTGTTGGGATCTTTAGCAAGATCCACTACCTCTACCCCCCGTTCTTTATCTTGACAGAGCACGAGGCTGGACGCGGCAGGTTCTGCACTTCGTGTTCACGAGAATCAGTTCTCGCCGCGTTCACCCGTCATGCAGAAACTATTCCTGAACCGGCACCTTGTAGCTGATCGCGCCGATGGCCTTGCCTTTTTCCACGCTGCGATAGTTCTCGTGGCACATGATGCATTTCTCCATGACAACAGGGATCGCTGTTGCTGCCAGCAGATAGCGTTTTCCACCTTCAGTGATGACCTGATCGTATGACGGCTTGCCAGCCAGCAGCTCGGCGATCGCCTTCTTTTCGAATCCTTCTTTCGGAAGATTCAGGTCACTGTAAGGCTGGCCGGTGGCGTCGACCAGTCGAGCTTCATGCCAACCCTTTTTGGCGATGGATTCGAATAACACTTTGAATGCGCTGCCAGCGGCCAGGTCAGAGTCCGTCTTTACGTAATGTTCCGTCACAAGAACGACAGCAGTCTTGTAAATGTCATCCAGCATCCGCACTTCACGCCGAGCTCGTTCCACAGCAGCGTCCTGCGGAGGAGATTTCTTCTTTGCCTCGTCGGCTGTGCCCTGATTGGTAACGATCGTGGAAAGCAGAGCGACGCAGGCTCCAAGAATCAGACCAGACACCAGAACTCGCTTGACCATGGGTTCTCCTTTACGGTTGGAAGTACTCTCGGGGAGTCAATAGGGACCAATAGATTCGCATGCAGCAACTAAACTGGACAACGAAATCCAATTTTGAATCCTATCGGCCCTGAAAGTAGATTTCAATATCCACTTTAGCTCGAGATTGTTCGTTTCTGCCGAAAACTGAAGTAGCCCCAAGCACCCTGAATTCACTAACCCACCACGCCGAACGGCCGTTTTCGCCGGAACTCCCGCCCTTACTTGCTCACGTTTCGACTTGATCTGCCCTGCTTAGCATTCCGATGTGTCCGGATTCCTTCGCTAGAAATACAGTTCAGGCTGGGCAAAGACTGCCCATTCTCTGGTCCCACGCCCTTTCGTTTCCCTGAAAACACCTTCTTCGGGCTCTTAGTCACGATGCCGGGTGATCATCAATCACGCAGCCATCGAATCAGACTCGCGCTTCATAAGCGTTGCAGTCTCACGATCTTCTGCGCCACGATTTTGGCGAGTGGCTGTGTGACGCCGGAGATCTTTTTCCCGATCAAGTCTGATCGAAGTGATTCAAGGAGCCACGAAGTCACGCTGGTTCGATCACAGGACAGTCCGTTGCAGGAAGACATGTTCCGAACGGCCGACTCAACGTCATCAAAGCCGTTCTCATCCCAATCTGATCCCTCGCTGGATCGATCCAGACAGACCAGTGTTCGTCCCGTTTCGGGTCATGCGTTTGCTCAGCCCAAAGCTCGTCTGGGACGTCCGATGCCGATGTCCAGGGCGTCGCAAAGTGGCGTTCCTTCGGTGGGGCATTCTGAGATTCCGGATCAGGGCCGTTCTCCTTCAAACTCCTCACGAGCTCAGGGGACGAGTGCCTCTCCATGGAACGCCGGTGTTTCTGGATGGCAATCCGGAACGGCTTCCTCTGCTGCTCTTCCGAACTTGAGACCATCTCCTGGAACAACAGAGGCATCAATCAATAATCCAGCAGAGTTTCAGAATTCCGGAGCCATGCCCTCGGCTCAGCCCGCAGCTGCTTCAACATCCGGAGAGGTCGGTCAGACTTCGGGCGGACTGAACACCGAGACTGTCGAGAACGGAGCTTCGTCGGGGCTCGACCAGCCCGTGGCACCAACCGAACCCACAATGCTCGACCGCCTTCGCGGCCTGTATAATCCTCGCATCGACGAGAATACCGATAAGCTGCGAAAGCAGATCCGTCGCTGGCCCGATCCGTTTGGTTTGCTCAAGGATCGCGAGGATCCCGCCGTGCCCGGCGCGGAGAATGATCTTCTTCCCGGAGGTACGGAGACAGGCGCCCAGACCGCAGATCTCAATGTGACACAGCAGCCTCCGGCAACAGAAGCAACTCCGGAGAATTCTCATATCCAGCTTGCGATTCAGGAACTGGAAGCGGAACTCGCCGCGTGGCCTCAGAAAATTTCGGGCGAAGCGGATCGAGCGGCCGAGTGGCGTCAGAAGCAAACGGATCTGCGTTTGCTGTACATGATCGCCGGAAAGTCCGCGGATTCCGTGCGGATC
The DNA here is from genome assembly GCA_044378235.1 of Planctomycetaceae bacterium. Taxonomy (GTDB): domain Bacteria; phylum Planctomycetota; class Planctomycetia; order Planctomycetales; family Planctomycetaceae; genus SXXK01. The sequence goes on from JBILXT010000023.1 coordinate 35,048, forward strand.
ATTGAATCATTACCTGAAGAAGAGCAGGAGTTCTGGCAGTCGTTGATGATGTCGATGAACAGTTATCGAGAGAACTCTGATGACGTTGATCGTACTGAGCAATTGACGGAATCATTGCGTCATCTGCGGACAGCCTCGAAGAAGCTGCAGCCTCTGTCACGTCTGACGATTCAACGGGCGATGTTGTGCGATCGCATTGACGGGTTTGGAAACGTCGTTGCTTTTCCGACATCTAACTTCGAACCCGGCCAGCGAGTGCTGGTCTACACCGAACTGCAGAACTTCCAGTCTGAACTAACTGATGACGGAAAATACCGATCAGAGTTCGCAGCACGAATCGAATTCATGCGGGAGGGCGATGATGAGGTCCTGGAGAAAATTCAGGTGCTTCAGATTGAAGATCTGTGCGATGTGGAACGAACGGATTACTTTCAGAGCTTTGAATTGACTTTGCCGGCTTTGGAAGGCAAATATCACATGCGAATCCTGCTCAGAGATTACTTCAGCCAGCAGGTGGCTGAATCGAGTCTGCAGTTTTCAGTGCGTTCTCAAAGCGGTGGCCCATAGAGGGCCCTGGCCGAATCCAGGATTGCAACGCGAAACGATGGTAAGAAATTGAGCATTCACACCCTTGAAACGTTTCCGGGCAACTTCCCACGCTGACGCATCGGGTTATGATATTCACGCTCCTTATGTCGCTGTGGTCCAGTGCGATTACGACTTTCAGAACTCGAATGCTGGCACATCGAGTTCTGTCAAATCGGCCGCCTGATTGACGGCTCAACGACAAATAGTTCACAACAACGATACTCTGTGCCTGAATGTTTTCCTCGAAAGAATGAGAGACTCATGAAACGTATGACTGGTTATCTGTGTTTGGCTCTGGCGGGACTGTGCGGAGCTGTTGCAATGTCTTCTAATGTTCCTGCCACAGCTGCATATGCTCCAAGGACTTCCCCGATTGAAGGCGAAGTCGTGCCTGTTGAAGAGAGCATGCATGAGTTTATGGAGTACGTTTTCCAGCCCACTTATCTGCGGCTGAAGCAGAGCATGGCGGCTGCTCCGGCGGACAACAAAGGATGGAAAGCTGTTAAGTCAGATGCTCTGATTCTGGCAGAAAGCTGCAACCTGCTGTACGGTCGTGCTCCGAAAGAACATGGAGAAGACTGGGTCAAGCACGCGACAGCATCCAAAGAACACGGTGCAAAGCTTTATGGTGCGGCAAAGGCGAAAGACTTCGAAGCAGCTACCACAGCATGGAAGACAATGCTTGACAGCTGTAACGCATGTCACAAGCAGTTCGAAAACGGCAAGCATATTCTGCAGCCGTAACAGGAAACTGAGCGAAACGATGGATCGGCTTGAAGGGACTCTGTTTTCAGAGTCCCTTTCTTTTTTGCTTCGAACCACGACGCATCGAAGTTTCCGATTGTCCCTATCTGCAATACGAACGGTTACTCGAGCACATCCGGATTCACGACATTCTGTGGAGCCCCGGCGAGGAATGCCCTGATGTTCTCAACACACCCCATTGTCAGCTGATCGATTCCTTCCTGAGTCTGGTCGGCCGTATGAGGTGTCAGGACGACCTGTTCACAGCTCAGAATTGGATGCCCGGGTGGCAGCGGTTCCTGATCAAACACATCCAGCCCCGCTCCGAAAATCGCCCCGCGATGCAAAGCGTCAGCCAGGGCCGCAGAATCCACTATGGCTCCTCGAGCAGTGTTAATCAGAATCGCCGTTGGCTTCATCATGGCGAGCGGCCGAGCCCCGATCAGGCCAGCCGTCTGCTCTGACAAACGAGTATGCAGCGAGACCACATCTGACGTGCATAGCAAGTCGTCCAGTTCGACATAGCGAAATCCCAGTTGTGCGGCTTTGGACGAGTCAGGATGAAGACTCCAGGCCACAACACTCATCCCAATGGCACGGCACAGTCTGATCATTGCACAGCCGATGTTGCCAGTTCCAATAATGCCAATCTGCCTTCCCGCCAGCGAAATCCCCAGATCACCACGCCAACGGCCGGCCTTCAGTTCAGATGTCATCCAGGCAGTTCGGCGAGCCACAGCAAGCATCAGTGCCAGAGCGTGCTCAGCAACAACCGCTGCCGTTCGCCCCGGAATATTACTGACAACGATTTTCTGCTCAGTCGCGGTCGGCAGATCAATCGCATCGTAGCCAATTCCGCAGACCGCTATCATTTTGAGACGAGGCGACTGCTGCAGGACCGTGCGAGGAATCTTCAGGCTGCCTCGTGAGTTGAGCAGAATGTCCGCATCCTTCAGACGACGCGCCTTCTCAGCGTCGTCCACTGGCCGATCGAGATACAGTTGAACGTCAGCGAATTCCTCCAGCAACTTCAGATGAGGAGAACGACTGACCATAGGTGGCGAGTCAGCAGGGATGACGATGAGTGGTTTTGCGGGC
>JBILXT010000657.1:0-2944 GCA_044378235.1 Planctomycetaceae bacterium
AAGAACCAACATAGCAAGACTCCATTCAAGGCGGAAAGTTGGCGATTAGCCCCAACGAAAACACAAAGTTGCCAGAAACTGTCAACACGAAGACCCAGAAAAAGGCGAAGCCAAACGCTTCGCCTGTACAGATCCCCAATTCACGCATTCTGTGACCAAATTAAGCGGCAGCGGCCCCCGGGCTAAGATTGATCATCGAACGAAAGCGTTAAGGGCAAAAATATGGTCAGCATTTTTTTGCCCCAACATTTTTCTGCCTCAAAACTCCTTGATGCTGAAACGGCGTATTGATGGCTCAAACGCCCGGACTCCTGAGCCTGGCCGTTCGACTGGCCGTTGAAATCAAGAGCGACGGATATCAGAACAAATGCTTCTGCCCGATATAGGCATCGCGCCCAGCGTAGATTTCTCGACTGCCCTCGGGGATATAGATCACTCCCAGACGATGCAGGCGAACGGTCAAATTTGAGATGGTCACCTGCGCCTTTTCTGCCAGCTCATACAGCGCGGGCCATGAGGTCACATCGAGATCTCGAACAGCGGACTTGATGAGCCAGTCGGGCATGAGCATCGAAGACTGATATCTGTCAACGGCACTGCGAACTTCCGGAGAATCCTGACCCGCTGTCAACTCTCGATAGAGTTCAAAATAGCGATCATCGTAAGCCGCTCGATTCAGAACCTCCACCAATACATGACGGTCCGCAGCATGTCGACGAACAACGCTCGTCTGCAACTCAAACCCCGGCAATCTTGGATGATGCAGGCTGGTACGATCGATATCAATATCCCAATGACCTGCTTCGTGACCAATCGTACTGCGTTCCAGGCCGGGCTTTTTCTGAAACAGATCGAGGTGACGACTATTCAGCACGATACGACGTTCTTCGGGAATCAATCCTGCAAGAATCTGCTCACCCGGCTGCTCTTCAATTTCCACCCAGTCGAAATTCAGGCCCAGAATTCTCTCGACGATTTTCTCAATCGGCACCGGGAACATCACAGGTTCGCCGGTCAGTTGTTCATACTCCCGAATGCGCATGGCGGTGACAGCGTCGATGGATCGCGTCCGCATATTGGTTAAGTCATGGCGTCGCATTGGTCACACTCCCTGCGAGATTCGTTGCTCTTCTTGAGTTCGATACGGAGCTTAAAAGTCCAGTTCCGTGCAGTGATTTTCATCGTCCGCTTAATGGCTCTTCGTGCGGCGAGCCTGATGCTCCAACTGGCCGACAAGGCTTTCGAGATCAGAATCGGACAGGTTCAGCAACTTTCGAAAGACACCGGGACGAGACAAAATCCGGTCTCGATAAGCATCCGGAATTCTTCGTGCCAACAACAGTAACTCGTCCGGATCTGCGTCTAAAGCCTTCGCAATACGCTGCAGAGTTTCCTCACGAGGAGTCTGCTCATCGTCGAGACGGTCGTTTTCGACGCGGCTCAGATACGTAAAATTAATGCCGACTCGATCGGCCAGCTCTCGTTGAGTCAGATTGCGACTCTTGCGAATCTCCCGGATCCGCTGCCCAACGGTTGTCACTGATGTCGCTCCCTCGGCAGATTCAAACGGCCCGCACGATCAGCGGGCTGATGCGACAGAACGATAGAAAAGTTGCTCCTGACTGTCAACTCCGATCGGCAAGGAATCTTAAGTAGAGGCCACTGCCCAAACACCAAATGAAAAAGACGGTCCGGCAACTGGATCCCACCCGACCACTACTGACCGAAGAGGTTTCTATTCGCCAACACCGTCTTGTTCATCTCCGGGACGGAACAGACACAAGAGCCTGAACTCGTCCCGCCAACGTGAATCGACAACTAGTTACTGTGCTCTTCGTTGTAAGCAAAGCACATACGAATCAGATGGGAAACATTGTCAGCTCGCATCTTGTCGTTGATTCGAGCACGGTGAGCTTCCACAGTCTTGGTACTTACACCCAGTTCCTGCGCAATCTCTCGGCTGGAAAGACCGTCAACAACATGATCCAGAACCTGACGCTCACGCCCGGTCAGACGATTAATGCTGTCTTCAGTATCCTCAAGCTCTTCTTCCAGCACTTCCGGATCAACATCATAGAAATAAGCATAGGAGCGAGCGATCGCGGCTACCAGATCTTCGATCTTCAGCGGCTTGCAAAGGAAATCGAACGCACCATTCTTCATAGCACGAACGGCCATTGGCACATCCGCATGACCTGAGATCATGACGACTGGCAACTCGAAACCGTCTTCGTTCAACTTCTCCTGCAACTCGATTCCGGACATACCCGGAAGCCGGAGGTCAAGAATCAGTACGCCCGGAACCGGTTCACGGTAATCACGATAAAATTCCATCGCGGTCATGTAGTCTCTGACCGTAATCTTGTGCTCTCCCAGAGCCTCGACAAGAGACGCACGTACCGCCTGATCATCTTCGATCAAAAAGACAGTGAACGGACGTCTCTTCTTCGGTTGTTCGAATTCTGTGAGTGGCGGAGCTTTACGTTCCGCCCTCTTTCCTGGTCTGCGTTTGCGCTGCATCAAACTGTTCCTTCACGAGTGGGCTTCCATGCCGGAAAATAAAGAACTTGGGCGCCCTCCTGCCCTGCGCTTCAAAATACTATCGTGGCCATTCAGATTCAACGACCTGCGGGGTATACCCAGTCCCCAACAACCAAAAATGAGACACTTACGTAGAGGGTTTCCCCGCTTTTCGCACATATGAACGCGACACACACACCCTTAAGTCAGCAGGCATTTTCAATGACGAATCAAATCAGCAATCCCAACCCGACTGTTAGTCCCATTCCACTTACCTTCAACGGAACAGTCTGAATTCCTCTCCAGTATTCTCAATATGTCGCATGAGTTAACGGCATAGTCACCTTTGCACACCTCCGACTCAATTGTGCAACAAGACAAGTCGTCACAAGTTTGCTGAGATTATTCAATCTGGTAAAACCCC
>JBILXT010000252.1:0-10446 GCA_044378235.1 Planctomycetaceae bacterium
GGAAGTACGCGACGCAGGCCAGAGAATACAAGTCGCCTCGACAATCGGGTTTTTGTCCCTGAGCCTGTTCGGGGCACATAAATCGTGGAGACCCCTGCAGTTGCTTACTCACATTTCGAATCGGGCAAGTGCCAAACGAAGCGGGACGAACCAGACCGAAGTCCAGTAACTTGGCGACGTCGAACATCTGACCGCGTTCCGTCAGAAAGATATTGCTCGGCTTGATGTCTCGATGAACCAGGCCGAACGTTGCGGCTTCATGCAGAGCGCCGCAGAGCTGTCGCAGAATGAAAATGACTCGACCGGGAGGAAGTGGGCCATGGTCTTCCACCAGCTGTCGCAGGTTGAGTCCCTGCAGATACTCCATCGAATAGTAGAACGTGCCATTTGACGTCCGACCGTAATCGTAAACCTGAACGGTATTCCAGTGAGTCAGCTGAGCAGTGGCCTTTACTTCACGTTCGAAGCGAGCCAGCATTTTGCGATTCGATGCCTTGTCACTCCGAATGACTTTGACTGCACATCGACGTTTCAGCAATTCATGCTCTGCCAGATAAACCTCGCCCATCCCGCCCTGGCCAATAAGTTTTATCAACTTGTAGGGGCCGAGGTGATCGCCCTTGGGAGCTTCTTTAGCCAGCTGGCGATTGATGGCACAACCAAAAATCGCAAACCCGAACGCAACGACGATGGTTGCCGGGTGATACTGAAGGAATGTTAACGTTGTTTGAGGGTCGATGAGACCAACCTGCACCGCCGCGGAACAAATCGAAGTCACCAGCAGGCCAACTCCGATGATCGCTGCAGGACAGATGATCTGCCTCCACGTCAACTTCAGAGCGTTGGCCTGAGTCGATATCGCTGGCTTGGGTTTCGCGTCACGCAATGGCCCATCGAATGACTCACCGCCGATAGATTCGTCGATGGACACTGGTCTGATAAAACTCTGCGGGCTTAACACCACGGTCATTTTCCGAGTTCCGACGTTCGTGGAGACGCGGTCTGAATTTCTTATCCTTGTTCACCATAGGTCAAGACCCGTAAACAGGGTCGAGGGAATTCGGGAATGAGCGGCAAGGGGTTCAACGTGACCAGCTTCAGAATCGTCAGAACCCCCAGAATATGGTGTTTTGGAAACATTAATCGTCGTTGCAATCGACACAATCCCTCCTGCCTGGCCAAAAACGTTGCGATGTGGCAGCATACGTTCCGCCTGCAGGATGGTTTCCCGCATTGGGAAGTCATCCCTCGGTTTTTCCCCACCACGTTGAATCTCGGATCGGTCTTATGTCTCAGTTTTTGAAAACACGCGCGGTGATCGCCGCGATGATGTTGCTGGCATCTCAAAAAGCCATCTCGGCCGCGGACTTTCAGCTGCACTCTTTTTCGCGCCAACAGCTTTCAGACGTGTATTACTCCGAAGGAATCTCGTCAGGTGATATCAACGGCGACGGAGTCAAAGACATTGTCTACGGTCCACATTGGTACGCCGGCCCGGACTTCAGCCAGAAGAACGAGATCTATCAGGCGGTGCCACAGAAGCGTGAAGGCTATGCGGATAACTTTTTCAACTGGATCTATGACTTCGACAAAGATGGATCGAATGACGTCCTGGTCGTCGGCTTCCCCGGAACGCCGGGGTTCGTCTATCGCAATCCAGGCAAAGACGGCCTGAATGGACTCTGGGAGAAGTTGCAGGTCGCAGACTCCGTCAGTAACGAAGCGCCGCAGTTTGCCGACATCAATGGTGATGGAACGCCGGAGCTGGTGTGTACTCGCCAGGGACACTACGGCTTTTATCTGCCAGAGAAAGACAAACCGCTGGGCGCATGGAAGTTTGTTTCGATCTCTGAAAAGATCGCACCGACTCCGTTTGGTCACGGCCTGGGCGTCGGCGATGTCAACAGCGATGGCCGCATGGACATGATTGCAACCGACGGCTGGATGGAACAACCTGCCGAAAGCGCTGTCGAGGGCATCTGGAAGTTTCGCAAGTATCCGTTCGCGCGAGCTGGCGCGGATATGTTTGCTTATGACATCGATGGCGACAAAGACAGTGACATCGTGACAGCATTAAGTGCTCATGACTTTGGTCTGGCCTGGTATGAGAACACAGGTGTTGATGCCAATGGTGACACCACGTTCGAAAAGCATCTGCTGATGGGCGAGACCAAAGACCAAAGTCCTTACGGTCTGCTGTTTACTGAACTGCATGCGGTTCAACTGGCCGATATGAACGGCGATGGTTTGCTGGATCTGGTGACCGGCAAGACATATTGGTCACATCACACACAGAGTCCGATGTGGGATGCCGGAGCGGTCGTCTATTGGTTCGAACTCCAGCGCGGCGCGGATGGAACGGTTGATTTTGTCCCGCATCTGGCGGATGGCGAAGCAGGCATCGGTCGCGGATTGGTCGTGGATGACCTCAACAAAGACGGACTGATTGACATCGTCTGTGGCGGCATGAAGGGGGCGAATGTGCTGATGCACGCAGCCAAATCCGTCACGGAAGAAGAATTTCAGCAGGCTCAGCCGCAGAAACGCAAAGAGATGGCTGAAGGGCTTTCGCCAGAAGCGGCGGCAAAACAGATGACGGTTCCGGCGGGTTTCAAAGTCCAGTTGGCGGCCGGAGAACCGATGGTGCATCAGCCGATCGCGATGTGCTTCGATCACAAAGGCCGACTGTGGGTTGCAGAAGCTCATACATATCCACTGCGAGCACCGGAGGGCGAAGGCAAGGACAAGATCGTGATCTTTGAAGACACCACGGGAGACGGCGTTTTCGATAAGTCTAAAGTGTTCATTGAAGGGTTGAATCTGGTCAGTGGTCTTGAAGTCGGCTTCGGTGGTGTTTACGTCGGAGCCGCGCCGTATCTGATGTTTATTCCTGATCGTGATGGCGATGATGTTCCAGACAGTAGCCCTCTCGCTCTGCGAGAGGAGCCTTCCGGGGCTCCCGTGATCAACGAAGCCGACAACGTGAAGCGAAGTGCAACCGTGCGGTTCGTTTCGAAGAGCGAAACGTTGACAGCAAAAGCAGAATTGCAGTTTCCCAAGGATGTTCCTCCCGGAGCAATCGTTCTCCGCGATGGATTTGGCTGGCAGGATACTCACGAAACTCTGAACGCGTTTATCTGGGGACCAGACGGATGGCTCTATGGATGCCACGGCGTGTTCACTCATTCCAAAGTCGGCAAGCCTGGTGACTCCGATGGGCAGCGACTTCCTCTGAACGCCGCGGTCTGGAGATACCATCCGCAGAAGGACATCTTTGAAGCCTTTATGAATGGAACCAGTAACCCATGGGGAGTGGACTTCAATGACAAGGGGCAGGCTTTTATCACAGCCTGTGTAATTCCGCATTTGTGGCATGTGATCCAGGGAGCTCGCTACCATCGTCAGGGCGGCCAGCACTTCAATCCTTACACCTATGATGACATCAAGACAATTGCCGACCATCAGCATTATGTTGGCAATCTTGCGGACTCTGCGTGGTGGGGCCACGAACCGAAAGCGTCCGGGGCCACGGCCGATGCCGGTGGCGGACATGCTCACTGTGGTGCCATGATTTATCTGGGAGACAATTGGCCGGATGAATATCGCAATCAGATCTTTTTTAACAACGTCCACGGCAATCGTATCAACTGTGACATTCTGGAACCTGAAGCAGGCACCTCAGGGTTTGTCGGGCATCACGGGAAAGATCTGATGCTGGCGAACGACCATTACTTTCGCGGCATCAACCTGCGATACGGCCCGGATGGCAGCGTTTATTTGATCGACTGGTACGACAAGAACGCGTGCCATCGGACGAATCCGGAAATCTGGGATCGCACCAGCGGGCGAATTTATCGGATCTCTCATGGAACACCCCAGCCCGTCAGCCTGAACGCCAAAGAATGGTCTGACGCGGAATTGATTGCCGCCCACGACCATCGCAACGAATGGCATACTCGCATGGCGCGAAAGACGCTGATGGAGAAAGGCCTGTCAGAGTATGTCAAGGTCGCACTCACAAAGCTTGCGATTGACCCTTCGCTCGCAGTGGAGTTACGACTGCGTTATCTGTGGACGCTGCACGCCTGTAGCGCGATCAACGAGCAATTGACGGTGATGTTATTGTCGGACAAGGAAGAGTACATTCGTGCATGGGCGATCCAGCTGGAACTGGAAGACAAAGCGGCTTCTGACGTCATCATCAAGCGACTGGAAGAAATGGCGGCGGATGATTCGTCGGCCGTGGTACGCCTGTATCTTTCTTCCGCACTGCAGCGCCTGCCAAACGCGTCACGCTGGGGCATCGCCACGGCATTGGCAACGCGAGCCGAAGACGTCAATGATCATAACCTGCCGCTGATGATCTGGTACGGCACGGAGCCATTGGTGGCCGACGATTCGCAACGAGCGATTCAGCTGGCGCTGCAGACTAAGATCCCGTTGCTGCGTTCGTACATTTTTAGGCGAGCTTCCGCGACGAACGAAACTCTGCCGGCTGTTGTAGCGGCTTTGGGAGGCACGAAAGACGTCGACCTGCAGCGCGAGATTCTGACTCAGATGATGGCTTCCTTTGAAGGGCGAGTTGATATCCCGATGCCGGAGTCATGGAAAGCCACCTATGATGCTCTGCTGAAGAGCGACCAGCAGGATATAGTCGATCGGGCGAATCAGCTGGCGGTCCTGTTTGGCGATCAGCGAGTCTTCCCGCCGATGCGTTCATTGCTGGGAGATGCCAATCAGGATCTCACTCGGCGACAGCAGGCCTTAAGTGTTCTGGTGAAGGGGCAGGACAAAGCCGCCGTGGAAGTTCTGCAGACGGATGCCGTTCTGGGCAATGCTGAATTACAGGCGGCGGCCGTACGTGCCCTGGCGACACTGGGGAATGAATCAACGCCGACTTTGCTGCTGGAACGTTACGGGAAGTTTCCAAATGAGCTGAAGACGGATGTTGTGAGCACTCTGGTTTCTCGCCCGGTGTGGACAAAGCTGCTGCTGAGCAAAATTGCCGACGGTTCGGTGCCCAGCAGCGATCTGCACGCATTTCATGTGCGTCAGATTGTGACATTCAACGATGCGGCTCTCAATGAGATGTTAAAGAAGCACTGGGGAGAGATACGAGAATCGTCAGCAGATCGCAAAGCTCAGGCGATCGCTCTCAAAAAGGATCTTGGCCCACGAGTACTTGCCAGAGCCAATCTCGGAAACGGCCGACGCGTCTATTCGAAGACATGCCAGAACTGTCATCGATTGTTTGGAACCGGGGGCCAGATTGGTCCGGACATTACGGGATCAAATCGAGCGAACATTGACTATATCCTTGAAAACATTCTCGACCCCAGCGCTGTTGTGGGGCGTGATTATCAGGTGACCGTAGTCGCTCTTCAGAACGGACAGGTTATTCAGGGATTGCTGAAACAGGAGACGGATAGTGCTCTGACGATTCAGACGATCAACGATAAAGTCGTTGTACCAAAGTCGGAGATTGAGGAACGGACTCTTTCAAACGTCTCGATGATGCCCGAGCGTCAGCTGGAGACGTTGACCAAAGACGAAGTTCGCGACCTCATTGCCTATCTTGGATCTCCGTCACAGGTTGTGCTCAGCGGACCGGCTTCACCAATCGATGCGAAGACCGGCAAAGTTCCGGGGGCGATCGAAGGGGAAGCGATGAAGATCGTCGAGAAGACCGGGGGGACAGCCGCCAGCCAGAACATGGGCGGGTTTAAGGCGGATCGCTGGAGCGGCAATGATCATTTGTGGTGGACGGGTGCAAAACCCGGCGACAAGTTGAGCCTGGAAGTGCCAGTCGAAAAAGCAGGAACGTACGACATCGAGATTGTGCTGACGCGAGCACGCGATTACGGCGTGGCAAGAATCTCGATCGATGACAAAGTGCTCGATCCGGCCTTTGACATGTTCAACAATCCGGAAGTGATCACGACAGGTGTGTTGTCATTCGGAATGAATGAGTTGCCAGCCGGGAATCACCGAATCACGTTCGAGATTGTCGGAGCGAACCCGGAAGCCGTCAAATCGTACATGCTGGCGGTTGATTATGTGCGACTGGTTCCTTCACAGAAGAGTCCGGTGGAGAAGAAATAGGTCCATTCGGATCTCCTGGCTGATCAAACGACGAGGACCTTTGCGCTGTCATGGCACAAAGGTCCTCTTTTTTTGTCTGCTCGACCAAACAAATGAATGACGATCAGCCCTGTTCACTGGTGCGAACGCGTTTCAGGATCTTCAGCAGGTCTTCGATGAACTGTTCGTTAACCGCCAGCGAAGAGAATTGACTCACTCGCACCTGATCAATGAGCCACTGGCGTTCGTTGCGGGGCTTCTCCACATAAAGAGCAGCCAGAACAATCACAGCCAGGTTTCGCTCTTCCGCCGATCGGGTGAAAAGAATGTCGCTCGCCTCGCGTCGAAACCGTTCTGCTCGCCGCTCCACGACATCCACCGGATCCTGGTTTGGTTCTGCCGCAATTTTGGCAGCCCCTTCTTCATCGGATTCTGGTTTGTTGTATCTCGGCTCGCCAAACACCACTTCCGGAGCAGGCTTGAGCGCTTTGATGACCTCCACCCAGTCTTTTCCGATGTTTCTTTCGATTGAAATGCCAAGTGACTGATAACGCTGCAGCAGCTGCACCTGGCTGAGCACGGCCTTCATATCCTCGGCAGCCTGAACTGAGACTGTGGGGGAGCGCATGCGTCCCGCGAAATGTTTTCGATCGCGAACCCAGCGAGGTTGTCGTGAAATATAACGCTGCAGGGTGTCGGCTTCATCCTGCTGCCGAAACGTAGAGTATGAATTTCGTTCGGCTGTCTTGATCAATTGTTGTCGAAGAAACGATTCACGAAAACCATCTCCGGTACCCAGTTGACGTAACGTCTTGACGTAAACAACGCGGTCGCCGTCTCGCAATTCTACTCCGGCTGGGACTTCTGGCACGGCGTGAGTGGCGAAGCTTTCTTCAATCCTGAATGAGCCCAAAGGGCGAAAGTGCATGTCGACCGCCCGAAAAACTGCCACCTCATCCGCTTCATGCAGCCCATGGGCGTCGCCAAGGTCGATGATTGGGTGGTTGCCTTCCTGAAGATTGATTGTCCCGAAAAACTCGATGACTCCGGCACCGTCGAGTTTATCGATTTCTTCGGCTTCGGCCGGCGCACCACAAAAGATTGCGAAGACGGCAACAGCCAGGCCTGTGACAAATTGAACGAATGGCGGACAAAAAGAAACGGACATAGGAGGCCTCGATACGACCAAACGGCCAGGCGGAGAGCTGGAACTTTGGTTACAGCATACTCGTAACACCCAGGCTGTCGCAAAGAGAATCCTCGACTACCGCCAGCCACCGGGATTCACCATTCTTCCGACGATCCACCAACCGGCACAAACAGACTGTTAATTTCAACATAACCCGAAGCGTCAGTTTTGAAGTTGCGCTTTTCCAGACCTGGGGAGATCAAGGGGTTGAAGACACAAGGAGTTATCCTAACCCGAAGCGTCAGCGAGGGATTTTTGCAAACACTGCCGAAACGCAATCCCTCGCTGACACGTCGGGTTGGGAAAGGCACAAATGGGCAACTTTGAAACGCGTCAGCGAGGGATGTTGTGTGCCTGGCGCACGCAAGCTGATCGCACACCGATGTTTCCGGCTGTGTGAGCCCACTGAATCCACATTCCGACAACCCCCGGAGAACAAGTCGTGCCCCGAATCGTCAAACCGCCCCGGGTCAGGATGCCTGGAACACGGGGAAAACTTCTGACTCTGAGATGAGCCGCACCCGGCAGGATCGGTTGCGGTCGATCCAGCCGGGGGCTCGCGGGTTGCAGTGCTGACTCATCATCGGACTGCGTGCGAACTTTATTTCCTGGCAGACATTATTTGTCGGACGGTTTCGCCGGTTCTTTAGGAGGCGTCACGTCTTTGGAAAGCTCTGCGGTTCTCACCGGAATACCTTTCCCATCAGACTGACTCGCTTCCTTTGCCGGGGTCGAGTTGACGCTGACTGCTCCATCTTTTGGCGGATCAAAGAACAGAAGTTGAGGAGACATGATCACGCTGCGATCGACCGAGGTCACCTTCTCCGGAGGAGCATTCTGGGCCTTATTCACTTTGCGTGGCCGCTGAGCCACTTCGATAAGCTCACCGCGTCTTTGAGGCAAGACGCCTTCCATCTGATCAGCAACCTGGATCACCCATTCCGGCTCATCACGAACCGCTCGCGACATCATGCTGCTGTACAGAGAAACTTCGAACAGGTTGCGGTCCATCATACCATTTGTCACCGGCGTCAGCATTTTGGCAACGGCCGAGAAAGCAGATGACGGAAACTTCACAAAAACGTCGGCCTTCTGGCTCACAGTATGAGTGCCATCGGCGGCGGGAGTATAGGAGGCGCGGAACCAGATCAGAGCAGAAGCTTCCAGAGGCTTTGGCAACAGGACATTGTGATATGTCCCTTCACACACGAAAACCATCTGATTCGCATCCTGATATAGGATGTCAGCGATTCCTTCGGATCCGTCCACGGCCTTGGCTTCGTATTCCATTGGCCCGGTCTGCCACATTTCGAAGCGAGAAATCCCCATCACTCGCCATGTGCTGACTGCGACATCCGGATGTTGCAGCAGATAACGATACATCGGCTCATCAATTGAGTATTGCAGCGATGGCAGACGACGAAACTGGGAACAGTCGTCCATAATCTTCTTCGCTCGCTGCCGACTGGCCGGTGCCATGGCGTGGAGCGGAAGTGCAGCAACCGTTCTCTTCTGCAGGTCAGCCGACGACTCGCCTTTGGAAACAATGCGTATTCCGGCTTTCGTTGCGAGCTCTTCCAGCTGATCACCATTCGATGACTGGCTCAGCAGTGTCGCGATCGTGAAGAGCAGAGCCTGCAGACATCGCAAACGCGATACTCTGCGAATTACGGCTTGTCGACTTCTCAAGTTGCGACATGGCACAGTGTGATTCAGCAGCACGCTGCCGACCCATTTCAGCACTGTTGTTCTTCGCATGACGCCCCCTGAAAACTCGGGCTCGCGCAGATGGTCTGCTGATGAATCATGGCACGGTAACCCACAGGTCACCGGGCGCATGATTCAATGCAAAACTCAGCAAGAGCTGTTGGCGTGCGATGCTGTTTGAGTCCCCCCGGAAGTCAAACGCCGCACAAATCCCCCGAACCGAATAATCGGAATTACAGGAGCGGGCGTTGAGTCGATTCTGCAGATCCGCAGACTCAACCTGTCCGTCAAAGTTGATCAGGCGGCTGAACGAACATGTTCCGGGGGCTTGCCAGAACGCGATCGGTGAAAGCTGCCGAAGTGGTCCGTGCCTTCGGTCGAATGCGTTATCGACACTGCTGGCAGTTTGAAGGCGGACAACGACGGTTCATGCACCAGCGAGTCGCATCCAGTTTTTCACAATAGCAGTCATCAAAGCCGCGGCTGAAATCGTTGTGGTCTGCGATATCGTCGATCGCATCTGCGTAGTTCTCGGTCCATCGACAGCAATGACAGCCGGACAGCAACGTCATGACGGTCAGTGACAAAATGGCAAATGAAGTTCGCATGGACATCCTTTTCCTGCGAGCAATCTCATCGTGAGCCTCGTCGTTCGGGCTCGCTGAATTCTCTACCACTCCGATCGAACGATATTGAACCTCAACTGCAGTCGCTCGTCTCCATCCCAAGCCGCGTATACAAGGAAAGTCGAGCAATTGTCGCACAACTGTTTTATCCCACAGGACCGGCCCACTGACGGACCACATCGACATCAGAGGCCCGGAATTGAGTCTTCACATTCCAACTCCGTGTGACCGCAAATCAGTAAGGTGGTGTTTCGGGCCAAGTTGACTATTCTGCAGCCTGATAAAACGTACCGCGGGCAGGTCCGCGTCTGTTGAACGTTCTTCGGAGCATTCTTTGTGTCACAACGAAAACGAATCCTGTTCCTGTGCACAGGCAATTCCTGCCGTAGTCAGATGGCTGAAGGTTTGCTTCGATGTTTTTACGGAGATCGCTTCGAATCGCTTTCTGCCGGAGCGAAACCCGCTGGCTATGTACATCCGCGAGCTGTCACGGTCATGGCGGAACTGGGAATTGATATCTCACCGCAAGTCAGCAAATCGATTTATGAGTTTCTTCCTCCCAAAGGAACTCCGCCCGACGTTGTGATCGGTGTGTGTTCAACAGCTAACGAAAATTGTCCTGCGTTTCCCGCCGCCGTGGAACGCTGGCACTGGCCGTTTGATGATCCGTTCCACGCGACCGGCTCTGAAGAAGAGTTGATGTCCGAGTTCCGTCGGGTGCGGGATGAAATCCGAACCCGGCTGGATAAGGAATTCGGACATTAGACCTTTATGAAGTAGCGAACTGTGGGTTTCGTCGTTTACCGCCCAGCCGGAGGCGCCGGCCGGGACGAAAGCCTGCAG
>JBILXT010000024.1:0-37161 GCA_044378235.1 Planctomycetaceae bacterium
CAATTTACAGATGCAGGCGAAAATAAGTTCGGCTTCAAAGGCCCGTTGCTGATGTTCTGTCATGACTGGGGCATCTGGGATGCTCACCGTCGCAATCGCGTGGCCCCGGTCGGCCGCGGAAACGAATTGGAGAAGAAAGGCCAGTGGAATCAAATCGAGATTCTGGTCCGAGGTGATCGCATCCGTTTCGCAGCCAATGGTGAAGAAGTTTTTGATTTCACAGATAAACCTGAAATGCTTCAGGCCTGTCAGTTGGGGCTTCAACTTCACAGCAATGGCCAGCCTCAGGAATATCACTTCCGTAGTCTGCTGCTGACTGAGGAACCAGAAGATAAACTGGTGACACTCGTAAAAAAATAAGGCGACCGTTGAACACCAATAAAAGATGATGGCTTGAATCAAGCAGATTCGTTCAGGAAATGCATTAATGGGTTTGGGGATCGATCCAACGAACGACTATGTGTTTCGTCTGGCGTTTGGCAATCCAGCGAACTCGGATTTGTTGATCCACTTGCTCAATGCCATTCTGGAGCTGCCCTCTCCGATTGTCGCGGTGGAAATCCTCAACCCTTTCCTTGAGCAGGAATTCGATTACGACAAGCTCGCTGTTTTGGACATCCGAGCGAAAGATTCGACCGGGCGGCTCCTGAATGTTGAAATGCAAACATCTCTGACAGCCGCACTGCGGGAGCGTTTGGTGTATTACGCCGCAAGCCTTTACTCCAGCCAGCTTTGTGAAGGCCAGCCTTATTCGGAGTTGAATCCAACAATCGGCATCTGCATTTTGTCAGTAAAAATGTTTCCGCAAATCTCCGCCGGGCATCTGCGATTCTCGCTTAGCGATGTCGCTCATGGCGTTGAGCTGACTTCTCATTTTCAGATTCACACGGTCGAATTACCGAAGTACAATATCCGTACGGTTGACTCAGCTTCGGACAAAGTCGGAGCCTTGAAAACTGCCGATGAGGTAGTCGCCGAGAACCGCAAAGCTCCGAATCAATTGGAGAATTGGGCATTGTGGTTTCAGCGAGCGGAAGAACTCGACGCCGCCCAACTGCGTGAGTTGCTTCCCGGTGCCCCGTATCAGAAAGCGATCGGAATTCTTGAAATGATCTCCAGAACACCCTCTCAACGAGACGTCTACGAAGCTCGCCAAAAGGCCATCCGTGACGCCGCCTGGAAACTGCACGAAGCCCGCAAAGAAGGCCGCGAAGCGGGACGTGAAGAGGGCGTCCGGCTGGGCCAGATTCAGTTGCTGCAGCAGTTGCTGAATGAACCGCTGAGTTCTGCTTCGGATTTGGAGGGCCTGACTCTGACGGAACTTGATGAACGGATCTCGGCACTGCAGAGTCGGCTACAAAAGAATTGAAAAGCAAACGTCGCTGACGTCGACCGAATCCTGCATGCATATTTCGAAGTCGCCGATCCTCTGTCGCCATGCGACGGTTTATGTAACACGCAGAACAGAACTCTTAATGGCTCGCAAACGATTGCAATCACCATGAACCCCGAATTCCCTTTCACTCGTCTGCGTCGAAATCGTCGTGCAGAATGGTCCCGTCGGCTTGTTCGTGAACATGAGGTGTCCGTCAATGACCTGATCTGGCCCGTGTTTGTTGTCGAAGGAACTGGCCAGCGAGTCCCCGTCGCCTCAATGCCCGGGGTGACTCGTTATTCCGTCGATGTCTTCGTCGAAGAAGCGAGGAAGGCCGTGGACCTCGGAATTCCGGCGATCGCAATCTTCCCTGTCACTCCTCAGGAAAACAAAACTCCTGATGGCGAAGAGTCCCGCAACCCGGACAACCTGATTTGCCGAGCAATGAGAGCCATTCGCGACGCCAATCTGTCCGTTGGATTGATCGCGGATGTCGCTTTGGATCCCTACACGACTCACGGTCAGGACGGTCTCGTTCGCGACGGCTACGTTGTCAACGACGAAACTCTGGCCGCCTTGAATCTTCAGGCGATCAATCAGGCGAAAGCAGGATGCGACATCATTGCACCGTCCGACATGATGGACGGTCGAGTCCGCTCAATTCGCGAATCGCTCGACAAGGCGGGCTATCACAACGTTCAGATTATGGCGTACTCGGCAAAGTATGCGTCTGCGTTCTATGGCCCATTCCGAGATGCCGTCGGCTCCGCAAAGAATCTTGGTGGAGGCGACAAGCGGACTTATCAGATGGATCCGGCCAACACGAACGAAGCCATTCGCGAGGTTGCTTTGGACATCGCCGAAGGAGCCGACATGGTCATGGTCAAACCTGGCATGCCGTATCTGGATATTGTGCGACGCGTGAAAGACGAATTCGGCGTCCCCACGTTTGCTTATCAGGTTTCCGGTGAATACGCGATGATCTCAGCCGCCGCCAACAACGGATGGCTGAATCGAGAAGCCGCGATGCTGGAAAGCCTGCTGTGCTTCAAACGCGCGGGGGCCGATGGAGTGCTGACGTACTTTGCCACGGAAGTTGCAACACTGCTCAACAGATAACGAAGTAACTCACCGAGCAATCTGCTTCATGTCCCAGACACGAGCGGTTCCGTCACGGCCAGCTGTCGCAAGATGCTGGCCATCATGCGTAAACGCCACCGCATAAAGCGACCCGGTATGCGCCACGAGTGACGCCACCTGTTCTCGTTTTTCTGTCTGCCACACTCGCACGATCCGATCTTCGCCGACGGAGGCCGCAAAAGGAGTCGTCGCAGAAAATGCGACGGCCCAGACATCGCCACCGTGGCCTTCGCAGGTGTGATTGAGACTGCCGCTGGAGGTTTCCCATAACCGAACTGTTTTGTCCCAGCCACCAGTCACGATCTGCGAGCCATCCGGCGAGAATGCAACGCCGTAGATTCCTCCGCTGTGGCCCTCCAAAGTCAATTGCTCACCACCGGTTGTGGCATTCCAGATCCGGGCGGTCTTGTCGCCGCTGACACTGGCAAACGTCTTTCCATCCGGTGCGAACGCAACGCCGGAAACGGTTCCCGCATGCCCATTAGTTTTGACGGTTCTTTCGCCAGTCTCGATACTCCAAACCTCGACCTGTCCTGTTCGCCCACCGATCAATAGTTGATTGTCATTCTGTGCAAACACCAGCGTACGAATGGCATAGCCCGTTTCGAACTGCTTGGATTCGTTCGTCGTTGCCAATTCGAAAACTCGAACCTTGCCATCGTCGCTCCCCGTCGCCAGCAACTTTCCATCGTGGCTGATCGACATTCCCCAAACGGGTCCGGAATGCGCTTTGATCGTGGAGAGAACGCGAGATTCGGCGACGTTCCAGAGTTTGACGGTCCCGTCGTCAATAGCCATCGCCAATGTCTCGCCGTCGGGCGTAAAAGCGATCGACCACACAGGGCCCGAGTTTCCTGTCAACACAGCCATCGGGGCCACCTGAGGCTCCGAAACCGTTTCGACAATTCCTGCAGCCTTGCCAGTCGCATTACCAATGACTTCACCCGGCGCGACAACGGGATCTGCTTTCGGGAAGAACGGAATAGCCACAGCCAGTGTGACAACAATCCCAGCCGCAACTCCGGCAAGGCCGTAAGAAAGTCTGGCCAACTTTCGCTTACGACTGCAGGCGGTCTGACCGGATTTGCTCAACGCCGCCTTCACAACTTCACAAGCCGCGTCTTCGGCCAAAGCAGGAACCTGCAATGGCGAAAGCGGTGAAATCCCTGTCAGGATCGCTCCCAACGCATCCGCGATTGCAGCCGCAGAGACTGGTCGATCCTGAGGACGCTTTGCCAGCATCTGCTCGATCAGAAATGCAGCGGCCTCGGGCAACTCCGGGCATAACTTTCGAAGCGATGCAGGCTTCTCTTCGGTGATCTTTTTCAGTATCCCCAGAATCGTCGGCGCAGAAAATGGCGGTTGGCCCGTCGCCATTTCATACAGCACTGCTCCCAAACTAAACAGATCGGCTCGCTCGTCAGTCTGTTGTCCCAGAGCCTGCTCCGGAGCCATGTACATCGGCGTGCCGGTGACGTAACCGGTCTGCGTGAGCTTCGTGTCTTCTGTTGAACGCACGAGTCCAAAGTCGGTCAGCTTGACGCGATCACCGGGCGATTCAAGCAGAATATTGCCCGGCTTGATATCACGATGCACAAGGTGCTGCCCATGCGCTGCCGCCAGCCCAGCCGCTGTCTGCATGCCGATTCGCAAAACTTCCCGAACAGGAAGCCGGCCTGTGGTCGCCAGCCGCGACTCAAGAGACTCGCCCTGAATCAACTGCATCACCAGATACGGCACGCCTTTGCCATCCGAATGTGATACGTGATGCATCGCCACAACATGTTCGTGAGCAATCGACGCCGCCGCCCGCGCTTCTCTGCAGAAACGCTGACGAGCCACGTCGTTATCCTTCATGGCGGGGTCAAGCACTTTGACCGCCACAGATCTTCGCAGGTGCGAATCGAATCCTTCAAAGACAATCCCCATCCCTCCACGTCCAATAACGCGTGAAATATCGAAATGGTCGAGTCGCCCCAGATACGCCGGATCTGTCGGGGCATCAAGGAAGTCTGTCTTCACAGGCTCCGCAGGTCGCTGAGCGCCGACTGAGATAACTGTTGTGGCAAAGTGACTGTCCGACAACGACTTCTCTGCAGAATCGACAACCGACCAATACGCAGATTGCTTCGGCGGGCGCAACCGATCGATGTGTTCCACGAGTTCAGGTAAAGTCGAATCACCAACTGCGGTGTCCTGAATGGCCTGCTGACAATTTCCGCATTCATCCAGATGGGCAATACAGGCCTGAACCTGGTCATCGGACAACCCTCCGTCGACCAGTCCTTTCAACTCGTCCTTCGTCGGGCAACTGTTTCGGCAATTTGTCGGCGTTGGGTTCATGATGAAAATTCCTGTTCCGTCTGCAGTCGCTGGATTTCGGTTTTCAGTCGAGCCAACACCCGACTCTTGGCAACGTAAATCGCGCCGGTCGACATTCCCAGATTCTTGCTGACGTCAGCTGCTGAAACTCCATCAACTGCAGTAAGCCAAAACGCCTGCCATGTTTTGTCTCCAAATTCTGGTTCGATGGCCTGCATCGCCTGCGAAGTGAGTTGCCGCTGAAACTCACGTTCCCACTCTTCCTCCAAAGAACCGGAGCGGTCCGGTTCAGCGTCCAGTCTCTGTTGAATCGTTGAATCAGCACCCGCCGCAGTAGCACGTCGACCGGAGAGATACGTAGAAAGCCGGTTTCGAGTGATCGTAAACAACCATGCACGAAAGCCGCCTTTCTGCTTGTCATAGTCCAGACGATCAATCGAACCCGAAACTGATCTCAGCACTTCCTGCAACAGATCAGCCGCATCAGCATCCTGAAGTCCGCGATTGCGCACAAAACCGTAAACAAGCGGACTGTAGAGCTGAAGAAATTCCCGCCACGCTTCATGATTCGAGCTATCACGAAGTCGCACCAGCAAGCTGGCTCGTGTGACAGGCGATTCTTGGACCACAAACACTCCTCCAGGCAAATTCAATCTGCGACTCTGCGCCGAAGGAGTGTATGTCATCCGACGGAATTAAGCCGAGCGATACTTTGGAAAATCTGTGTAGCCTGTATCACTGGGTGTGTACCACGTTGACATTTCTGCGGGAGGACTCAACGGCCAGCCGTTTGCAAATCGTTCAACTAGATCCGGATTGCTGATGTAAGGGCGTCCAAAGGCAATCAAATCCGCCTGCCCATTCGCAACCGCTGCTTCAGCGGTTTCCTGAGTGTATCCACAATTTCCAATCAGTGGACCACTGAACACAGCTCGGAAATCATTCAGCGTCATCGGCTCACCAAGCTGATGAAATCCAAAAGCCAGACCATCCATGACATGCAGATAAGCCAGACCATACTGATCAAGCTGTTTGGCCACGTAAAGGAAGGTCTCGCGGTAGTCGGGCGAACCCATATCATTGAAAACACCGTTTGGCGAAATCCGGACTCCGATTCGATCGGCCGGCATCTCTGCTGTGGCGACTTCAATAATCTCTCGCAGAAACCGAAAGCGATTCTGCACAGAACCACCATACTGATCAGTCCGATGATTGGTCCTGGACTGCAGAAACGTATCGATCAGATATCCGTTCGCTCCATGAATTTCAACGCCGTCAAATCCTGCCTGCTTTGCTCGTCTGACCGCAAGGCGATAATCGTTAACGATCTTGCTAACTTCAGCTGTCTCGATGGCTCGCGGCACTTCATAGGGCTGCTTCCCATTCGGTGTGTGAATCGAGTCACCGTTGATGGCAATCTCTGACGGTGCCATCGGACGGTTGCCGTTCAGAAAGCTGCTGTGAGATGCTCGGCCACAATGCCAGAGTTGCAGAAAGATTCGTCCGCCGGCCAGATGAACAGCCTCGACGACTTTCTTCCAGCCAGCCACCATTTCGTCCGAATAGATTCCGGGAGTCTCGCTCCATCCGATCGCGTAGTCCGCAATCACAGTGGCTTCGGAAATTAACAAACCGGCCGAACTGCGCTGCACGTAGTAATCGGCCATCTTCGCATTCGGAATGCGTTCGGAACCCGATCGAGAACGTGTCATCGGTGCCAGCACGATTCGGTTCTTCAGAGTCAGTGATCCCAACGAAAACGGTGACAACAAATGTGACTCAGCCATTGATGAACTCACTTCTTAACTTCCAGGGGACATACACTTATTGACGACTAACTGAAGAACGTTTACCGCCCAGCCGAAGGCGCCGGCCAGCACGATAAGCCGGCGCCTCCGGCTGGGCGGTAAACAAGAGCAATGGCCAATTATGCCAGATCAAACAACATGATTTCGGAATCCTGATTCCCAGTGATCGTCAGCGATTCTTCACCGCTGACCGCCACTCCATCACTTTGCGATAGTGAGGCTCCGTTGACGGAAACCGAGCCGCTCAGCACTTGCAGCCAAGCTGATCGATCAGGAGCTATCGCAAAATTCACAGATCCGTTCTTATCCAACTGTGCGAGGTAGATTGCGGCATCCGTGTGAATTTTCAGAGAGCCCTGAGCACCGTCACGAGAGGCCACCAGACGCAATTCGTTGTGACGTCCAACTGCCGGAAACGATTTCTGTTCGTAACTTGGTGTGAGTCCCTTTCGCTCCGGAAACAACCAGATCTGATAAAGATGAGTCGGCTCTGTGACGGAGGGATTGAACTCACTATGAGTAATCCCGGTTCCGGCTGTCATTCGCTGAAACTCACCCGGTCGCAACACCTCACCATTTCCCATCGAGTCCTTGTGTTCCAGCGCGCCGGATAACACGTAGGTCACAATTTCCATGTCGTTGTGTGGATGAGTTCCAAAACCCTGCCCGGGAGCGACGATGTCTTCGTTCATAACCCGCAACGCTCGAAAGCGGACGTGTTGAGGATCCTGATAGCTGGCAAACGAAAACGTGTGCCATGTATCCAGCCAGCCATGATCGGCATGACCTCGCTCGTGAGCTTTCCGTACTTTTAACATTTCATATTCTCCGCACTGTTTCTGAGTCAGCCGGCCTCAGTTTGTTTCCTAAGTGCACGCCTGACAGAAAGGGATACCAAGCTCGGCGCAGAACCTTACAGAGATTCTGAAAGGTTCTGAAAAATGCTTTGGGAGCCACCCTGAGGGGTAGTTGGACGACAGAACGGCCAAAAATCTCTAACAGAACTCGAAATCCTGCCTGTCGTGGCGATTACCCTCCAGCAAAGGAAACCGATTGTCGCGTACAACACTCGAACCGATTGTGCGCGGCCTGTTTCGCTGTCAAAATAATGGCTCGGCTGAAGCTGGCTTTTGATTGCGGAACGGCACCAGGCGAGCCGTCTGAGGAGTATTTCGGGATTTGCCAATGAATCGGGCGGGCCAATGGCGACCGTTTCAGCTATTTCCCGACTGTAGGCGATTTCCGGTATGACTGAGCGAAAGATTGGTCCCTTTATTCTCGGAAAGCAGATCGGTGCCGGAGGCATGGGCATCGTGTACGTCGCCACGTACGTCGAGAACGGCAAGGAGGTCGCTCTGAAGGTTCTTCCACCCGGACTCTCCAACGACCCCAAAATGCTTAAGCGTTTCGAACGCGAAATTGATATTCTCAAGCGACTGACTCATCCCAACATCGTTAAGTACTACGGCGGAGGCACTCATCAGGGTCAGCGCTGGTATGCAATGGAACTGGTCGATGGCGGATCGCTGCAGGACATTTTGAAAAAGAAAAAACGGTTGTCGTGGGATCAGGCCATTCAGGTCGGCCGACAGCTCTGCGCTGCACTGGAGGTCGCTCATAACGCCGGCATTATTCATCGCGATCTGAAGCCCGCCAATCTCTTTGTCACAAAGAAGGGCAAGATCAAACTGGGCGACTTCGGGATCGCGCGTGATACAGAAGCGACCGCACTGACCGCGGCAGGTAAGACGGTCGGTACTTATGCGTATATGGCTCCTGAACAAATTCAGGGCAACGTGCCGATCTCACGCAAAACGGATCTGTATGCAACCGGTTGTTTGTTGTACGAAGTGCTGACAGGCCAGACTCCTTTTGTCGCCGACAACCCGGCCGAGATGCTGATGCAGCATCTGAATGATGATCCCTACAACGTTCGTGAGAAGATTCCAGAATGTCCGCTGGCACTCGATCAGCTGATCGAAAGACTGCTCGCGAAGAACCCTGACGATCGCCCTTATGACGCATTGGCGGTGCATACTGAACTCACAGAGATGCTGCAGAAAGCACAGCAGGGTGTTTCGGATGTTTCTCCTGAAGCCATGGCGGCGGCCGGAGCAGGCAAGGGTTCAACAGTCGATCCCCAGACTGGCGAGCTAAAACCCAAGAAGAAGAAAAAGAAGAAAGACAGTTCCGCGTTCTACGAGAAAACCTGGTTCCTGGTCACGTGTTTCCTTGTGTTGATTGCTACCGCTGTCTTGCTTGTGCTCCCCAACGAAGACGCGCTTTACCTGAAAGCCAAAGAAGCAATGGCCACCGGCGACGATTCGTCTGTGGTCAAGTTTGACGATGCAAAACGAATGTTTCTGCTGCCTTATTTGGAGCAGTATCCGGAAGGCAAACACGTTCAGGAAGTGCGAGGCTGGTTGGACGATGCAGAAGTCGCAATTCTGGAACGACAAGCCGAGAACATGGCTCGCGGCAAACGCGACGGACGCAATCGCCATGAAAAAGACTGTATTGCAGCCTTGCAGGCCGAACGTGACAAAGATCGTAATCTGCTCGAATCCATCGAACTCTTTCAGCTCATGCTGAACTCGCTCGATAACCCAAACAATCAGCCGCCTGCTGCAGCCAACGACGAAAAAACAGCCGCCGCCGAAGCCGGCGGAATCATTGGCGATCCGAAGTACTGGCGAATGCTGGCTGAGCGTCATCTGAAGTCCCAAAAGAACGCCCTCTTGACTCATAGCGAACGCAACCGAATCATTACAGAGCGAATGACCGCGGCCGATAAGCTTCTGACTTCGGACAAACCCGAAGACGGTCAGCTGATCCTGACCTTGTTCCGCGATATTTTTCGTTCCGAGAGAGATCTCGACCCATGGCTCGATTACGCACGGTTCCGACAGAACGGTGAACCAGCCGAGATGCCAAAACAATAGAGTCGCAGATCACTATGGCACTTGATGAAAATACGATCGGAATGAACGATTCCGTATTGATCGAAGATCTCGTCGATCAATGGGAAGGCGCTCGGGAACAGGGGAAGAATCTGTCGATCGCGGACCTATGCCGCCACGCGCCTCATCTTGAGCAGGACCTGCGGCGCAGAATCGACGCGATCGAACAACAGCATCACATCTCACCAGAGAAATCCGACCGAAAAGCGACAAGCGGACCTGACGCGGAGAGCCTGAAATCCATCAGCGAGATTACAACTCTCATCTTCCACGCGAAAGGTGGCCTCGGAGCCGTCTATCGTGCAACCGAGAGAGAACTCAATCGCCAGGTGGCGGTTAAATTCATCCATCAGAATCTGATTAAAGATCGCACCAGCTGCGATCGATTCCTGCTGGAAGCCGAAGTCACAGGTCGCCTGGAACATCCCGGAATTGTACCTCTGTACGGCATGGGTCGTTCCGACAACGGCCAGCTCTTTTACTACATGCGTTACATCGACGGCGAAACGATGGATGAAGCCATCCAGCGCTGTCATCAGGTTCGCTCGACATCCAACGCGTCAGCCGAGCCGGGTCTTGAGTTTCGTCGTTTGCTCACGGCATTTATCTCCGTCTGCAAAACCGTGGCGTATGCCCACAATCGCGGCATCGTGCATCGAGACATCAAGCCAGCGAATGTGATGCTGGGGAAATACGGCGAGACGATTGTCGTCGACTGGGGCCTCGCGGTTCCAGTGAATCGCGATGATCGCTTTCGCAACAGTGGCGAGATGACTCTGATGCCCAACGCCGGTAGTCAGAGCAGCAGTACGTCCGGCGGCGGAGCCGGCACGCTGGCTTATATGAGTCCCGAACAAGCGTCCAACCTGGCACCAACACCAGCCAGCGACATCTATAGCCTCGGCGCCACGCTGTACAAAATTCTGTGCGGTCAACCTGCGTTTACCGGAGATAACGGACACGAAATCCGAACTCGCGTGATTGAAGGGCGTTTCACACATCCGTCTGAGATCGTGCGCAGTGTGCCTCGCAGTTTGGAAGCCATCTGCCTCAAGGCGATGCAGGTGCAGCCCAAGGATCGCTACGAGACTGCTCTGGACCTGGCCGCAGATGTCGAAAACTATCTGGCTGATGAGCCCGTCTCTGTTCTGAGCGAAACCAGATCTCAGCGCATCTCGCGCTGGGTCAGACGACATCGGTTCGCCGCTCAGTCGGCCGCACTGGGGATTGCCGCCGTCGTCCTGATCAGCATCCTGGCCGCAGCATGGCTGGGAACGCTTGCTCGACGCGAACGCGCCGCCCGTTCATTAGCCGACATCAGCCACATAGAAGCCCAAACCGCGCGGCAGGAGAATCTGGAAACGACCGCACGCACGATGGCCCAGGCTGTCGGCTACGAAATCGACTTGCGCTGGCGATTGCTGGAGTCCGAAGCACAGTCGGAATCATTGAAGAGCTGTCTCAAGGCCGCCAATGCGAATCCGAGCGATAAGGCTCTGTGGGAACCTCTGCAGGCATGGCTCAACGAACATCGCGGCTTACGTGGCAACGCCATTCAGAGTTCAAACTGGAGTATCTTTTCCAACACAGGTCTGCAATATGCTCGTACCCCGCGCGGCACCAGTATTGGGAGTGAGTATCGTCATCGAGATTATTTTCATGGACTGGGCCATGACCTCGAAAAAGATGACCCACGCGTCGCAACCTTGAAGCCTCTGGAGTTTCTGATTCCGAAGCTGGCCGAGCAGGGCGATGTCGTCAATCTTTCGTGTGTCTACCAGAGCACAGCCACGAATAAATTGGTCGTGTCATTTTCGGTCCCTGTGTGGGACAGTGAAAATCCTGTCGAACGACAGGTGCTGGGCCTGCTAGCCATGACACTGGAGATTGACGACTTCGGTGTGCAGAAAAATGCGATGCTGTTTCAGGTTGAGGAGAACCAGATTACTCATCATCGAGGAATGGTGATCGCTCATCCGAAGTTAAAAGATCGCAAGTCCGACGCCGAGTTTCCTCGCGTCGCGGACTCTGTTCTGACAGTAGCGGAGAAACTCGTGAATGCCGAGACTCCGGAGCTTTCGGTGGAACTCATGGAACAGTTTATTGACCCGATCACCGGAGCGTCTCATCTGGCCGCGATGTCGCCCGTGATTGTGCACAGCCGCCCCAAAGAAGTCAGCAATATCGGCTGGGTTCTGGTAGTGACGGAGACGGACAAATAGATCTTGCTACTTGAAATCCCAACCCGAAACGTCAGTGAGGGATTTTGGACAGCAACTCGATCCCTCGCTGACGCTTCGGGTTGGGATATACGGGACTTATTTTTGAACTGTTCCTTACGCTTTGTTCGCACTGGTGCAACAAGTCTCTCTAAAGCTCTGAATACCCCGTCCCTGTCGGACTGCCGCCGCTGCGAAGCACGACTTCCGCTTTCGCCACGATGTTCTCCTCAATCCCGCAGCTCCGCATATGGCGAATCGTCTGATCGATGTCATAAGGAACACGTCGAAACTCAACCTGACCTTTGTCAATAATCGCATAGGCCGCGCGAGGATCGCCATCACGGGGCTGACCAACGCTGCCAGGATTGATCACCTGAGTCTTCTCAAGCCGAAGCTGCATCGGGATATGCGTGTGGCCGACACAAACAAAGTCCACGTCGACATGTTCCAGACGCTGCTGCCATTGCTCGGCGTTATCTCCGATATACTCATCCATCGGATCGCGAGGCGTGGCATGGACGAGTAAAAATCGATGATCACCAAGAGTCAGATAACGAGTCACCGGCATTTGAGCCAGCCATGTCAGATTCTCGTCGTTCAGTACATCGAAATGTCTGGGTCGCATCGCGGCTGACATGCGGCGAAATGTTCCACCCGGTTTCACAATAACTCGCTGCGCCACCGAGTGATCATGATTGCCGCGCACAGTCGCGAGAGCATACTTGCGAACCCAGTCGATGCAGGGCAGGGGATCTGTGGCGTAGTCAACGACGTCGCCAAGAAACAAACACGCATCGAATCGCTCATTGATCGCCGCCAGCGCTGGCCAGTTTGCATGGATGTCGGCCAGCAGAAGAATACGCATGGGTCGCTCAGTACTCACATTCAACGGGAACAATCAAAGGATCGCGGGGATCATGATTACTCGGATCATGCTCGTCAACGCGAGCAGAATCACGGGGAAACACCCACATCTGGCATCGCGGAGCGTCAATTTGCCTGTCCGAATCGGGGCAGCAACGCGGGATTTATCGATTGAATCGCTCATTTTGGGCCTTCGTGGCAGAAACCCGAGTGACATTTGTGTGCACAGTTCGTCTGCCTGAGGGTTTTCGCTACAATCATGGCAGTCGGAAAATGCAGCGCGTGGGAATGGTCTCGCTGGCGGGCGTTTTTCCTTTGTAAACCGAGCGGTTCTAACACCATAACGCCGGTTGTTCTGTGCGGAATTCTGCTGCCGCCCTGGTGTGCGGCGCCTGGTAAGTCCGCGTCTGTAGTTCGGAGTCTGAAGGCCGTGTCTGGAACTATCGCTCAGCGAAAGTCGATTTTGGTTGTCGAAGATGAACCCATCATTCGGGAAACTCTGGCTGAGTTCCTGATGGGTGAAGGTTTTGAAGTGCGCACCGCCGGAACTGCGGCCGAAGCCATCCGTGTGGCTCAGGAACGCGATTACGACGTCGGGATCTGTGATATTCAGCTGCCCGACGGCGATGGCGTGAAAGTCCTCCGCCAGCTGCATCGCATCAATCCAGCGATGTTCGTGCTGATTATCTCCGCCTATGCAACCGTCGAGAACGCGGTTGAAGCATTCACAGCCGGGGCATTTGACTATCTCGTCAAGCCTGTTCGCTTTGAAGAGCTGGTAAAGCGTCTGCAGCGACTCTTCAAGTTCCAGGATCTTTATCGCGAAAATCAGCGACTCCGCAAAGACCTGGCTCGCAGCGCGGGCTTTGACCAGGTTGTGGGGTCCAGCCATGCACTTCAGGAACTGCTGAAAACCATTCGCAAAGTGGCAGCAACAAATTCAAACGTCCTGCTGGTCGGAGAAACCGGCACAGGCAAAGAATTGTTCGCTCGCGAAATCCATGTTGCTGGTCCGAACAAGGACGAAAAATTCCTGGCGGTCAGCTGTGGAACTCGACCTGTTGAACTGCTGGAGACTCAGCTGTTCGGAAACAAGGACGGCCAGGAAGGTGCCCTCGTCACCGCCGGAACAGGAACAGTGTTCCTCGACGAGATCGCTCAGCTGCCACCGGGAACGCAGTCAGAAATCCTGCGAGCAATCGAGTATCAGGAAGTGACACCGGTTGGCGGTGCCAAGCCTGTCAAGGTTCAGGCTCGCATCATCGCGGCGACATCTCGTGATCTAAGCCAGGAAGTAACCGACGGCAACTTCCAGGAAGATTTGTTTTATCGTCTGGATGGGGTCAAGATTCGTATTCCCGCACTGCGAGAACGTCTCGACGACATTCCGGAACTGGTGGAATACTTTATCGTTCGCCATCGCGAAGCCATGGGCAAACGTGTCTCTGGTGCGACCAGCGAATCGATTCGCACTCTGATGGCCGCTCATTGGAAAGGCAACGTTCGCCAGCTTGATAACGCGATCGAACGAGCCGTCATGATGTGCGAGGGTGAGGAGATTACTCCGAACGACCTTCCACCAGACTTGCTGGGTGGTGGATCTTCACTGCCGGATACCGACGATCTGCGGTCGGCTCTGCGACACTACGAACGCCTGCACATCACTCGAGTTCTTCGTCAGTGCCCGGACAAGAAAGAGGCGGCTCGCCGCTTGAAACTGGGTCTGTCGAGTCTATATCGCAAGATCGAAGAATTAAAGATCGAGCTGTAAGACGGTCCGCAACTGCAATCACACTGTTTGCCTGACACAGGCCGGGACGAAATTTGTCCCGGCTTGTCTCTTTGGTACTCACAACACTCCCTGAACTTTTTCTGGCTTCGCCCGTGAACACCGACGAAATCAAAGCCTGCATTCCTCATCGAGATCCGTTTTTGTGGCTGGATGAAGTCACCGAGATCAGCGAAACACATATCGTGGCTCGCAAGGTTCTGAAGGAATCTTTGCCCGTCTTTCAGGGCCATTATCCGGCCTTCCCAGTCTTTCCGGGCGTGCTGCAATGTGAAGCATGCTTCCAGGCTGGAGCGGTACTGATTTCTAAACTGGTACCGACCGGATCAGATGAAGTCCCTGTCGTCACTCGACTCAACAACGTCCAGTTCCGCAAGATGATTCGCCCCGGGGAAACCATCGAGCTGAGTGTGGAACTCACAGAGCGAATCGCCAACGCCTTCTATTTGAAGGGCAAATGCTCGGTCGACGGCAAAGTCACCGCTCGCCTGGAATTCGTCTGCACGGCCGCTGCGGTAGAGGCGTAGTGAACTCACAGAGTTCACAGGATGTCAGTTGCGAACAGCCGTCAACGGAGACCTACGGTCGGAACGAGTGGCTCGTCACGAGACCACAACCGTTTCATCAGCCACAACAGTGTGACAGACCACAGCTCATATGAGATTCGCCGCGAATGCGGCGGTAGCGCGTAGCCCCACGCTTCAGCGTGGGGTCGATGAGCATCCCATCATCTCGGCCGTGAATACGGCCGCAGCAGATTCACGTCAATTCAATACAAGGGCTCCTTCCGCCGTTCCACGGCGGCCTTCGTCTGTCGGCTAAAAACCCCACGCTGAAGCGTGGGGCTACGCGATTTGCTCGTTCCACGAGCCGCTAATTCATTCGCTTCTGTGTTGCGACTCTTCGCTCTACATTGCCTTCATGCCACTCGACCTTGATGACACCATCGTTGCCCTTGCCTCACCTCCCGGTTCCGCATTCCGCGGGATTGTGCGGGTCAGTGGAATGGCAACCGCCGATGTCGTAGCGGCATTGTTTCGCCCGGATGAAAAGTCGAGCAGTTGGCGTTCGTCGAAATTGCCTCGACGATTTACAGGGCAACTGGAACTGTCCTCAATCATTGTTCCCGTGCCGGTCGCTCTGATGTTCTGGCCAACAAAACGAAGTTACACGGGGCAGCCGATGGCTGAGTTCCATCTGATCGGCTCACCTCCGCTGTTGGAAGCCACGATTGAGCATCTGTGTGAAAAGGGTGCTCGCCTGGCTCGGCGAGGGGAATTTACGATGCGGGCATTTCTCTCAGGCCGCATCGACCTGCTTCAGGCGGAAGCGGTGCTGGGGGTCATCGAGGCGACAGATCACGAAGAACTTCAGAAAGCACTGTCTCAGCTCGGTGGTCGCATGACGTCTCGGCTGGGTCAGGTGCGAGCTGATCTGATTGCGCTTCTGGGAGATCTCGAAGCAGGCCTCGATTTTGTCGAAGAAGATATCGAGTTCATAACGAAGCCCGAGATTGCTCGTCGACTGGACGAAGCGTTGCTCGTTGTACGACAACTGGCCGAAGATTCCGCCAGCCGATTGCCAGCCGGGTATCGTCGTCGAGTTGTCCTCGCGGGGCTGCCAAATGCCGGTAAGAGTACTCTGTTTAATCGACTGATCGGACAGCAAAAAGCGATCGTCTCACCAATCGCCGGAACGACCCGAGATTATCTCACAGCCACACTGCCGCTGGATTCGATGGATGTGGAATTGATCGATACCGCTGGCTGGGAAGACGCGGCCGATTTGATCATGGCACGTGCTCAGGAACTTCGCGGCGAACAGGTCTCAGCCTCGGATCTTGTCGTCTGGTGTACCGCCGCTGATCTTTCTGATCAGGCCAAAGCAGAGGACGAGCAACTCCGCACGCTCGCGGCGAAGCAATCGTCGGCCATGATTCATGTGCTGACTCGGTTGGATCTGATGACGGGGGGACCGTCGGATGAATCCGACGCTACGAACGGCAGCGTGTTGTGCGTGAGTGCGGAAACGGGACACAACATCGAAGCTCTCCGCGAGATGATTCTGACCTGCCTGAACTCTGCCAACGCATCCCGCAGCGAGCTGCTGGGAACGACGGCTGTGCGTTGTCGAGACAGCCTGCAGCAAGCCACGCAATCACTGAATCACGCTCTCACGGCAACCCTGGCGAATCACGGGGACGAATTGATCTCCATGGAGATCCGCTCCGCACTGCACGAACTGGCGACGATCCTTGGTGACGTCTACACGGACGATATTCTGGACCACATCTTCAGCAATTTTTGTATCGGGAAGTAGCGGGCGTCTATTGCAGCAGCGTCAGTGCTCGTTCACGATCTCTGACCAACATAGGATCCGGTGAATTCGTTGAGAGGCGGTTATTCAATTCTTCAATCGCTGCACTAAGTTCTCGATGAGCTTCTTTGCGATCTTCCGGATGCTTATCCTCAGTCAGCAGCAGTAACTCAGCGCGACGAATTCGCCAGGCACTCTTAAGTCGTGAATCCGCAAGTTCGTGCTCAATAATCGCACGAGCTTCCTCAATCAAATCTGCCGCAGTTAAGTCACCAGACAAATCCTTGCTGGCACTTTCAATCAGAGCATCGCACAGCTTTGCCCGAATCACAGGGCTCCCGGTCGTGGCATAAGATTCTCGAAGTGCCATCAGACATTCGGAACATCGGCCAAGCCTCTGCAATGCGTCGGCCTGCCACAGAGACCATTGCACCTCCTCGGGACGGCTCTTCAAGGCAGAAGAAAAGTCGACGGCAGCCTCTTTCCACTGACAATAAGCCAGATGAATTTCGCCTCGCAATGCCACGGCCGCAATCCGCAATGATTCATTCGGACTCTCGAGCAAAGGCTGCAGTGTCTCTAATGGCTCCCCCAGTACCAACAGAGGCTGCGAAGAATCCGCAGACTGACGTTGCAACGTCAGCTGAAGTCGAGCCAATTCGAGGCGAGCAATCTCCAGGGATCCATCCAGTTCGATCGCACGCCGCAAATCATTGGCCGCGCGCACATCATCGCGGAGCGCGCGAAACTCTGAGGCTCGGCGAAACAACAGATCCGCGGTGGGCCCCGATTTCAACATTGTGGTGTTCAGTGCTGAAATCACGGCTTCGGGGCCATCATGAGCGAACGCTGATTCAGGCGACAAAAGCAGCCACAAAATCAGTTGCACAACTATCAGCCCGAATGAATAAACTTGCACGGCATTCCTCACTTTGGCACCGCCAAAAGATATGCGTCGAGCGTGAAGTCGCTGCTCCCGAGGCCATCGTTATGGCCTTCGATAGACAGGATATTTTCGTCATTGGTCAGAAACTTCGTGGCACCCTTGAGTGGGAAGTACTCGTAGCCATCAGCTTCGTGGCTCTTTACGTCTTTTGCCTCAGAGCCACGTCCTGACTTCACGTTGACACGCAGGACCTCCTGGCCGTTCAGATAGGCGATGAAGCCGTCATCGTAACTAATCGCCAACCCCAGATCCGCAATCTTCTCTTTCTCGCCGGGCGGCAATTCGAAGTCCTTGCGAGAATACACTGTCAGATACTTGCCCTTCATTTCTTTCAGTTCGGTGACATCATCGCTGTCGCCATAACCAATACCCATCATTCCGGACTTCCATCCGCTGACTTCATCAGGGATATACGCGATGGCAGTCCAATCTTTTGCAGCGTGGCTACCAGCCAGATAATCCCATTCCGCGTTGGGTTTGATGAGTTCGACCGATACTTTGGGAAAAGGAGCCAGCTCAGATTTTTCAATTTTGGGCACTCCCACCGGAACGGAATAAAGTGGCAACACACGCGGCGATGCAACAATCTTCGGCTCGACAGTTCCCTGTTTGACAATGCTGAAGAGATCTTTGGTCTCACCAGCACGATTGACCATAACTCCGTTCAACGTATCGCCATTGATGTCGAGAATTGTTGAGCCGTATTCAACGAGCACTTTCTTCATCACGGGCGATGTCCCCACTCGACTGACCTTCGCACCTCCATGGCCGGTTACGACCTGCACGACTCCCTGGTGGGGATGAAGGCCTTTGCTTTTGCGATAAGGCCCCTCGCCATTGGGATCTCCATCACCATCGTCCAGAACAACTCCTTCAGCAACTGTTGGAGTTTGATAAGCGCCGTCGATCAGCATTGACCGCTCGTAAATATGTGAGTGGCCGGTCAAAACTACATCGACGCCACCTGCTTCCAGAATCGGCATGATCAGTTCCCGCATCTCGATGAGTTGCTCCTCCTTGTCACTGTCATGAGAACCTTTGGTGTAAGGCGGATGATGAAAATACGCAATGATCCAATCGGACTTTGTTCTCTCCAGATCGGCCCGTAACCACTGCGCCATCACACCGGTCGGGGCTCGATCAAGATCATGTGAGTCCAGACAGATGAAATGAGCATTTGCGTAATCGAACGAATAGAAAGCCTCGCTGGCTGATGGCAGCCCGCCCGCCTCACCTCGCTTTGGACAGATGTAAGCATCGTAATACGGGCCGACTCCCAGCAGACCCTTCGAGGTATCCCCTTCATGATTGCCCATCGATGCCCAGCAAACCGTATTGCGAAGTGTCGGCTGATAGATTTCAAAAAATGTTTTCTGGAACTCATCATCCGTGCCCGATGGATACGCCATGTCACCTACATGCAGGTAGAGATCCAGGGGATGATTCTGGTCTTTCACATAAGTCTGCATAGCCGAATAAACAGCGGCCTGTCGAGCATCAGCAGTGCCGGAATCGCCCACCACCCAGACTCGAACGGGCCGTACAGTTCCCGGAGCTGGATGAGTCCGGAAGAAAAACTCTTCTCCGCCAGCAAGTTGTTTCGAGCCATCCCACACGCTGTAAAAGTACTTTGTGTCGGCCTCGAGCTTCGTCAACGCAACCTCAAACTGTATGGTCCCCTCCGGAGCCGAATGCAGGGAGTTGTCAGACGGCATCTCTCCTTCGCCAGCCACTTTTCACCTGAAGACAGCTGCACCTTCAACGGCCTGATCCTGATGCTGCAGCTCCAGTCCATATCGGACGATCGGCGTTGCATCGCCCACCGTTCGCCACACAATGTGGATTGAAGATGGAGTGGCCAGTTGCAGGTACGGACCGCGAGTCAGCTTGGCGGAGGTTTCCTGAGCGAACGCCTGCTGATGAAGTGCGAAAACAATGAACAGAGCAAAGAAAACTCTCATGGGAAACTCACGACAAGGCAGAGCAATGATTAAAACAACTTTGGGTGATCCACCAGCCGAGCTTGTATGGTGAATATAGCGCGGAGGATGGATAGCCCCCGCTCGGCCGAATTGAATTTTTCCTCGTTGAGTTTAATCAATTTTCTCTCGACGATCACCGTCCACTCGAAGATTATCACCGTCGTCACGAAACAGACTTTAGTAATCGGGTGCTGATCGTCTTTTCTCAATGCGTCAGCTTGACGGCTGCTAAAGAACCTCAACTGCTGGAGCGACTCCCTGTGAAGTCATACTCAAAACGATGGATCTTGCTGATCGCAGCCGCAATCCTGATTCTGGTGGTGTTTCAGCTACAGGGGCCGGAGGAGGTGCAAGCCTATCCGGCAGAAAGAGTTCTGCGGGAAACAACCCTGGACGGCGTTCCATACGTCCTGGCCGATGACGGAAATGTCTTTCGCGTCATCACCGAACGAGGTACCTGGACGTGGGTCGATCGAATTTTTGATCCCGAAAGCATCGTTCGCAATATTGTGAAAGAGGGAGATGCCATCTTCCGCGTCGACCCTGATTCGGGTAAACGCTATCAACTGCTGAAAGAGTTTTCAGATGGATTCGAAGATGTGCCCGAGGATGTCGACGGACTGCGATCGCTGATTGGGGAAGAACGTAAGTGGACCGAGTTCACTCTGCAAACACCTCAGACACCAGCCGTTTCTGATTATGTTGCTCTCCGCAATCAGATCCTGATCGACAAGGCGGGATTTCTTGATGCTTCTGTCGGTCCATCAAAACTGCATGCTCACAGCGGTCAACAATCCCTGCGCTGCATTTGCCCCGCAAAGTCCTCTCGCATGGTCTGCGCAAAGGCATCACTCGGCACAGGCTTTGTTTTCTTCGAACAAAACGAACACTTCTGGTTTCAGGCGTGGTTTCGTATCGATGGGTCGACTCGGCCTTTCACACTGGCCGATCTTGAAGGGCGAGAAGTCAAGGAATCGCCGGGGATCAGACTCATGCTGTTCGATGGTCAGGAACTGGGTGTCGAACTGAAGGCCCTGGAGAAGCCCAAATACCGCCAAGCCTCTGAAGCAACGGTTGTTTTTCCAACTGATCAATGGGTTCAGGTGACGTGGCATGTGTTCCTGCACCCTGATGAGGGACACGTTCAGGTCTGGCAGGACGAACAATTGGTCGTCGACAGCCACGGGCCAACGTTGCCATTCCGAGGCATGATGTATGACAGTCTGGAAGTCGGCATCTCCGCCCACTCGTTCGGAGATCAACCGGCCACGCTGTTTGTGGATGATGTCAGGATCACGACTGAGCCGCTAATGGAAATTGGTCCATAGCGAAACACGCAACTCCTGCGATGTGAGCGGCTCCTTTTTCGTATGAGCAGACAAGCGGCGAAACTCACATTACACTTCGTCATCGCTGATTGGCCGATTTCTGAGATTCGGCACTCTTCATCAACGGGAAACTCGCCATGACCTCTGACACGTTTCGAAGCGCTCTGTTCTTCCTGCAATCCCGACAGAATCTTGCTGCCGCTTCAGCGCTGGCGGCGGCCATGGTCGTCGGTTCTGTGTCGGCCGCTGAGCCAGTTCCTGCTAATCAACCACTTTCCACGAGCCAACCTGCTGTGAATACATCTTTCGAGCTGTCTGCTGACAACCCGTTCTCATCGCCAAGCCCATTGCTGTTTCATACGCCAGCATTTGATGTCATTAAAGTCGAACACTTTCAGCCAGCGTTCATGGCGGGAATGAAGCAACAACTGGCTGAGATGGAGGCGATTGCATCTCAGACAGAAGCTCCGACATTCGACAACACCATCGTGGCCATCGAAAAGTCAGGGGCCTTGCTGACACGTGTTCGCAACGTCTTTTCGAATCTCACCTCTGCTCACAAGAACGACGCGTTGCAGAATATTGAGACTGAGCTAGCTCCACTACAGGCGGCTCATTCCGACAATATTCTGCTGAACCGACGTCTGTATGAACGCGTCGCCAAGTTGTGGGACTCACGCGAGTCTCTGAAACTGAACGGCGAGCAGGCTGAGGTGCTGAAGCAGCATTACGAAAGCTTCGTCCGCGCTGGAGCAAAACTGAATGATGAGCAGCAGGCTCGCATTCGATCGCTCAATGAACAGCTGTCAAAGCTGGAGACCAAGTTCGAAGAAAACCTGCTGGCGATCAGCAAGGAACGAGCAGTCGTCGTTGAGGACGTCGCAGAGCTGGACGGCATGGATGCAGCCGATATTGCCGCAGCCGCCGAAGGAGCGAAGGAACGAGGGCTCGAAGGCAAGTATCTGCTGGAGATCACCAACACGACGCGTGTGCCGGTTCTGTCATCGCTCAACAATCGATCGCTCCGAAAACGCGTTTGGGAGGCGTCCGCTTTTCGAGGTCTGGGCCGCGATGGGGGAATCGACAACCGCCCGTTGATTCTGGAGATTGCTCAACTGCGAGCCGAACGAGCCAAACTGCTGGGGTTCGAGGACCATGCGTCCTACAAGCTTCAGAACCAGATGGCAGAAACTCCGACTGCCGCTCGCAAGATGCTGACCGATCTGGTCCCCGGCGTATTGGCTCGAGTCAAAGTCGAAGCAGCCGACCTGGAGAAGATGATCAAGGAATCCGGAGCCAATCATGAGCTTGCTCCATGGGACTGGGAATACTACGCAGAGAAGGTCCGCAAAGCCCGATTCGAAGTCGATGAAGCGGCTGTGAAGCCCTACTTTGAACTCGACAGCGTGCTGAAGAATGGTGTGTTCTTCACGATGAATAAGCTGTACGGGATTTCGTTCCGCGAACGCAAGGACCTGCCGGTCTATCATCCGGACGTGCGTGTGTTCGATGTGCTCGACAGCGACGGTTCTCAGATCGGGCTGTTCTACGGAGACTTCTTCAAACGCGACACCAAGCGCGGTGGTGCGTGGATGAGCTCTTTTGTGGATCAGTCGGCTCTGCTGAACGAAAAGCCGGTGATCGTCAACGTTCTGAACATTCCTCGTCCAGCCGACGGCGAACCTGCGTTAATCAGTTTCGACAATGTGACCACGCTGTTTCATGAGATGGGACATGCTCTGCACGGCATGTTTTCAGACGTGACTTATCCGTCTGTTTCGGGCACTGCGACGCCGCGAGATTTTGTGGAGTTCCCGTCGACCTTCGAAGAAGACTGGGCCATCCAGCCAGCCATTCTTGCGAACTACGCGAAGCACTATAAAACCGGTGAACAGATTCCAAAGGAGCTGCTGGACAAGGTCATCAAGGCCAGCAAGTTCAATCAGGGATTCGACACGCTGGAGTATCTCTCTGCGGCGTTGCTGGATCTCGAATGGCACTCGCTGACCAGCGAAGAGATTCCAACGGATGCAGAAACGTTCGAGGCCGACTCGTTGAAGAAACTCGGCATCGATTACGCTCCTGTTCCACCGCGTTACCGCACGGCTTACTTCGCTCACATCTGGTCGGGCGGTTATTCGTCGAGCTACTACGCGTACCTGTGGAGCGAAGTCCTGGCGGCCGACGCGTTTGCTCGCATGATGTCTCTGGGCGGATGTACTCGAGAGAACGGGGATCTCTTCCGCAAAGAAATTCTCAGCCGAGGCGGCAGCCGCGAACCAATGGAATCCTACAAAGCCTTCCGCGGCAGTGAACCCACTGTGGAAGCGCTGCTGATTCGCAGGGGATTGAAGTAGATCGTCCAAAGGGTCTTTGAGGAGATCGAGTTGCGACCTTTCAAAGCCGGTGCAGTTGGCAGGTCAATAAATCGATAGCCGCAATTGATCTCGTGGCTACCGGTCGACCTTCAGCCCACTGGCCAATAACACGCACTCCTGCACCGCAAGATCATGATCCGGGCCGAAGTCGTTGGGCTTTTCGCCGCGGATGATCTTTGCCATGTCGGCAGCATCATCAACGTAGCGAACATACTTGGGAAATGTCACATCCTGAGTTCCCTTTTTGTAGCCTTCACGTTCCCTGGATAGCGTGATTCGAGCGGACGGATTATCCAGCGGCTGGATGTGAAACGTCCCCTCCGTACCACACACAACAAAGTGTCGCCGACTGCCTCCATCAATCTCCACAGCGCTGGATCGAACGGTGGCGGTGGCTCGCTCGTACTCAAAAACCGCCAGCATATTGTCCACCAGACTGTCATCGTGGCCTGATGTACGCCGCGGAAATGCACGCACTTGCTCCGGTTTTCCCAGAACTCCGACGACCAGTTCAATGATGTGACATCCCAGCTCAAACATAATCCCGCCGGGGTACTCAGCCAATTCGCGTCGGCTTGCGGGATCAACAACTTTGCTCATCACCGTGTGAACTTCAAAGATCTCACCCAGCCAGCCCTTCTTCAAAAACTCTCGCAACAAAACAACTCCGGGGTTATAGCGATACATGTATCCCATCTGCAGGAGAAGCTTCTGCTTTGCAGCGGAGTCCAGAATCTTTGCAAACTGAGAGAGGGACTCTCCCGCAGGTTTATCCACATGCACATGCTTGCCAGCAGCGACACAGACTTCCGCCACATCCAGCAGTCTGCGGACTTCTGTTTCGACAAGTACAGCCTGAAGCCCCGAGACATTCAGAAGTTCTTCCTGAGTCATCCACGGCAGATCTTTGAATGGCTCCTGCGTTGTCGCCCGCTTCCGCAACTGCTCATCGGGCTCGCAGATTCCGACAACTTCATAGTCCGGCGAATTGCGATAAACTGCCAGCTTGTTTGCATGAGCATGAGCCACGCCAATCTGACCAATCTTGATCTTTGGTGGAGCGATCACCGCCGCTTGGGCATGGCCGGTCAGCGGATTGTTAAATAACGACATTGCTGTCGCGCCTAGCGTTGCCTGAGAAAACTGCCTGCGTGATGATCTCATCATGACTCTCCGCCGATATGGAATTAACACCGTTAATTGTAGAACGATTCGACATTGAACACGACTTTCACCGGGAACAACTCCGCGGCCTGTTGAATCCCGACGAAACTCTGCGTACCCTGAACGCCCTGCATCTATCGAATGACGTGGCCCACTCGTGGATGATCCGTCGCAAATCATCATCCCAGTAGTCGGCACGTCATGTGAACCTTCCCTCCGCTGATTCCTGTCCCCCAGACAATGGTCTTGATATGTCCCGTCTCTTCTCAATTCCAGCATCGCTGATTGGGTCCGTCTTGCTTTGCGTTGCGGGTTGCAATCGCACGGAGAAGAAGCCTGAACCTCCGCCACCGATGTCGGTAATGTTCGTGTCGCCGGTGACGGAAGAGGTCACAGAATATGAGGAATTCACCGGACGCACGGCAGCGACAGAAATCGTTGAACTGCGTGCCCGAGTGAGCGGCTATCTGGATGCTGTCAAATTCGAGGATGGTGCTCTGGTCTCAAAAGGCGACGTACTCTTTAAGATCGATGATCGTCAGTTCGTGGCTGAAGAGGAACGAGCTGCCGCTGCCGTTCTGCAGATTGAAGCTCGCATCAAGAAACTCACCAGCCAGCTTCGTCGAGCCGAAGAATTGACAGCGAAGAAAGCTCTTTCCGAGAACGAACTTGAGACGGCTCAGTATGATCTCGATGAAGCCAACGCGGCTCTCAAAGAAGCTCAGGCAGCCCTTAACGTTGCTCACCTGAATGTTCAGTTTGCGACTATCTCAGCTCCACTCTCGGGGCAAATTGGTCGCAGCATGGTGGATGTAGGCAACATCGTTACAACCGATCAAACTGCTCTGGCCACGATCGTCCCTTTGGACCAGGTTCATGTTTACTTTGATATCGACGAACGCACAGTTCTTCGCCTGCGACGCCTTGAAAAGACCGGCACGATCGTGAATGCGATGAAGGAACCTGTCGTTGTCCGTATTTCGCTTGCGGACTCAGATGAGTTTGCGATCGAAGGAAAAGTCGATTTCCTTGATAACCAGATCGATCCGGCCACCGGGACTCTTCGAGCACGGGCGACTATTTCGAATACAGACGGATTGCTGACTCCCGGACTGTTCGTACGACTCAAGTTTCCGATCGGAAAAGCTGAACCCGCTCTGCTGATCCCCGAGGAAGCCATGGCCTCCGATCAGGGACGACCATTCGTCTACGTCGTCGGCAAAGACGGAGACAAATCAATCGCTGAAGCCCGCTCCGTCGAATTGGGCCCTTTGGTGGGACAACGTCGAGTCATCCGGACGGGCATTACAATGGCAGATCAGATCATCGTGACGGGCCTGCAGCGTCTCCGCCGTAAAATGGAGATCAACCCAAAACCGGCTCAGGAGGCTCCCTGATCCACAACGCGCTGTCAGGTTTGGAGTGGAATTGACGTCCGGATTCAGATCCCGAATTCGAAATATCGGCTTGACGAATTCCTTCGATGAGACGTAGGATCGAAATGAGTTGCGGTGCTGGATTGTTTCCGGCAACCCTGACTGCCCAGGAATCCCAAACTTCCACAGAGGCACTCGTGTCACAGAACGCGATTTCACAAAGAGGCGCCATCCAGCGATTGCTGATTGCAATCGCTGTCGTTCTGGCTCCTGTTTGTTCGAATCTGCCGTGCTGTTGTGAGCGAGCCGCTGCCTCTGAGGCAAGCTGCTGCAAAAAGAGCGAGACTACAGCGTCCTGCTGTCAGAAGAAGTCCCAGAAGGACTCCAGAGCAGTCAGCACCTGTTGCGACGAAAAGAGTCGCAGTCCAGAAGAATCACCTGCGAACTCTTTCAAGCTTCCGTCCTGTGAATGCTGCGTTCAGACAACTGCTCCGGAACCAGTGATCACCGCGGTTCCTAGCTCAGCTGCCAAATCGAAAGACAGCAGCGTTATTCCAGTGATTCAAAGCAAGCCATCTGAAGCTATTGCATCGCTTCAGATCACGGCAGGAAAGAACTCACCGGAGTTCCCGCCAGCCAAACATAACCGCCAGCAAGCCATGCTGTGTGTGTGGAGGAATTAGCCAGATCAGAACACTCTTGAGATCCCTTGTGACTCAATTCTGTTTCTGAATTCTTTCTGGAGTACTCCGATGAGGAAATTGTCTCTCACCGCGATTGCGGTGTTATTGGCATCGCCATTTGCGATTTCTGCAGCCCGACCAACAACGGCAACAGCTCAACCGAATGCTTCACCGTGTAGTTGCTGCAAAGTTTGCACCTGCGACAACTGTGTCTGTGAAGAAGCTGGTTGCGCCTGTGACACCGGCGGCGACTGCGCCTGTTCAGCATCATGCTGTGCGACAGGTCAATGCTGTCCAACCGGTGACTGCTGTGCCAAGTAGCTTTTGAGCTGTCACTCTATGGTTGAA
This sequence comes from Planctomycetaceae bacterium, assembly GCA_044378235.1. GTDB lineage: Bacteria > Planctomycetota > Planctomycetia > Planctomycetales > Planctomycetaceae > SXXK01. The sequence goes on from JBILXT010000024.1 coordinate 27,002, forward strand.
CCGGAGCTCACGAGGAACCTTTGGATTCTCGTGGGCTCTTTTGCGTCGAGGAAATCTATTTGGTCCGGCAGGTCGGCTTGATCCAACAATTCGGCTTTGTCTGAGAGGCCTGCATCTGGCGTTGAAGCTTCAACAGGCGAATTTCTGCTGTCAACTTCCGGATGGCGATAGAATATTCTGTTCCACGATCTTCGTCCCTGATGGCCACCACATCTTCAAACGCCGTCAACCGATCCAAATGCTCGACCAACAAGCGTTCCTGCACTTTCGGATCGTCAAACACCTCCAACCCTGCCTCCAAAAGCACTTCGCTCGCATCCAGCACCCGGCTCATCGACATCAGATCTCGCCCTTCGCTCGCTTGCTCTCGCATAACAAGTCCTTCTTGGCAGTCCAGTGCAAGGTTGTAGCGACGCTTCAACAGCTTTCTCAGTTCGTCGTCGTTTGGATTTTCCTCCAGCGGAACAAATGCTGTCTTCTCATCATTGGACGTGCCATTTGAGTTTGCTGTCAATGACTGCAGACCAAGTCCCAACAGGAATGCGATCACCAAAGAAATCTTCTTCATCAGCCTGCAACTCCAATAATGTCTCATGATAAAGATTCACCAGACCACGCTCACAATAAACGAGGCTACAACGAGCACCAGCACAAACGTATCGCGACGGCTCCAACTCTTACCGCCGCTGCCAATGTAATCCAGCACCGCTCCCGTCGGACAGCCAAATCGGCAATAGGCCATCGGAACAAACAAAGAAGCTACCAACCCGGCCACGGCAACAACAATCGTGGCAACGCCGGCAATTCTCCACAACCACGCATCGAATGGCTCGATGTCCACGGGACTAAACGGCAAATGCAGCAGGCCTATCACCATGACCCAGACGATCAGCAACAGTGGCAGATATCGCAGCCCTGCGAGAATTCTCGGCGATAACTTCGCTTGCCACGGCAGACGTCGACGAACCAATTGCTGAACAGCTCCGTGAGGACATATCTGAGAACAGTAAACGTTGCGACCTGTCGATATCGGGACCAGCAAAGCAGCCACCGTCAGCAGACTGAGACCCAACGCATTCTGCCACGGAATACCACTTTGCGCCCATCCCAACAGAAGTGCCTGGGAGACCATGTCTCCGTTCACCAATCCCAGCCAGCAGATCACCACGACCTGATAACCGATCCGCAGCCATTTTCGACCGCGCAAGTGAGTCAACCCCAGAACGACTCCGCAGAGTGTGATGACGATCGTCGACACATCTCGCAGCGAAATCACATCTCGACCGCTCGCTGCTCCGCTTGATGATTCCGCAGAAGCCGATCGTTGTTTTTGCTCGGCTGCCTGCCGAGTCTTTTCTTCATCCACGAAGGCCTGGGCAGTCAGTTGCAGTGACCGAGCCACAGACTGACTGGTCATCGTCGCGCCCGAAACTCCTTCAACCGTATTTCCGTCCATCGTGGCTAACGACGATGGATCTCGTCCGTTGAACAACTTCCGGAAGTATTCATCTTCCCTGACGTAACCGACATAAGGTTCGTTGTCGTAACTGACTCCGACAGCAATGCCTGTGACAACCGATTTTTGGTCAACCGCGATCAGCACATCCGTCGGTCCCTGATATCCAACATTATTGTCCGCTGCAGGGGACGCACGGAGTAACTTTCCCATTTCGGCCCCATCAAAGCCAAGAACCTTCCAGACCGCTGTGCTGTTTGCATCAGGCTCAACTTTCGCCGCATCCGGGTACAGCGACCTGACATCTTCCAGCCGAGGTGGCTCGGGGAACTTCAACGATATGAGCCGCGATGAACCAGCGCCGTTAGCACTCAGCGTTGAAACTCGAAAGCGTATCGATTCCAGAATCGCGTAACTGGTCAGCGTCGCCCCCGACACCGCGTCAACATCCTGCAGGTTGAGCAAATCCTGTTGCGACCGACCGACCAGCGATTGCAGAAACGTTTCATCGTCCAGCACCTTTTGAATATGATCCCGAGTATCCCGGCTGGACACGATCTTTGCCGCGATCAATTCCGATTCCGGATTGATGACCAGCAGAACATCCGTCGGTCCGGAAAAGCCCAGAATATGATTCGCGGCCGGCGACGTGCGTAGAACTTCAGCAATCACCTGCCCGTTGGCATCTCGCACTTCAGCAGCCGTTTCGACGGCCGCCTCTGTGCTTGATCTATCAACAACCACATCCGCCTCAGGCAACACCTCCTGAACGGCCGGAAGCACGTCCGACCAGTCTTCAACACGCACCTGGCGTTGGAGATAATCACGATGCTGCCAGTGAATGCACAGCAAGATGCTGGCAAACATCAGAACTCGGAGAACATGAACGGTCCGTGGCTTCAACTCTGACGGGATCCTTCGAAGGGCCTGTGTACAAAAACAGGAAGACCCCGGGACACCCGAAATCTTCCTGTCGATGATCATCAACTCGAATGAAAAACGCGATTACTTTCGAGCTCCCGCATACTTCATCGGTACCCACGCACCGTCCTGCTTGCTGCTGGCGACGCACTGCTGAATGAAGTACATCCCTTCAGCCCCATCATGGACGTTCGGGTAAATCGTATCCTTCTTTTCGAATTTCTCGCCTGTTGCCCGAGCGACCATGGAGTCGTAAGCAAAGCGATAAACGTTCGCGAAGGCTTCGAAGAAGGCTTCCGGATGACCAGATGGCAATCGGCATGCGGCCTTGCCCATGCTGTTCATAAACGGAGCATTCGGATCGCGAGTATACATCTGATGTGGCGAACCGTTGCGACGCACGATCATCACGTTTGGCTCTTCCTGACGCCACGACAACGCACCCTTCGTTCCGTCCACTTCGATGAACAGATCGTTCTCACGACCATGAGAAATCTGGCTGGCTGTCACTGTGCCGACAGCACCGTTCTCGTAGCGAATCACGGCATGACCGTAATCATCCAGTGCTCGACCTTCCGCGAAGATTGACAGATTGCAGGAGATCTTCGATGGAATCAGGCCAGTCATATAGCGGCCAAGGTTGTACGCATGAGTTCCAATGTCACCGAAGCAACCGGCCGCACCGGACTTCGTGGGGTCTGTTCGCCATGCCGCCTGCTTCTGGTCTGAAGTTTCCAGACGAGTTCTCAACCAGCCCTGGATGTAGTTCGAGCGGATCGCGTTAATCTCGCCCAGCTCGCCGCTCAGAATCATTTCGCGTGCCTGTCGGACCAGCGGATAGCCGGTGTAGTTGTGGCTTACGGCGAAAACCACGCCGCTCTTGTCGACAACATTCACCAGCTCTTCGGCCTGAGCAAAATCGAATGTCATCGGCTTGTCGCAGATCACATTGAAGCCCGCCTCCGCGGCCGCCTTCGCAATCTGGAAGTGCGTATGGTTTGGTGTGGCCACGCTGACGAAGTCGATTCGCTGATCAGCAGGCAGAGCTTTTTCCTTTTCGATCATTTCCGCGACCGAGCCGTACGCTCGTGATTCCGCGATGTCATAAGCCGCCGCACTGGCTTTGGCTCGAGCTGCATCCGATGACAAAGCACCCGCGACCAGGGCCGCTCGATTATCCAGAACGGCCGCCGTCGCGTGAACTCGACCGATAAATGATCCCTGCCCGCCGCCGACCAGCGCCATTCGGAGCTTGCGATTGAGTTTGCCGTTCGTTGTGTCTGACATCGTCGATAAAACCTTTATGGAAACTTACGTGGAATAGACCGGTGGTTCGCCGACTCTCACAGTCGACGCAGCAATTTACAGCGACCGAATTCGAGGTACAACCGAGGTCTTGAAGCAGGTTGTTGATTTGAGATTTCAAATTTGAGATTTCAGATCTGCCCCCTCAACGAAGTCTCAACCACGAAAGCAACTCACGCCTCCCCGATCCACGGCTCCACAATTTCCTGCAGCATTTCTTCGTCCAGCGTTTCATGAGCCAAAAGACTGTCAGCGATTGCTCCTATCGCCGCCCAGTGATTGTCATCCTGAAACGCCTGGTACAACTCAATCGTGTAACGCTCTAACTGAGCCAACCGATGCTGCAGGTTTCGAACGTGTTCGAGCGACTCAAACGCGGTTTCCCAATCCTGACTCCACTCCGCAACCGTCGCAGGGTGAAACGGCTTCTGAGTATAAACCATTTCGGCCACCGGCCCCGCCAGAGCCACCCAGGCGGCCTTCTCAGCCATGTCCTTCTGTGAGAATCGACGGCGACTCCAGAGCACAACCGTATCGCCAAATCGATTCGGCCCGTCATCATTGTCCGGATCAATCGTTACCGACTGGACTCGCGCGCCCACATAAATCGCGGCGTAAGCGTGCCCGGCTTCGTGAAACGCAGTAAGTTCTTCGGTCATGGTTCCTCCGGATGATTCGAATCCCGCAGGTCGCTCGAGATCCCATCGCTATGTTACACTTCGCACCGAGATACAATATCGCTCACACGATCGTTTGCAGACTTTTCCATGATCACGACCGTTCCCACAGATTGTCTCATCCCCTATTCACCGCGCGTGATTCTTGGCTCTCGTTCTCCTCGAAGAAAAGAGCTGCTGGGATCCGTCGTCGGCTCCGACCAACTTGTGATCAAGCCACCCTTATCACCCGACGAACCTGGCTTTGCAGATCTGCGCTTTGAGACAGAGATCGAACATCGCCTCCTCGACGTAGTTCAGCTCAAACATGACGACATCTGTCGACAGATTTCCTCAGAGGCTCTGACGGAGTCACAATCTGATTCCGAATCGCCTGCGCCGTTTCTCGTCGTGGCCGATACCATCGTTGTCTCGGGCGCGGGTAACGGCCAGAGATTGGTCCTCGGCCAACCCGAACCGCATCGATGGCAGGATGATGTCCGAGACTGGCTGCGCCATCGTTTGTCCAATCAAACTCACGAAGTCTGGACTGGAGTTCTGGTTTCCCAACTCGGCCAAACCAGCACCTGCATCGTGAAGTCCGCCGTCACGTTCTGCGAAATCGACGATGAACTCATCGAGTGGTACATCTCCACACGCGAGTCTCTCGGCAAAGCGGGCGGATATGCCATCCAGGGATTTGCCGGCGCGTTCGTGACTCAACTGCGAGGCAGCCTGACAAATGTGATTGGATTGCCCGTGCTGGAAACGCGACAGGCTCTGATCAATCTGGGCTGGAAGAGCAGCCCATGAACCAGCCTCTTGTCATCGCATCGAATACGTCGGCCGGCGAGATGACCGTCGAACAGTTGGCAGCAACACCCATCACTATCGGCGGACGACTTCTATCGACGCGATTCTTCCTCGCTCCTCTCGCCGGCTACACGCAACTGGCCTTTCGACTGGTCCTGCGCCGCACGGGTGGTCTTGGCCTGGCAACGACAGACCTCGTGCTGGCATCCATGTTGTGGTCCGAACGACCAAAGTCGATGGATCTTGTCCAGACGTGCCCGGAAGATCGTCCGCTGTCGGTGCAGATCTTCGGCGGCGAGACGATTCATCTGGTGAAGGCTGCTCGCTGGTTGAAAGACCATGGCTACGAAGCCATCGATATCAATATGGGCTGCCCGATGGCCAAGGTCAACGGCTCCGGCGGTGGTGCTCGCCTGATGTGCAACGTCGACGGCGCAGTGACGATGGTGAGCCGAGTGCTGGAAGCGGTTGATCTGCCGGTCACTGTAAAGATGCGACTGGGCTGGGACTCATCGGCGATTACCGCTCCCGAGCTGGCCGCAGCCTTTGAGAACATCGGCGTCGCCGCGGTCACGATTCATGGACGAACTCGCAGCCAGGGGTTTCATGGTACGGTCAATCGCGATGCCATTCGAGACACCGTCGGTGCCGTCCGGTCGATGCCGATCATCGGCAACGGTGACGTGCGAACTCCGGCCGAAGCCATTTCAATGATGAGGGAAACCGGATGTGCGGCCGTGGCGATTGGACGAGGAGCGATGCTGGATCCATGGATCTTTCGCCGCATTCAGAGCCATCTCAATGGCGACACGATTCCCTTTGAACCTTCACGCGAGGAACAAATCGATTTCCTGGTGACTCATTTCACGCTGATGGCTCAACAGCACGATGATTTCGCCTGCCTGATGTTTCGTAAGTTTGCCGCATGGTACGGTGCTCGCCTGGGCATTCCGGAAGATCTTGAGAATCGCCTGCGACGCTTTGAATCGTTCGCGGAATTCGATCAAATCGTCGAACAGATTCGCCAACGCCACGGCGAACGCCAATGCGAAATTCCCACCGCGTTAATCAAAGTGCCCAACGGTCCTGTTGAGCACTGGTAATCAATTAACCTTCCCCACCTGGCCCGCCCAAGTGATTTACGGGCTTCCTGCACCACTTGTTAAAGCCTGCGTCCATAGAAGTAGAATTGGTGCAGAAGCCATTAGACCAACCGGGGCAGGCCCGGTGGCGGATGATTCGAACAAATAGAGTGAGCAACCATGTCCAGCATTCAACGGATCGGCGATTCACCACGATGGTCAGACATCGTCATTCACAACGGCGTCGCCCAATGGGTCGAGGTGGCCAATGACATGTCAGCCGACGCTCGCAGCCAGATTGCTCAGGTGTTGTCGCAGATCGACGACACTCTGGCACAGATTGGAAGTTCACGGGAACGGCTGCTGCAAATCTTGATCTATCTCGCACACCTTGAACACGGCTCCGCGCTGAATGAACTCTGGGACGCCTGGGTTCCTCGAGGTCACGCACCAATTCGAGCGTGTGTGCAGGTTGGGCTCGGCAAGAATTGTCTCGTCGAAATGATCATCACCGCGGCGGCACCGTGAGATGACAAGATGAGATCTCTCTCCGCATCAGATGCAGGCCCTCGATAATCACTTCACCGACGACTTTGAAATCTCTTCCTGCATCAGAACGAAGAGACGATCAACCTCAGCCGCCGTTTCCGCATCCAGCTCCCATGAGTAAGGCTGACGACGCTGAACTGAAGGAAACACGCCGCGCTTCGCCATGAGGTATTTTTCGACTGCAAGGAATCCATCCAGGCCTGCCTGAAGCTGCAAGGCCACAATGCCACAGATCGGGAAGTAAACTCGATAGGCAGCCGCATCGTCGCCCCGCTGCAGAGCTTTCCAGAGCTGAATAATGCCATCCAGCAGATCCATCCCCGGCATTGTTCCGGAGATGCCGCGACGATAACTGTCGATCAACAGGATCCCGCCGGAACCTTCAAAGATACGAGCTCGACCGCCAGTCGCATCTCGTAACGCCGACAGATTGGGACCAATCGGCGATGCCTCCGGCTTGAAAACAATCTTGTCGCTTCCGTACTTCTCCAGCAGAGAAACACAGACCGAAATCGGAATCGGTTGCCCCACGTAGCCCGACGCATCCTGCACGATGACCGGCAACGAAATCCCGTCCGCGATCTGCCGGAAGTAGTCCAGCATGCCGTTCGCACTTAGTCGAGTCGTCTGAGGGGGCACAGCCATCACGGCGTCGCACCCGGCCTGTTCTGCCGCAACCGAATACGCCAGGGCCTGCTTTCCGCTTTCCGCACCCACAGCCGCAAACACGGCTCCTCGCCCGGAACTGTATTCCGCAATCAACTGAGTCAGCTCGATCCGTTCTTCGTAAGTCAACCGCAGGATCTCGGACACCATTCCGGTCCCGAGCCCATCAGCTCCCAGTTCGAATGCCCAGTCGATCTCTCGTTTCAACGTCGCTCGATCGATTCGGTCATCGGAGGTAAACGGGGTATGAACAATCGGCAATACACCGTGGAGAGACTTTGGCATATCAGTCGGTTTCTTTTGAAAACGATTCTTGAAGCATTCAGCAAAACGCCGCATTAGGTGAACCTGAATTGTCTGTTTTCCCGTAACATTGCAAAGTGTCCCAGCCAAATTGTTTTCAGGACAGGCGGAGATGGATGCCGATGCTCACGGACAGCCCCACAGAGATGACCACAGCCATCACCGACGTGATCCTGGCCGCTCAGTCGGCTGCGGCGATCTATGTCATCAGACGAAAAACAGTCGCTCGACCAATGTGGACTCACGTATGGACATGGCTGTTTGCCTTGCTCAGTATTGCCAGTCTGATTGGGGCAGCCGCGCATGGACTGGAAATGGCGACTTCGATTGAAACGGTGATCTGGACTCCGGCTTATTTGGCTCTGGGACTGACGATGGCTCTGTTTGTCATCGCCGCCATCACAATGTCCGTCGGACACGAGAAATCTCGCCGCTTTCTGCTGCCCGCTGTCATGGTCGCCTCCGCATTCTTCACAATCACGCAGATCTGGAGCGACTCCTTTCTGCTTTTCGTGATCTACGAATGCATAGCGATGGCTATGTCGCTGACGCTCTACACGATGTGCTTCTGGCAGCGAAAGGCAAAGGAATCAGGATACCTTGCCACCGGAGTTCTTGTCGGAATCCTCGCCGCCGTCATCGACACCCAAAAGACACTTCACCTGACCTTAATCTGGGAGTTCAACAATCACGGCGTTTTTCATCTGGTGCAGATGATCAGTCTCTTGCTGCTGACGATCGGCCTTTATCGATCACATCGAGAAGAAATCTCCACCGAAGAGCAGGGCAGTGTCGTCGTCCTATAGTAGCTTCTCAATGCGGCCTCTCGCTGATTCGCTCTCCTGCCTGTATCTGCGCATTCGCCTGCAGCGAAATAGTCTCCCTCAAGGCAACCAGTCCCATAACGCAGAGTATCGCCATGTAGACTGCGCCAATAAGTGGAACCGGTTCCTGCGCTTCTGTAGGCCCCCAGTTAAACAGCTGGATGATCAGGAAGATGGCAAGGCTGATGATGGGGGCTGAAACGCCAATCACAGCACCAAAACTATATCGCTTCCTCACACAAGCGATGGCCCCGGCGATACCAATCATCGACAGGATGGGCCCGGTGGCCACGATCGTGTGGACATCGACGAAAGCAGCGGCTGTACCCACCACAGCGACCAGCATCTGCAGAATGATGAACGATCGAATCCAAAAGTATGCCCCGCGCAATACCGATTCGCGCAACACTTCAAATGGCACTTCCGGTGCTCGATAGGGATTGTCAATGTCATCGAATCCCATCTTAGGTCCACCTCAGATCGATCCCTGTGCTTGTTACCCTCTCACGCCACCGGGCCTGCCCCGGTGGTTCAACGGCTTCTGCACCACTCCTGTTTCGCACATCCGTGACCGCAATCCCATGCCCCATTCGAAAACTCAAACCGCATTCTTCGTCACTTCCTCAATGCACTCCATCGCCACATCACACAATCGACCAACCAACGCCGGAGACATCCCCGGGGCCGGCATCAAAACAACCACATCTCCCAGTGGACGAATAATGACACCTCGACGGCGTGCAGCCAGAGTCACCTGATGACCCAGCCGCAGATGAGAATCAAACGGCTCCTGAGTTTCACGATCTCGCACCATCTCGATCCCGATCATCAGTCCCTGCTGACGAATTTCCAACACGTGAGGATGTTGCAATAACGGAGAAAGCTTTTCGCGAACAAGCTGGCTGCATGCCGTGACATTCTCCAGCACTCGGTTCTTTTCAAACAACTCGAGCGAAGCAAGGCCAGCCGCACAGCCCAGAGCATTCCCCGTGTAAGTATGGCCGTGAAAGAATGTTCGACCCTGCCACGGCTCACCTAAAAACGCATTGAAGATACGTTCGGTGGTCAGAGTCGCAGCGACCGGCAGATACCCGCCCGAGATTCCTTTCGCCAAACACATGAAGTCCGGGCTGACGGATTCCTGTTCGCACGCAAACATCGTCCCTGTTCTGCCAAATCCCACAGCCACCTCATCAGCAATTAGCGGCACGTCATACTGAGTACACAACGCGCGAACGTGACGCAGGAAGCCATGCGGATGAACCAGAATTCCGGCCGCTCCCTGAACAATCGGCTCCATGACAAATCCCGCCAGCCGCTGATGATTCTCCTTCATCAGACGAGCCACTTCATCGAAGCAAAACTGCAGCCATGTTTCCCGAGTTTGCCCCTGAGGAACTCGAGTCGCCACAGGCGAAGGGCAGACAATCGTCGGAAACAGCAGATGCTTGTAACTTCGATGAAACAACTCAATGCCGCCGACGCTGACTGTTCCCAGAGTATCGCCGTGATACGCATTGCCCACGCAGAGAAATGTATCTCGATCCTCCGGCCCTTCAGGCTTCTGGCGATGATACTGATACGC
>JBILXT010000253.1:0-10426 GCA_044378235.1 Planctomycetaceae bacterium
GAATTTCATCCGCTGGAGAATTCACAATCAGACACGGCTCGCCAAAGAAACCGTCGAGTTGAGTTGTTTGTGGTGCCCAACGATCCCGGCGTAGCAAAGTGGGATCCGGGCAGTGCCATGAGATAGCGGATTTCCGCTCTGCCCTCGTGGCTGCTCCGTGTGGCCGACTCGATAAGTGTCTGAGTGCCCGATCGGGCGACTACTTGAGGTGATCGATCATGCCTACGAATTCCCCGGAGCTTCCTCAGGCACTGGATGTTCTGGCCGTCGGTGCTCATCCTGATGACGTTGAGATTGGCTGCGGAGGAACCCTGGCTCGCATGGTTCAGCAGGGGCTTCGAGTCGGGATCGTGGACTTGACCGATGGCGAACCCACCCCGCTTAGCCCCGGCCCGGAAGTCCGGCTGCAGGAAGCGCAGGAGGCGGCTCGAATTCTGGGGGTTCACGTTCGCGAAATTCTGCCGTTGCCGAACCGACGACTCTTCGACTGTTTTGAGACCCGCGTGGCCCTGGCCAGCGTCTTTCGAAAATACCGCCCGCGTCTTGTGATGGGCATTGCCGATCGCACGCCGATGGCGTCTCCGGATCATTGGCAGGCCATGCAGATTACTGATGCCGCAGTGTTTTATTCGCGGCTGAGCAAATGGGATGAGTTCTTTCCGGGGCTTCCGGTCCACAAGATTCAACGACAGATCTGGTACCCCCTGGGGCTGCAGACCCTGAATCATCCGGCCGGAGGAGGTGCGTTCGTTTCTGACATTACGGACACGCTGAGCATCAAAATCGCGTCGATTCGGGCCTACCGAACTCAATTTCCACCCGATAAGGATCGCGTTTTCCGGCTCGTCGAGGGACAAGGACATATGTTGGGCGCATCGGCGGGCTTCATCGCGGGCGAGCTTTTGATCAGCGCAACGACACTGGGTTTGACCAATGTGTTTGGCGCATTGTGTCACGGTGGTGAATAATCATTGGCCTCTGCGGATGAACTAAGGCCGGAAACTGTTGCGTTTCTGACGGTTTAGCGAAACAATCCGCGTTTCTGCCTCCAGCCAGCGGTCCGGGGATCGTTGGATTGGACGCGGTGCTTTATGTGTTTTGCTCCGTGACGCCCCACCTTTGTTGATCTCGTTCTCTGGACAATTCCATGGTTTCAATCCGGACTGGTCACCTGAGTGTTACCGGCAACTACCGCGAGAACAATGAAGACAGCGTCTGCCTCGACAAGCAGCAGAGATATCTGATCGTCGCCGATGGCATGGGCGGTCAAAGTGCCGGTGAAAGAGCCAGCGCGCTGGCCGTAGAGTTGATCCCGAAAAAACTTGAGCAGTTGCTGGATTTCCAGAAGGGGAATGCTCGGACGGTCAATGAGGCTCTGGAAAAGTCCATCAACTTCGCTAACTCAGAGATTATTGCTCTCAGTGAAATTGAGCCGGGCCTGCGCAACATGGGCACGACCGTCGTCATGATGGTGCGCAGTGCCGATCGCTTTTTCTTTTTCGGCGTTGGCGACAGCCGCGCGTATGAACTGCGAGCAGGCAGATTTCGACAGCTGACCACCGACCATTCACTGACTCAGGCCCTGCTGGATGCGGGGACGATCAATGCCGAAGAAGCCAAAACTCATCGCTATCGCAATGTTCTGTACAAATATCTCGGGAGTCGTGACGGAGCTTCCGGCGGAGTTGCGGTGGAAGTAACGCCTCAGCCCGGAGATCGTTTTGTATTGTGCAGCGACGGCCTGAATGATGGCCTTAAGGATCCGGAGATTGCAAAACTGCTGCAGACTTCCGATGATCCTCAGGTCCTTGCAGAGAAACTGGTGGACGCTGCGTTGGCCGCTGGCTCTCGCGATAACATTACTTGTGTTGTGGTCATCGTGGACTGACGCAGAGTCTGCAGGCTTTGTTTCCAATCTTCGATGTTCCGTGGGACGAACCTCCAATACATCCGGAGACGTGCACATGCTTGGCAAAGCCTTTGGATCAGACCATCGCTATTGTGATGGTGTTTCTCGTCGCAGAATGCTGACGCTTGGGGCCACTCGTTTGTTGGGCGGATTGACTCTCCCCACCTTGCTTCAGTTGCAGGCCCAGGCTGCTACATCCTTCGCCCCCAAAGCCAAAGCCTGCATCTTTTTTTTGCTCGAGGGCGGTCCCAGCCACATCGATATGTGGGACATGAAGCCTGATGCTCCGAAGGAAATTCGAGGCCCCTTCAATCCGATTTCGACAGTCGTGCCAGGCACGCAGATCAGTCAGCTGATGCCTATGTGTGCTCAGATCGCGGACAAGTACACGATCCTGCGATCGCACAGTCATACCGACAACGGTCATCAGACGGGTCGGCACTGGCTAATGACCGGATATCCGCCCAGCTTTGCCGATGGTCAAGCCAAGGGTGTTCCGTTCAATGAGCTGTACCCGTCGCTTGGTTCGATCGTTTCTCGAGAACTCGGTCCGGGCGGCGAAGTGCCCCCGTACATTGAACTTCCGAATCCCCTGGGCCCCGGTGGTCCCGGATTCTATGGAGCCGCTTATGCTCCCTTCACCATCAATAACGATCCCTCGCAGCCCGACTTTAAGGTTCAGGATTTGGATGCGCCGGCATCAGTGTCCTCTGAGCGATTTGCTCGTCGTCGCAAGCTGTTGGCGGAAACCGAAGCACTGAAATCGGAGAATTCACCCGGTTCCGGGCCTGCTCAAAAGCTGACTGCGTTCTACGAAAAGGCGATGGAGATCGTGACATCACCAAAGGCACGAGCCGCCTTCAATCTGGCCGCGGAGTCGCCCGAGACACGAACTCGCTATGGATATAGCTCGATCGGTCAATCGGCTCTGCTGGCCCGTCGACTGGTAGAAGGCGGCAGCCGTTTTATCGGGATCGAACACGGCAGCTGGGATACTCATTTTGATAACTTCACCAGCCACGAAAAAGCCTTGTGCCCTCCGACCGACCGAGCATTCAGCGCGTTGATTTCGGATCTTGATGAACGAGGTCTGCTGGATGAAACTCTGGTCGTGATGATGGGAGAGATGGGCCGCACGCCACGAATCAACAATGACGCCGGGCGAGATCACTGGTCGCAGTGTCAGACCGTGATTCTGGCCGGAGGAGGAATTCGCCGAGGAGCCGTGGTTGGTGCGAGCGATACGACTGCCAGCTTCCCGACGACGCATCCCTATGGAATTCAGGATCTATTGCGGACGATCTTTTCGCTGATGGGTGTTGACTCTGACAAGGTCTACACAACTCCCCTGGGACGACCAGTGCCAGTAGTGAATGGCGGTCGGCGCATTGATGAAGTGCTGGCTTGATCAATCGAATAAAAAAGGCTCGTGGATTTCCACGAGCCTCTTTAATCGCCTGTATTGGCTGCAGATCAATTAGCATCCGGCAACGCAAACGGGTCTTTCGCGACGGGCTTCACGATTGCGCCGGAACGGATGAGGCTTACTGGAACGCGTCGACGAACGACTGCTCCGTTCTCAAGGACCTGGATCTTCTTCAGGTTCTTACGGTAAACTCGCTTTGTAATTCCAGTGGTTTTGCGACCGTTACCGCCGAGGTACTTTGCCTTGCCGCGCTCAACCTTCTGGTTTCCACGACCGGGCTTCAGATCTCCGTACAGCTCCAGCACCGCAGCGCGTTTGATTCTCTTGTTTTTCTTCAGCGTACTCATGGCAATAAGGCGTTTCTTTAGAAATTACGAAAACGACGGATCCCTCACCGTCACGATTCCCCGGTACCGGCATGTTCAAACACGCAAGGATCAGCGAAACGAGCAGGATAATCGGTTCGCGGCCCGTCTTCAATTCAGTTTTCCCGATCCGGGGCCGCTTCCGGAAGAGAATAACGAAAAAAGGGCGAGATTCCGAGCAGGAACCTCGCCCTGTGAGTTCAGCTAACAGGCAGAAACAGCTTAGTTAACAGCTGCTGCGTCGGCAGTACCTGGCAGTTCGCCTTCTTTAATCAGGTCACCGAAGGTCTTGCCTTCAGTTGCGCTCTTTTCGCCTTCGGCTTTGGTCAGAGCTTCCTTAATCTTGGCTTCGTCAGATTCGTTCTTCTTTTCCAGCTTGCCACCAACAGCGGCACCGTAGTTGTTACGGACCTTCTTGTCGGTCTTCGGGTGGCATACAGCGCAAGTCAGCTTGCCGTCTGTACCCTTCTTCTTAGCAAGGTCAGGGTAGGTCGTGTTCATGACGTTGGCGTACTTTGGGCGAGCCAAAGCTTCTGAGCCTGTCATCACGAACATCGCAACGGCCACAGCGCCGGCGACTACAATTCGCACAGAATTCTTCACAGTCAGCATTAAAACCTCCGGAAATCCCTGAAAATCTTACGTCTGCCACCACGGAGCAAAAACATTCTTCGGGAGTTGATCGATAAAATCAAGTCCCACAAAACAATTATGGCCCCTTCCAAGCTCGTCTTTGTAGAAAGAGACCTGGCTGTCTGTCAATCGACTGAAAGGTCGCGTTTGTCCGTAATTTCGTTCGTCTGGAATCGCACTTCTCCCAGCTTGACAGTCAGGAAACTTCCGCGCAGTCGGCAAATCGTGCCGAAACCCATGGAAAGCTGGGATGTGCCGGAAACGAAGATGGTCTGCGGAGACCGCGTTTATTGACCTCATTTCCACGGAAAGCTGGAGATTCATGACGCCGTCCATTCGGCCGCTTGGCGATTCCGCCGCCCTCATCAAGTGGGACGGGGCGGACGACGTGATGATCTGCCGGGCCGTCAGCCAGATTACCGCCGCTCTCATCCATAACGCCAAGGCAAATCAAGAAGTCGGATTCTCTTCAATCGTGCCCGCTTTTCAGTCCGTCACAGTTCATTTTTGCCCAAGCCGACTGTCGTTTTCGAATGCGGTACGGACAATCGAGAGGGCTTTGCTGGACGCCGAAAGCATTCCTGAAATCTCGCCACGCCGGATTGAAATCCCGGTTTGCTTTGATGGGGTATTCGCTCCTGACCTTGCGGAGGTCGCTGAGGCACACCACCTGAGTCCTGCCGAACTTGTTCATCGTTTTTGCGGTGCGGAATACTTCGTTCGCATGATAGGTTTCTCACCCGGCTTCCCGTACCTTTCAGGGCTACCGCAGGAACTGGCAACACCCCGTCGAAGTTCTCCGCGGTTGAAGGTGCCTCTGGGATCCGTGGCGATCGGTGGCAGCCAGGCCGGTATCTATTCTCAGGAAACCCCTGGAGGATGGAACATCATTGGGCGAACTCCGTTGCGCTTGTTCCGAGCAGAACTTTCGCAGCCATGCCTGTTAACGGCTGGCGATCAGGTGCGGTTTCTCCCGATTCACGCTGAGCAATTTCACAAATGGCAGGATGAGCAATGAGTATCGTCCGAGTCATTCGTGCGGGGTTGTTGACGACGATTCAGGATCCCGGGCGTCCGGGCTTTCGACAATTCGGAGTTCCATCCGGTGGGGCAATGGATCGTTTCTCGCATGAACTTGCGAATCGCCTGGTTGGCAACTCGCCATCGGCAGCAACACTTGAAATGACATTGTCTGGTGACGAGTTGGAATTCACCGCGGAGACCCTGATCGCGATTGCGGGCGGAGACTTTTCTCCTGTGACCACAATCAGCGCTGAGTCTGATTCGCTTGCGGTTCCACAGAATACTCCCGTGACAGTACCGGCGGGAACTCGCATTCGGTTTCAAACGGCCCGGCGCGGATGCCGGTGTTATCTCGCTGTCGCCGGGGGATTTGATGTCCCGGAAGTGATGGGCAGCCGGGCCACTTTGATGCGTGCTCAGCTTGGTGGAATGCATGGGCGAGCATTAAAGAGCGGTGATGAGTTGTCGGTGGGACTTTCGGAAACCATGGCCAGGGTTTCGTATGAGGCCGACGAGAGTACGGCGATCTCCTCTCCAACATGGTTCGTGCGTCCATTGGCGTTACCATTTGGTGATGCGGTCGCCGTGAGAGTTGTTCGTGGAGAACACTTTTCCATGATGTCAGCAGAGAGCCAGGCCAGATTCTGGAATGAGACTTTTGCAATTACCTCACAGTCAGATCGCATGGGTTATCGGCTGGCTGCGCCCCCACTAACTCTCGAGAACACCAGCGACATGTTGTCCGAGGGAACAGCGGTCGGCACCATCCAGTTACCTCCGGATGGTCGCCCGATTCTGCTGATGGCTGATAGTGCCCCGACCGGCGGATATCGACGAATCGCTCATGTGATCAGCGCCGATCTTCCTTTAGCGGCACAAACGCGGCCGGGACAATCGTTGCGTTTTATAGAAACGACCATGGAGCAGGCACGCACCGCATTCCAGAAGCAGCGAGACGATCTAGACCATGCCATCACGATGGCGGGATTGATGCCAGGAGCGAAGTCCGCGTATCGAACGCGTACAGACAAGAGGAGTGCTCCGTGATCAACGCTGATCGAGTGGACCTGAACTGCGACCTTGGTGAATTGGAAGGTGATGACGGAGTTGATCTGGACCTCGCCATTTTGCCTTCGATTCATTCCGCGAACGTGGCCTGTGGTGCTCATGCCGGCAACCCCCAGAGAATGCAGTTGCTGGCCGGCGCCTGTCGAGCACTCGGTGTGGCCTTTGGAGCCCATCCCGGATATCCCGACCGTGCAAACTTTGGTCGGCGGATGGTCCCGATGACGAAGACCCAGATTCGGGAGATGGTGCGTGAGCAACTGGAATTGTCACTTTCAGTGGCCGATGATGCAGGCATCCCCCTGGCCCATGTGAAGCCTCACGGAGCCTTGTACAATCTGGCGGCCATCGACGGTGACGTGGCCATGACGATCGCGGAAACGGTTCAATCTTTGGCACCAGAGGCGTGGTTGTTCGGACTGTCAGGAAGTTGCCTGATTGAAGCCGGACGAATGCTGCACCTGCGAACTCGAAGTGAGATCTTCGCTGACCGAAATTATCAGGCTGACGGCACGCTGGTGCCTCGCGAACATCCCAGAGCCGTTTTGCATGACGTGGATCTGATCATTCAACGAGCCATCTCGATGGTGCGCCAGCAGGAAGTCACGAGCCTGGAGGCAACCCAGGTTCCACTCAAGGCCGAAACGATCTGTTTGCACGGCGATACGATGAATGCAGTTAATCTCGCCAAACGACTTCGCGCTGAGCTGGATCGACACGGACTGTGAACGGCAAGATCATGCGGAAACGAAAACAGCTCGGCTTTGGAGCCGAGCTGTCACGTTTTTTAACAGAACCGATTGAGTCTACAGACTCAAGAGTGCTGTGTTATTGAATGTCGCGAGTGATGACGACTACCGTCGCCAGACGCGAACCATCTTGCCCTGGTAATTGGCTTCGGCCACCAGAGTTCCACTGCCCATGCAGGTCATTCCACAGCCAACACCCACAAAGTAACCGACCGGAGCCGGACGAATGTGACCGCATGTGCCGCGTTCAGCCATCATTCGGGCCTCTTCTTCCGCCCAGGCCTGCATCGAACCATCCGGAACCAAGGCTGATCCCGTTGAGCTTTGATAGCTGACCTGTTGAATTGGAGACTGTGACAACTGAGTCCCTGTTCGCGATACCACGCTGCTCGAAGGATTCGAGTAAGACACCGGACGTGAGTACCGCACAGGATTCTGCGTCTGCCACGTGCGACCTGAGCTGCGCGAGGATCGATTGCGACCTCGAGCTTCCGAAACATCAACCATGAGGCCAACAAGCAGCAACGCAAGGAACCAGAACCGAATCATCCGTAACCCTCCCTGAAACTCAAAAGGCCGCAGAACAACCCGCGACCAGCTGGGGGAATTCTAGCGGTCGCTTTCCGAAGTCCAGTTCTGGCCGGAAATGTCAGCGTCAATTGCCCATTTTCACGAAAAATGACCGCTTTTGAGGGAATCCGCGCGTCACTCTTGCGTCGGGACTGGAAAGTCCGAAGCAGTATCGCTGCGAACCGCACGCTGATCCCATGTCCACATGCCCCGTTCGCACGCGAACATGATCGCCGAAAGATTGCGCGACACTGGGCGAAGCATTGAAGACCGGCCGTGAATCTTGACGCCGGAAAGCAGCTGACGATCTAAGCCTCGGTGCTGAATGAAGCAAACTTTCTGCTGGTGGACGCAATGCGCGGTCCTGACGGACCTTAGGTTATATCCTTGCAGCAACCTGTCGAAATCCGTCGTCTTCGATGAAGACAATACTCAGGGCCTGACTGGCGGAAGTTCGCGGAGTTCACGGAGTCGCGCGACGGCTGTATCTTCCCAAGTGGACTTTTCAGAGGCGAAGAATCCGATGGCCGATTCGTAGACTCCATCAAACCTGGCCGGCATAGATTTCTCTGAAAAGCTCATCAGTCGCAGTTTTCGGTAAACGCCGGGAGCATCAGTATACTGAAACCAGACTTCTTCAGATTCGGGCCACCGACGCAGAAGGCAAACAGCTCCGGTTTCTGCCTCGGCATCGTACACGGCCATCCAACGGGCTGTCCGTTCGAGTCCCTCGCCAACCTTCTCCGCTGGTGCCAGAAACTGACCACGCTTCACAACACCGTGATCATCTCCGAATACGTAATCGGTCATATGTGGCGACCATGCATACATCAACGGATATGCCAGCTTCAGTCGAGTTTCCTCACCGGCCCTTAGACGAACAGATTCGATCAGAGTCTCATTCTGAACAAGAACTTCGGACTCAAGAAGCACGGTTCGGATTGATGAGATCCGCTTCATACGAAATGATTGGCCAACTATTTTCTTCTGCGAAAGTTCTGCTTTCAGGGGGTTACCGTCCACGAGGAACTGCAACTCCGTAACGTTCTCTTTCTCAACCTTTCCAGGCTGACCTGGAACATCCAGAAAATGAGCTGACCCAAGTAAACCAACACCATCAATATTGAGCACTGTTCCATAGGCGCTGTCGGCTGTAGCAATCGGATGAGTTTTGTACTCAAACCCACTCAGTGTCCATAATTTGGGGCCGTCGATTCGAAAACTGACGGAACCGATCTCGCAACTCACCAACTCCGGGCGCGACTCGTCTCCCGTTGTCGGCTGAGATTCTGCAGCGGAGGACTTCATCGAGTGCAGCGGCAGTAACAGACAGCACAGAGCGACTGAAAACACCTGTTTCATTTTCATGGCTGATACTCCTGCAGTAACAGAATGCGGCTTGATGAAAGCTGCGTTTCCTTAGCACCCACGTCGGCACCAAATGAACTTACGATGAATCCTGACTCTCTTGCCGACGTCATTAGGGCGGTCGCTTCGAATCGCAGCAACAAAAAAAGGCTCTGCGCGAAATGAAGTGCGTGCCCCGGGACGAAGCAAATGAAGCAGCGAGGGATCTCCATGGCCGGACCTGAGCGTCAGCGAAACCGAGAACGGCGAAAAGACCTGAGTTTCAACCGCTGATGAACGCCGATAAATGCAAAAAAGGTGGAGAAACAACGGCATCATCCATATTGGACACGAAGGCTCTCATTGCTCGACAAGGTCTTCGGGGCCAGCAACCGCCGGACCTCAGAAACAATTAGCGTTCATGAGTGTTCATTAGCGGTCTAAACAACTTTTCGATCTGCGCACTTCATTTCGCGCAGAAACCAAAAAAAGCCCCTCGGCAAACACACCGAGAGGCTTTCATATTGTTGACTTCGAAGCCTGAATCCCGGCAAACAGAGTCTACCGGGAGCTCAGATCTTCAGTCTAAGTTACTCTTCACTGCCACCGAGTGAGAACAGCGGGCCAGCACCGGAACCGGTACCACCCTTCAGTTCTTCGCGAGGCTTAGCCTGAACTGGTGCTGCGGCTTCGCCTTCAGTCGCTCCGGTCGTGGCTTCAGCTTCCTTCGCTTCTGACTTGCGGCTCAGACCAATCTTACGTTCGCCGGTATCAACACGCAGGATGCGAACTTCCAGATCCTGTCCGACCTGAACCATGTTCTCTGGGTGCTCGACCTTGTGGTCGGCCAATTCAGAAACATGCAGCAGGCCTTCGAGATCGTCTTCCAGCTGAACGAAGACACCGAAGTTGGTGATCTTCGTAACCTTGCCCGTGACAGTCTTGCCAGGCGCGTACTTTTCTGGAATCCGTGTTTCCCATGGATCTTCAGCGAGCTGCTTCAGGCCCAGAGCGATACGGCGACGATCTTCGTCGACGCTCAGGATCTGGCATTCGATCGGATCGCCCTTCTTCAGGATTTCGTTGGCATGAGACACCTTGCGAGTCCAAGACATGTCGCTGATGTGCAGCAGGCCGTCGACGCCTTCCTGAAGTTCAACAAACGCACCGTAGTTGGTGAGGTTGCGAACCGTGCCTTTGACGATCGTTCCTGGTGGGTACTTGGAAGCCACTTCGTCCCATGGATTGGGCTGAGTCTGCTTCATGCCCAGAGAAATTTCCTGCTTGTCTTCGTTGATCCCCAGAACCATAACGTCGACCTTGTCGCCGATCGCTACGA
>JBILXT010000658.1:0-2919 GCA_044378235.1 Planctomycetaceae bacterium
TCAGCTCTTTGTTCGCCTGAGGATGGAACGTGATTTCCTGGACTTCCAGATCAATTTTCGGGAACGCTTCCAGCAACGCAGTCTTGGCTTTGTAGAACTCACTGGCCGGAGCAAACACTGTGACCTGACCGTCTTTGCTTTCGACATCGTCAACGTTGATGTCAGCATTCAACAGGGCTTCCAGAACGGTGTCTCCGTCGTCGCCCTTGAACGAAAAGATTGCCAGGTGATCGAACATATGAGCCACGGATCCTGTTGGACCTAACTTGGCTCCTGTGCGAGTAAAACAAGTTCGCACATCGGTGATGGTGCGGTTGTTATTGTCCGTCAGACAATCGACGATCACCGTACAACCACCGGGACCGAAGCCTTCATAACGAACGGTGGCAAAGTCTTCGCCAGAACCGCCCTTGGCTTTTTCGATCGCCTTCTCAATGACGTGGCTCGGCACCTGCTCACGCTTGGCACGTTCAATCATGCTTCGTAATACAGGATTGTTCTCGGGGTCAGGCACACCATTCTTGGCAGCCACATACAGTTGCTTGCCATACTTCGAGTAAAGCTTGGACTTCTGACCTGCTGTCTTGAAGATCGAGGCCTTACGATTTTCGAAACTTCTTCCCATGGCGATCGTCACTTGCGTTGTTACAAAACTGGCGGGTGTCACAGAACCTGTTTCTGCTGACACGAGCATCCTAGCAAATGCCGAATTCTCTGCCTCTGCCAACGCAAAGATTTACCACGTCTTCAATTTCAGGCCATTGTCGGGCTAAAAACAGGCCTCCAGCCTCTCCAAATCATGCGGCACTGAATTCAGTGAAATTGTGACTTTCCCCAACAGCAACGGGGCCCCTGCAACTTATTGAACCTGCCTCAGACCAGTCTCAATACTGCCGTTCATGAATTTCACGATCCCGCCGTTCACGATCATCGAAACTTACGACACGGTCAAATAAAAGAACAATCCAACCTGATACGACGCAACAGACGTTGTGACCGGGAAAACAATACGGCTTCGCAGACGCCACATCAGCACGAGTGTCGAGAGAACACAAACGGTTCCCGCCAGTTTCGTACGAACGAAGATCCCGATTCCGCCGTTATCCATTTCCAACAGCCAATACCCAATCGGATTTTCTTCCATCGACAACATTTCCTCTTCAAAATGCCAGATCAGATACGTGTCGAAAAGTGACACGAAGCCAATCACCATCATGGCCAGAGGAAACCAGTTTTCTCGAATCTTTCGAATGGCAACTTTGCTTATCACTGCACAATCTCCTTTGACTTGAACCTGCTTCCATGGAGTCATTGGGGGACTTGATGAGTCCTCAAGGCAAACCTCAGACCAATGAAGTTCTCTCTCGCGAATTCATCACTCGTTTTTCGAATTCCAGACAGCGGAACCTGCTGAACCGGCAATTCCTGACACCTCCATCGCCTCGATCGCGCGCTGTGAGTGCAACGCTGCTTAAGCTGAGTGCTGAGGGTGACCAGGGTTTTTCCCTCGCTCGAAAATGGCACTGCTGACCAGATCTCTTCCGTCAGATGAAGTTCGCTGCATCAGTCAGCAGACATGCAGGATTGCTGCGCGTCACAACAAGCACTTCGCTGAACATCGATCAGTGAGAGTTTTCCAGACCTCGGTTAAGCTCGAGTTAAACGTCGGTTAACTTCTGCTTTAAAGGAAACTGATGTTCACGAATGAACTGTCGAAGAGTGCGGGAATGCTCTACCGGAGCGACAGCTTTTCTCGTTGCCTCCAGTTTGGACATTCCTGTCCGACTGTGCTTCGAAAGCCCTCGTTTTGGTGATCCAATCCCCGTTTTCTTCTCTCCATGGGTCTGTCCGAAGATTTCACTTCGCCAATTTCCGCCAGTTTTGCTATGAAACGCATTCTGCAGGCTTTATCAAACCGCTTCGCCGACAAACGAACGTCTGAGGCGTCCGCGGATCGTTGACGTTATTCTGAGAAAGGTTGATTCCCACATGGCCATTTTTGCTGACAATTCTGAAACCATCGGACGGACGCCTCTTGTGCGAGTCAACCGGCTCACCAACGGGCTCAAGGCCACCGTCCTCGCCAAGATCGAAGGCCGCAATCCGGCTTACAGCGTGAAGTGCCGAATCGGCGCGTCAATGATTTGGGATGCTGAGAAGACCGGCAAGCTGAAGCCCGGCATGGAAGTTGTCGAACCAACAAGCGGTAACACTGGGATCGCCCTGGCTTACGTCTGTGCAGCTCGAGGTTACAAGCTGACTTTGACAATGCCGGAAACCATGTCCGTCGAACGCCGCATGATTCTGCGAGCCTTCGGTGCCAACCTGATTTTGACACCCGGTGCTGAAGGAATGAAAGGCGCAATTTCCCGCGCCGAAGAGCTGGCTCAGAAGGCCAACTGTTATATTCCTCAGCAGTTTAAGAATCCTGCGAATCCAGAGATTCACTTTCGCACAACGGGTCCGGAAATCTTCGAAGACACCGCGGGCAAGGTGGACTACTTCGTTTCAGGTGTTGGCACCGGCGGCACAATCACCGGGGTGACTCGATATCTGAAGAAGGAGAAGGGCCTCAACATCAAGTCGATCGCCGTTGAACCCGCTTCAAGCCCTGTTCTCTCCGGCGGCGCACCAGGTAAGCATCGAATCCAGGGCATCGGTGCTGGCTTCAAGCCCGATATTCTCGACATGTCACTGGTTGACGAAGTGATCCAGGTGACGGATGAAGAAGCCATGGAGATGGCACCACGAGTTGCTCGCGAAGAAGGCATCATCTGCGGGATCAGTTGCGGAGCTGCGATGACCGCCGCTCTGAAGATCGCCGCTCGCCCCGAAGCCGCTGGCAAGACGATCGTCGTGATTCTGCCAGACTCCGGAGAACGCTACTTGTCGTCACCAATGTTCGACTACGCCCGCGAA
>JBILXT010000659.1:0-2915 GCA_044378235.1 Planctomycetaceae bacterium
TCTGTCACACCAAACATGTCGCTGCACGAGTGGCGAGTGGCGGCCTCAGGCACAAATCAATTTGACCGAAAGATTTCAGGACCGAAAGATTGAGAGCAAAAACACGCACGAGCCCCTGCGTTTCAATTTTTCGGTCACCAAATCTTTCGGTCGAATGTGTTTCCACAGGCAGCGTCAAGCCTTTCGTCGAGGCGACTCGAACGCGCTTCGACAGTTCCGTTTCTACCGTGCATCTCAGGTAATCCTCAGCCAGAAGCCGTCACCCACGACAGAACTGTGGCAGTGGCTGGTTGGCTATGCTAAATTGGTGAAGGAAATCTGGCCGATCATTGAATACTTGCCGGGTTTCTGAACGACGTGGACTCGCCGGAATCGTTTCTGATCTCCAAGGCCATGCGTTTCGACGTGAATAATCCTGTCTGTGAAGGCAAATTCAGCAATGAGTGAACGGGAAAAAGGGGCTCAGGACTGGTTCCGCAAAGGCACTGAGGCCATGAACCACAAGAACTGGCCGTACGCAATCGAGTGCTTCTCCAATTGCGTTCGGCTGATGCCCGAGCATCTCCTGTATCGACAATCCAAGCATGGCTGTATTCGCAAGTCCTACAACGACAACGGTTCCGGGGCGAAGATGGCCGGGATGCGTCTGATGGGCGTAAAGACGCGGCTAAAAAAATCGCGGATGCAGAAGGACTGGAAGAATGTTGAAGCAACCGCCGAGGAGGGTCTGCTCACAAATCCCTGGGACCCGCAATTGTGGTTTGATCTCGGCGATGCCTGTGCCAGCCAGAACAATATGAATGTGGCTCGCTATGCTCTTGAACGTGCGATCGAGTACGACAAAGACAATGTCGACTACAATCGCCGCATGGGGCACTTTCTTTTTGAACGACAGGAGTTCAAGGCCGCTCGCCCATACTTTGAACGAGTCTACAAGCTGGTTCCGACCGACAGTGATGCTCGCAGCATGATGGGGCGTTGCGACGCAGAATCCACAATGAAGAGCGGCTACAACGATGCGGACAACACGCGTGATGTGAAAGTCGAACAGCCCGCCGCTCCATTAAACGCCTATGAAGCCGACCGAATTGCCCGTCGAGGCGGACCAAAGCCGGCCGATGCTCCGGGCGAATCAGAAGAAACAGATATGATCCATGCGATCCGTAAGGATCCTCAGAACGTCAATCTGTACCTGAAGCTGGCGGAGTACTACAAAGGCACTCGTGAATTCCCGAAAGCCGCTGATCAGTTGAACAAAGCCCTCGAGTTATCCAAGGGCAACGCTGACATCAGTGAGCAGCTTCAGGAAGTTCAGCTGGTGATGCTTCGTAATGACCAGATCGAAGCCGAAGAGCGTGCTCGCAAGAATCCCGGCAAGGAACGCCTGATCGAAAAGGCGAAAGCTCTGAAGGCCGAATTACTGGAAAAGGAAATTGCGTTCTACACTCACGGTGTCGAGAACAACCCCAGCGATCTGAAGAAGAAGTACGAACTCGCTAAGCGACTCTTCGACGCCAAGCAATATCCGAAGGCGATTCCGCTGCTGCAACAGGCCGTGGCCAATCCGACAATGAAAAGCGATGTGCTCGTGCTGCTGGGCGAATGCTTTGTTCGCGACGGCAAACTGGATCTGGCTCGACGACAGCTGGAAAAAGCACTGGATGGGCTGAGTGCTCAGGATCGTCCGGATGCCTTTAAGACAGCCCATTATCTGCTGGGCCGTATCTACGAGAAAGCCGGGAAGAACGAACAGGCCGAACATCACTACGGCGAAATCATGGCCGTTGATTATGAGTACAAAGATGTGCTCAAACGCATGGAAGACATGCAGGGCGGAGCCGAAGGCGGCATTGGAGAGTGAAGATTGCAGATTGCAAAAAAAGCCGTGCGGATCGAATGATTCGCACGGCTTTTTTCATGCTCTTGTTTACCGCCCAGCCGGAGGCGCCGGCTTGTCGCGCTGGCCGGCGTCTCCGGTAAACGACTAATTCATCAACGAGTGTCTTGTCAAGATTTGAATGTCGGGTGTTGGACCTTGCTAAAGGTCCAGCAGCCAGGGGATCTTTAGCAAGATCCACTACCGCCAACCCGAATTCTTTATCTTGACGGAGTACTAGCCCTTTGCTGCCGCAAATCGGCGAGCAACCTCAGCCCAGTTCACAACGTTCCAGAACGCGCCGATGTAATCAGGACGTCGGTTCTGGTAGTGCAGGTAGTAAGCGTGTTCCCAGACGTCGAGTCCAAGAATTGGTGTGCGACCTTCTGACAGCGGTGAATCCTGGTTCGCTGTGCTTTCAACAACCAGAGAACCGTCAGACTTAACGCTCAACCACGCCCAGCCGCTGCCGAAACGAGTTGTCGCAGCCTTGGAGAACTGCTCCTTGAAAGCGTCGAAGCTTCCACAGGCCTTGTCGATCGCTGCAGCCAGATCACCAGCTGGCTTCCCGCCGCCGGTTGGAGACAGCACGGTCCAGAACAGCGAGTGATTCGCATGTCCGCCACCATTGTTACGAACGGCAGTGCGAGCAGCCTCTGGAACAGCGTTCAGGTCGCTGACAAGATCTTCGACGGACTTGTTCAGCAGTGGTGAATCGGCCAGAGCTGTGTTCACGTTGTTGATGTAAGCCTGATGATGCTTGGTGTGATGGATTTCCATCGTGCGAGCATCAAAATGGGGTTCCAGCGCGTTGTACGCGTAGGGCAGTGCGGGCAATGTATACGGCATTTGAATTGTCCTTCATCCTGATAACGCAGAAGTTTGAGCTGGCTGAACAGTCAGCATTCAGCTGGAAAAAATCTTACTTCTGGTTTCCCGCATTCTAGGCTTCGCAGGGCCACGCTCAACTGAGTCGCCCCTACAATTTCCCGTTCGCAGGGCTGGTTGAGGCCAAAGCGAGTCGCCGCTACACTCCCCG
>JBILXT010000254.1:0-10366 GCA_044378235.1 Planctomycetaceae bacterium
CTCACGTGCGAGTCCTCCCGGCCATGGAAGCTTTAATTCAGGCGCCTCAAAATCGAGTGCAGGGATTTCTTGCTGCCGGCCACGTTTGCTGCATCACGGGTTATTCAGACTACGAAGAATTCGTGCGTCGCTTCCGTGTTCCGGTCGTCGTCACGGGATTCGAAACGATCGATTTGCTGCAGGGCATTCTTGATTGTGTGACGCAGCTTGAGTCCGGCATTGCCGAGGTCCACAACAGCTACAGCCGCTCGGTCGACAGAATCGGAAACCAGCATGCACGTGATGTGATCGCAAGGGTCTATGAAATTGATACTCGCGTCTGGCGCGGAATAGGGCCGGTGGACTCCGGAGGCTACTCGATTCGCGAAGAGCTTCAACAGTTCGACGCAATCCATCGGTTCAACCTGAGAAGAGTTGCAACGGATGAGATCAAGACTTCTGCTGAGCTGCAATCCCGATGTCGCGCCGGGGAGGTGCTGACGGGACGTTTGAAGCCGTGTGACTGCCCGGAGTTCCGGAAAGCCTGCACGCCGGAAACGCCGCTTGGAGCACCGATGGTTTCGTCCGAAGGGGCCTGCGCTGCTTACGAAAAATTTCACCCAAGGGCCGAGCTGTGAATCATCCTTCCAACTGGAGCCTTAATTGTCCGATCGCGATCTCAGCCGACGCGGAACGAATCTCGCTCGCTCATGGCGAAGGCGCGAGACTAAGTCGTCGGCTGATCGCAGAGACAATTCTGCCGCGGGTCGCTTCGGCGGAGCACACAGCATTTGCCGATGCGGCCAGAGTCACGTCGCTTGGCTGTCGCCTTGCCATCTGCGCGGACAGTCATACGGTGTCTCCGCTGTTTTTTCCTGGCGGAGATCTGGGCTCGCTTTCTGTTTTCGGGACAGTCAATGATCTTGCGGTGGCCGGTGCGTATCCTCGCTGGCTCACGTTGTCGCTGATTATTGAAGAGGGGCTGCCGAAAGCTATTCTGGAGACGGTTCTGGACAGTGTTGCTCGTGCCGCTCGGGAATGCCGAGTTGCGATCGTCGCCGGCGATACAAAAGTGGTTCCTCGTGGGGCGGTTGATGGGCTGTTCATCAATACCAGCGGTGTTGGCGAAATCATGGATCCGCTGCCGCCTGGGCCGGGGGCGATTCGAGTTGGTGACAAAGTCCTTGTCTCCGGGCCGATTGGCCGCCATGGCATTGCCGTGATGAGTGCTCGCGGAGGATTCTCGCTGGGTGCCGAGTCCGTAAGCGATTCCGGTTTTGTGTTCCCAGTCGTTTCCGCGCTCCGCGATGCTGTGGGCGAACATGTGCGAGCGATTCGCGACGCAACTCGCGGCGGAGTCTCAGGCGTGCTTCATGAATGGGCTCAGGAGAGTGGCCACAGCTTTGCTTTGACGGAAGCCAGCCTTCCGGTTACAGACGCCGTCCGCGGGGCCTGTGAGCTGCTGGGGTTGGACCCGCTGTATGTGGCCAACGAAGGGACGATCGTAGTTGCCATTGACGTCGCTTATGCACAATTGGCCATTGAGGCGATGCGCACTGTGGTCGGATTTGAGCAAGCGGCCATCATCGGAGAAGTGCAGCCTGCGGGAATCAGCCCGGTCACGATTCGCCGCAGCTTTGGTCCACCGCGTCCACTTGACGAACCAACCGGAGCACCACTTCCTCGAATCTGCTGAGCAGGACGATTCCTCTGGAGACTGGCAGCATCCTGTGTCACAGTCGTGAGCAATCAAAGATGGAGGAAGGGATTACGCAGCGTATTGAGGAGAAGATTGCCGAAGATAGAAGCGCTTTGCGACTGGGCGATTCTGAGTGCAGGTTGCTACCTGCTTCGATCCAACGTCGCTGACTGGTCAGATGAAGATCTTTGGAAAGCGTACATCCAGCTGACCGAAGCCGAGGCTTCTTGCCAGTAACTGTGAACATGATCCGACGTTCTGTATTGGCCTGTCAAAGAATCGTTGTTCCCGGGTGAACGAGATCAATGATCCCGTCAAGTGTGGCTGTGCTCGGTGCAGGGGCGTCATCAGAAGCACAAACCGCTGAGGATCTGGCGAGGTCTCGTACTTCCGGTCCCTGTGCCGCGCGGGTAGCTTCGAGCAGCACTCTGTCTCTGCCCTCCTTGATGTCTGTTTTGTTGACTTCAATGTCGGGAATAACTCCAGGCCACGTCTGCACGGCTTTATCGCTTACTCACACACAGCATTACATTCCGAACGCGACAATCATCGTCGTAAGCCGCCCCAGCATGGCTCTCAGAGGTTTTAGTTCAACACCAAAAGTTTTGAACGGGCGTCGTCTTCGCGACTTGCGGATCAGCAAGCCCGGCGCCATTCAGCGTCATTCCTTTTCACAAGACTTGGAAAGAAATCTTCATTATTTGAATTTTGTATGGGGGGCAACGCCCGTCGGGCGTGAGTGTACAGTTGGCGAATGGAATCTCTGCTTGAGTCGGAAGCAAAGTCTGAACAAACCCTGGTGATCATGAGGTTAAGCCCTTGTGCGATATGGTGTTCAAGGGCCTGCTAGATGGCGAGATCATTTGTGAAGGGGCGTGTTTGGAGACGGAAGCCACCAATCTTCCTCGGTGCATGTACGGTTGGCTAACAATTGATCACTGCGATCGCTCCTTTGGGTCGCGGTACGAATCAATTCATCCTTAATTCGTGGGCCATCGCCGTTCTCTTTTTGGAGCAATCCCAAAAGGAGGGTGAGACTGCTCATGGCGTGTGTGACTTTTTCCTGGGTCTACTTTCAGAGGCTTGTCCGGTATGTCAATGAGAACTTTATTAACTACACTCAGGCAATACAGTAGCAAAAGGGCCAGTCAGCAACCTGGGGTTTCGGGCAGGCGAAAGTCAAAGAGAATGTTCTCTCCAGAGGCTCTGGAGGCTCGACTGTACCTTGCGGCCTACATGGTGACCAACACACTTGACGACCTCTCTGCAGGCAGTCTCCGCTGGGCTATCACTGAGGCCAACAGCAATTCAGGCGCGGACACGATTCAGTTCGGTGGTGGAATCCAGAACATTTCGCTCACTTCGGCGTTGCCAGACGTCTCGGCCCTGGACACAGTCGACCTGAACGATACCGACGTCTCACTCGACGGCGGCGTATTCACCGGGATGGGAGTCATTACCAACCACGCTCCCGGCGGTACAGCGACGTTGACTGTGAACGGCATCGGCACTTACAGCGGCGTTATCGAAAATGGAGCGAACGCCGCCACGGCGCTGACTGTGGCAGGCGGAACCTTGACATTGGCTGGAAACAACACCTACAGCGGCGGCACGAATGTCGACTCCGGCGCGACTCTCGCCGTTGAATCCGGCATTGGTACCGGCACACTCACTCTCGCCGGCAACTCGACATTCAAGGGTGAAGGTGGTGGTGCGCAACTGACACTCAACAATTCCGTTTCGCTCACAGGCGGCACGGCGACTGTGGCAATTCCCTTCGGCGGCGGGAAAGACATCGAGTTCAACGGAGTTATTTCTGGCTCCGGAGCAATACGCCTTACCAGTGATGTCAGCGGTCGCTGGGCACGCTTCAGCAATTCAAACACGTTCAGCGGCGGTGTCGTCCTCGACGGCGCTGGCAATACATATCCTTCAATTTTCCTCAATCACTCGGCCGGTCTTGGAACGGGAACATTGTCTTCCGAGATTACTGGCGGCGATACAGGTCGCGGAATCATTTTCACTCAAGCGTCGGGCATGACGGTCGCCAACCCGATCCAGATGGCGCCTGGCGCCGCGCTGCGTCTCAGGTCCCTGAATAATTCGGCCACCTTCAGCGGTGTGATTTCCGGGGCAGGCAGCCTCGAGAAATCCGGCATCGGAACGATCATCTTGAGTGGTGCCAATACCTACACTGGCGCGACAACGATCAGTGAGGGGACGATTAATGCTTCGAAAATTGTTGTCTCAGCAGGAAACAGCAATCTTGGAAACACGGGCAGTACTGTGGTGCTCGGCAGTTCGTCGACGAAAGGTGTTTTGAATTACACCGGGGGAGCAGCTGCATTCACTCGAGGTCTTACGATCCTTGCAGGAGGAGGACAGGTCGATAGCAATGGCAGTGTGAATCTGTCGCTGAATTCGGGGAACGTCTCGGCTGCTGGCCTATTCACCGTGGGCGGAAATCGCGACCTCGTGATTAACAGTGTGGTACACGGAAACGGTGGACTGTCGAAAATCGGCGGGGCCAGGCTCTATATTGGCGGCAATCAGACGTATACCGGAACGACAACAATCGCCGCCGGGGGTATCCAGATTGGAACCGGTGGCCCGAATGGAGCACTTTCCCCTGGCAGCCCGATTGTCAACAACGGCGCTCTTGAGTTCTCAAGAGCAGGTACGACGGTGCAGGGTGTCCATTTCGCCAATGACATCAGCGGAACTGGCCAGGTCAACATTTGGACGAACACTGTCGTGTTCAACAGTGCGAATACGTACGCCGGCGCAACGCATGTCCGACCGAATGGAACGCTCAATGGCAATGGGTCGATCGCTGGCAATCTGAATGTGCTGGGTGGCGGGACGGTCGCCGCCGGTCTGACGGCGGGGGTCGGCGATTTCGCCTCGGGTAACGCGATCTTCGCCGCTGGCTCAAATTTCAGAGTAGAAGTCAACGGCGTCACGACTGCCGGAACAGACTACGATCAGCTCAACGTCACAGGTACGGTCAGCCTGAATAACGCAAATCTGATCACGACGGGCACCGTCACGGCCACGAGCGGCACGGCAACGATCATCGCCAATGATGGGACCGAACCGGTCTCGGGCACCTTCAACGGCTTGCCTGAGGGGGCCTTCCTTTTGATTAACGGTGTCGAGTTTGTCATTTCGTATAGGGGAGGGAGCGACAATAACGACGTCACGCTGACAGTCAATCCTTCTCCCACGGCAACGATCGGCGATGCCTCCGTGACCGAAGGAGGGCACCTCGAGTTTCCGGTAACTCTGTCAAACGCAATCGGCGTGGACACTGTGATCACTTATTCCACGTCCGATGGTACTGCCACGACGAGTGACAGCGACTACGGTGGCCAAACGAATCAGACAATCACGATTCCCGCAGGTCAAACCGGCGGCATGATCACCATCGTGACGACGGATGACGACAAAGTTGAACTGACAGAAACGTTGACGGTCAATCTGACTTCTGCAGTGGCTTCGGGGCGCATTGTGAATATTGGCAGTTCCGGTCTGGTCAGTTCCGGGCTGGTCAGTCGCTGGAGCGGCGACAATACGACGAGCGACCAGACGGGAACCAATAATGGCACGTGGATCGGCACGCCCGCTTACGCAAGCGGCCCTGTGGGGCAGGCGTTTCAATTCGACGGGACCTCCAGTGTTGTTCGAGTGGCAAATCATCCGTCGCTACAATTTACTAACTCGCAGAGCTATACCGTGTCAGCTTGGGTCTACACAGACAACCTCCCGAATCATTGGGCGGGCGTCGTTACCAAGAGCCGTGATGCCGGAAACTGGTATGGGATCTGGATCGATCCCTCTAACCGCTGGGTCTACGGCACTCCCTATCACAATCTGCATAGCTCCGTGACACCATTGGTCGGCACCTGGCAGCTTGTGAGCATCGTGCAGGATGGCGCCGCCAACACGCAGACCATGTATGTCGATGGAGTGATGGTGGTGAACGGCACTGCAACCATGAGCAATGGAAGCGGACCTCTCTATATCGGTGGCGCCGCCGGAGTCAACGAGTTCTTCCCCGGCCGCGTCGACGAGGTCCGCATATTCAATCGGGCCCTTTCCGCAGAGGAAATCGCCTCCGGCTCGACCGCCAGCGCCGTGGGGACAATTGTGAACGACGACTACGCTCCCATCGCCAATGCTGGCGGGCCGTATGTCATTAATGAAGGGGACGGTCTGACGCTTGATGGCTCTGCTTCGACCGACATCGATTCACAGACACTGCTGACCTATACCTGGGACGTCGACGGCGACGGCGATTACGATGAAAACATCACAGGAGTCTCGCCCACTCTGACGCCCGCGCAGATGGTCGGACTGGGTCTGGGGGATGGACCCGATAGTCTCACAGTGACAGTACTCGTCAGCGACGGCGTTCAAAGC
The DNA here is from genome assembly GCA_044378235.1 of Planctomycetaceae bacterium. Classification (GTDB taxonomy): domain Bacteria; phylum Planctomycetota; class Planctomycetia; order Planctomycetales; family Planctomycetaceae; genus SXXK01. The sequence continues at coordinate 6,101 of JBILXT010000254.1, forward strand.
GACACTGCCACGACAACACTGACCATCAACAACCTCGCGCCCACGATCACAAACCTGAATGTCAGTGATGCGACCATCAATGAGGGTCAATCGGTCACCGTTAGCGGCACCTTCACCGATCCAGCCGGCACGAACTCGATCAGCGTGATCTTCTCCGACGATTTCAATGGATATTCGGGCAACCAGGATGCTCTCCAGGGAGGAACGGGGCTGGAAGTGTCCTTCGCCGGCAGCGTGCCCGGCTGGATCGGCAGCGGTTTTCATGCGGTCCACGCGGTAGATTTTGGATCACACAACTTCGCGCCAAGTTTCTATAGTGACAACGCCATCACGATGGCCAGTGGCGTCAGCGCCAATAGCGTCGGAACGCTGTATCAGGTTTCGTTTGATGCAGGCCCCTCGGATTATCGCGGCGGCCAGGGAAATACGGCCGCCGATGGTCTGGTGATCGAGGTCCTGCGCGGAGACAACAGTGTGCTGGCTTCCCACACCGTGCTGCCGGGCGTCTGGACGGGACTTCCCGATGCTCAGGATCTGTCGTTGTATTCGTTCACTTACACGGGAGACGGCAGCGGTGACGTTCGCATTCGAGTTTCCACGAACAATCCCGGGTCTGGTCGATTTGGCGGCGCGATCGACAACTTATCCATTGGTACGGTCGGCCACACCGAGTCGTTTACCGGTTTGGCCCTTTGGAGCGATGGCGTCACAACCCCGGTGACGATCACAGGCGCAACGTTTACGACAACGCGGGCTATCAGCGACGACAATCCGACGGCCTCCGCGAGTGATCTCTACACCGTCACGATCACAATCAGCGACGACGATCTGGGAAGCGATTCTGAAACGTCTGCCGCGGTGACAGTTCGCAACGTCGCACCTACAATCACGTCGGTCAATCTGAGTTCCACCGCGATCAACGAAGGCGAATCGGTCACAGTGACGGGCACATTTACCGACCCGGCACTTGGGGCGGGATCGACCCCACTGCCTGCGGGACTGGTCCACCTTTATCGCGGCGATGGTAACGCGTTCGATGCAGTGGGAAATGCCCATGGCACTCTCGGCTCAACGACCGCCTTCGGCTCAGGACTGAGCGGGCAGGCATTCTCGTTTGATGGTGGGCAGTCGTCGCTGGCGACGTTGCCGATCGACATCAGTCCGGCCGTATTTCCGGAGATCACCTTCGGGATGTTCGTCAATCTGCGCAGCAACACTGGCGGACCGGGCTGGATCATGGGACACGACGATGGCGGTTACGACCGCTCTCTGATCCTGCACGATTCGCGTTATGGAAACGGTCTGGCGACTGGCGCCGGTGGCGAATATACGTCAACGCTTCCAGAGCCGCGCAACAATCTGAATGCCTGGCATTTTATCGCGGTCTCGATCAACCAGCTGACAAACACGGCCATCGTTGCCTGGGACAATCAATACCAGACAATCTCTGTCAACAACGGGAGCGGAAGTTCCGTGGCCTCGATCGGCGGATTAATCAATTTCGGCGGACATACCGTCGATGCCCTGGTCGATGACGTGTTCATCTACGATCGCGCCCTCAGCAGTACAGAGATTGAACAGGTACGTCAGGGGCTGAGTGGGATTGGCGGCGATACCTTCACCGCCACGGCGACCTGGACCGATGGAACAACCTCTCCGGTGACGATTACCGGCGACACGTTCAGTTTAACTCGCACGTTCACAGACGATGATCCAACGACGGTTTCAGGGAGTGATCTGTTTACGGTCGCGATCACAATCAGTGACGACGATCTGGGAAGCGATACGCAGACTTCTGCCGCTGTCACAGTCAACAACGTCTCTCCAACCGCAAACGCCGACAACGCGAGTACCAACGAGGATTCTCTGACTTCAGGCAACGTGCTCACCAATGATACCGATCCGGCGGGGGTCAATGACCCGCTCACAGTAACGACTACAGGGACGTTTCTGTCGAGTCTCGGGGCCACAATCATTCTGCATTCCGATGGTTCTTTCAGCTATAATCCGACGACCTCGGCGACACTGAATGCACTATCCGCTTCTCAAAGCACTACGGACAGCTTCAGCTACTCGATCACCGATGGTGATGAGGGTAATGCTTCTGGCACCGTCACGATCAATGTCAGCGGCGTCAATGACGCGGCGACTATTAGTGGCGACAGCACCGGAGCCATGACCGAAGACCAGGCTGGCGACAACGGAGTCCTGGCGGTCAGTGACGTGGACAACGGCGAAAATGTGTTTCAACCGTTGACCAGCGTCGCGGGCACCTATGGCACCTTCAGCATCAACGCGGCTGGCAACTGGACGTATACGCGGACCTCGAACCTTGATTCGATGAACGCGGGCGACATCCTGACCGACAGCTTCACGGTGGTCTCTGCCGACGGCACGGACAGCAAAGTGGTCACGGTGACGATCACCGGTGTCAACGACGCTGCCACGATCAGTGGTGATAACGTGGGTGCTATGACCGAAGACCAGGCTGGCGACAACGGAGTGATGACGGTCAGCGACGTGGACGATGGCGAGAACGTCTTCCAGCCGCAGACAGGAACGGTCGGATCCTATGGCAACTTCAGCATCAATGCGGCCGGCAACTGGACCTACACACGAACGGCCAATTTGCAGTGGCTGGCAGTTGGTGAAAGCGTCGCCGACAGCTTTACGGTTGTTTCACTCGATGGAACGGCCAGTAAATCCGTGACGATTACGATCGCCGGTCAAAATGATGGTCCGATCGTGATCAGTGTGGTCTCAAGTCACGACGATGTCTGTGACGCGTCGGCGAATAAAGTCGTCACGGTCAGCGGATCATTCAGCGACCTGGATTTGTCCGATACACACATGGCGACAGTCAATTGGGGCGACGGGACGACCTCGGTTGTTGCTGTGAATCAACTGGCCAATACTCTGGCAGGCAGTCATACATATCAGAACGGCGGGATCTACACCGTCACAGTGATCGTCAATGATGGACGGGGTGGAACGGCTTCATCGACGACAACCGCTGTGGTACAGGGAGTTGGTGTCGTCAACGGCACGCTGTATATCATTGGCACGACAGGTCGCGATCATGTGAACCTGAAGTTCGATGAAAAGAAAAATCAGCTGAAGGTCGACGTGAAACTGAATCAGGGCGGAGGCTCTGACGGTGGCAGCGATGGCGGCAGCGATAACATCAAGAAAGTATTTGCGATTTCGTCCATTAATCGTGTCGTGGCTTACCTTTGCGAAGGCGATGACCACTTCCACGGCGGTTCCGACGGTGGCAGCGATGGGGGATCGGACGGCAGTGCTGACGCAGCGATTTCGCAATTCGTCTTCGGCGGTGCAGGCAAAGATCATCTCAAAGGTGGCCGAGGCAACGACGTGCTCATTGGCGGAGCTGGCAACGATGATCTCGATGGCGGCAGCGGTGCCGACATTCTGATCGGCGGAACGGGAAGGGACAAGTTGAAAGGTGGACGGGGTAACGATCTGCTGATCGGAGGCTCAGCGGCGAATGAAGAAAATCTCACAGCACTTGACCAGGCGATGGCTTCCTGGAAAATGGGTCACCTGAGCACTGCCTTGAGCTTCATCGGAAGCATCGCAGATGACAATATGATAGACGACTTGTTCGGCGAACAAGGGGACGACTACCTGCAGCATGGAAATGGCGACAAACGAAAGAACTGACGACACAACCTGAATTTCAGGCTATTGCAGTTCATTCATAAAGTTCCTGACACCCGCGCTGCCAACAGCGTGGGTGTTTTCGCGTATAACATGACTGCCAATCTGGTCCAATGACCGCATCATGCACAATCAATCATCATGAGTTCTTCACAACAACCGATCGTTTATCTGATGCGTGGACTGCCAGGCTGCGGCAAGAGTCATCGTGCGAAGCGGTTGGTGGGAGAAAACGGCCTTTTGCTGGAGACCGATGAATACTTTTATACGCAGGTCGGAACGAATCCGGCATCGTATGATTTTGACAAAGACCTTTTGCCTGAGGCCCGGAAATGGAATCTGGCTCGCCTGAAAGCGGCCCTCGTCGCTGGGGTTTCACCGATTGTTGTCGACCGCGGGAACGGATTGAATGCAGAGACTCGCGAATTCGCCGTGATGGCCGTTGAGCATGGTTACAATGTCGAACTGGCTGAACCTGATTCACCGTGGTGGCTGGAACTGCGGGTACTGCTGAAGTACAAAGAATTCGTCGACGATAAACTGTTTGATATGTGGGCTCAGAAACTTGCCCAAAACACCCGCGAT
>JBILXT010000025.1:0-36845 GCA_044378235.1 Planctomycetaceae bacterium
AACACGCTCCCTGATAATGTCCGTCGACTTTTTCGATGAAGCATCGCATCACCGTGCTGTGAGTCACGTCGCCCACGAACATCTGATTCTGGAACGGACCGAACTTTCCACCGCTCACATCACACGCGATCCCACTCGCGCTTTGGCCCATCTTCTGATAGGGAAACAGGATGACAGGTGGCTCATACTCCGGAATCTTGTCGGCTTCCACGACGATTCGGCTGCCGCTCTCGGGTTCCTTCGGGGCAGACTTCGCTCCGCCTTCGGTCTTTGAGAACCAGCGATTGCCTCCGGGATGTCCCTGAAAAGAACCGGGTCGCAGCCACTTCAGGCTACAAGTACCATTCCACGGGCCTTGGTTGTCGGTGTAGAAGACGTCGCCTTCGGCGTTGAAGGCGATGCCACCCGGAGACCGAATTCCGCTGCAGGTCGGAATCATTTTTCCATGCGGATCAATTCTGACCGCCCAGCCTCGCCAGGGGCAGTCGCTGCCAAATGAGCCCGTCAGGCACAGCACAACCCACATGTTCCCGTCCTTGTCGAACGGAGAACCAAAGGCATACTCGTGATAGTCACCGTTGATGCCCCAGTTGTCGCTGAAGGTTTCGATTTCATCAGCCAGGCCATCTGCATCCGTATCGCGCAGCCGAGTCACTTCGCCACGCTGAGTCGCGTAGAGCCAGCCGTCTTTGAAAGTCAGTCCCAGCACTTCATGAAGGCCCTGAGCAAACAATTCGTAGGTGGCTTTGGTCGGATCTTCGTCCAATGGATTTGTGACGCGATAGATGTCACCACGGCGAGTTGAAACAGCCAGCGTCCCGTCGGGAAGAGGTTCAATCGCACCGGCTTCAAGCACAATCCCATTTGGAATCGTGAAGCGAGCTAGTGGGTAATAGTCGTCCTCGGTCGGGACCGTTGTCTGAGCAACAGCAGTGGCCTGCAAAAAGACAGCAGCGAGGGAGGAGAAGAGGATATGTTTCATGGTGATAACCTGAACGCGGTCGGCGATGGCGAGACTTTTAGGAAACTGAAAGAACAGGACAAGAGAGTTACCAGGTCATAATGATTCGGACCGTCGCTGTTTCTCCAGCGTTGACCGTCATCGGGATTAATAGCTCCCGGCGATTATTGATCGTTCGCACAACCGGCTCTTTGCCCTCAATCTGAAAGCGAACGCCATCGACAATGACAGCGCCATCACTCTCTTCAACGTTCTGGCCACTGGCGATTCGCAGCCACACATTTTCCAGCTTTTTGTCGGGTGCCACGGTGATGGTTCTTTGCAGCCCATTATCCGGACTGGTCTCGAACGGCAGGATCGTGTCTGTCACGTTCGCTTCGTTCCACCGATACTTGAACGTCGGAACGCCCGCTTTGTCCAAAGAGTAGCCCTTGAAAGCGAAGCCGTTGTCGCGCGGATTTCCATCGGGCCAGGCTCCATCCAACGATTCCAGCGAAGCCAGAGGCGGCCCGGCCGGCAGCGTCATCACATGGTCGCCCAGCGGAACCTGATTGCCGGGACCACGATCAACCCAGTGCTTTGAGGCGTCAATAAAGGCTCCATGCCAGATCAGTCGCGGCGTCATGTGCTCCGCGTCCCACGCGAAATGAGCCTTCGCAGCGAATCCCACCGCGATGCCTCGAGGAGACAGGCCTTCCAGAAAGTTGCGATAGATCAACGGACGATCCCCAGGCGTGAGTTCGATCGCCTGACGCTGCAGTCCGCTGGGCACCTTGGCGTTCTTGCCATCCAGCAGGTAAGTCCAGATGGCTTCAATCTGCACATCCGAATCACCATTCAGAATTTGCGGCACCACCGAACGACCCTTCGGCCATGCAGCCGGCATTCGAGTTCCGCTGCGATATTTCTGAGGGTCCAGCAGATACCGATGAAACCACTCCCGACGCAGGCGGCGAGTCATGGTGGTCATGTCCAGGGACTGAATTCCTGTCGCGGCGTACTTATCGAACGTATGACACTTGATGCAGGACAGCGCCTGATCACCAATCATCAGACGGGCATCGGCTTTGATACGATGCTCGGGTTCCGGGAAAGTGACGGGCTTGTCTTCGCCAAGTGCATCTGTCGAAGCAAATAAGGCGACCAGTGATCCGGTTTGGCTGGCACCGAATTTGGGCATACGAGTCGCCATGTAAGGCCGATCCTTGGCGCCTTCGTTCAGAATTGTTTTCAGCCAGCCCTCATTCAGCTTATCCCCCGCGCCGTCCAGGGATGGTGGAATTCGTCCTTCGTCGCCCATCTCGGGGATGCTTCCCACGAACAGGTGATTCATCGGCTCAGAAACCCCTCCCAGCGAACCTCGTGTATGGCAGGCATAGCAATTCAGCGTCAGCAACGTTTCATGAATGGCTTTGGCAGCAAGAGCAGGATCGTTTGATGACTTGCCAGCGTCTGGTGATTGTCGAGCGGCCTCCAGTGCGGCTGCGATATCGGTTCTTTGCTGTTCTGTCAGAGCAAACGCCGGAATGTTGTCCGCCGGCTTTTCCGCGAGGCAACCTCCGGATGTCTTCATCGCTGTAAACACAGGAGCTTTCCCGGTCCAGGCCAACTTCTTATCTCCATCGCCATGCTGATGGCAGGCGGCACAGCCCAGAGACTGAAACGCCTGTCGACCTTTCTCAACCAGCTCCGGAGAAGCGGCCGGAATGGCTGTGGTTTCTGAGGCGCGAGGATCCTTAGTCAGAGTGACCAGTCCTGCAAGAGGCTGGCGAGGCAACTCCGGGCCTTCAATCTCGACCGCCAGTTCTTCCTGCCCTTGGTACTCGAAATATTCCACGACGAGCTCATACGCCCCCGCTTTGTATTCGGCCTGGCCGTCGCGAAATCCGCCGGGGTGGATTCCATCGTTATCAACAACGACTTTACCATTGATCAGCAATCGAGCACCGTCGTCAGAGCTCAGATGAAATCGATAACGTCCATCTTTGGGCAGGTGCACAAAGCCACTGAATCGCAAGGCAAACAGTTCGTTCTTCGGGGAGACTCCCACCGAAAAGTCAGTGGTCTTGCCCGATGAGACAGCTTTCAGTTGTGTGAAATCCGGAACCTTCTGCCAGTCACCCTCAAAGTACTCGAAGTTGATATTCGGTTCGACGTCGACATCCTTCAGCAGATAGCTGGCAATATCGCGAGCTTCTTCCGGAGTCAGATTCAACGCCGGCATTCGCCCCGATGGACGTACGGCATGGGGATCTCTCAGAAAATTGATCAGGCTTGAGAGGCTGTATTTCTGTTCCAGCTTTCCCAAAGGCATCGCGAAGGCAGGACGAGTCCACTTCGTCTCGGGCTTATCTTCAGCGTCTTCCTCGTCCTCTTCAGTGGACTGCCCGGCTGAGATGCCCCGACGAATCTGGTCGATCACCGCGTTGTCTCGACGATCCGAATGGCATGCTGCACAACCCACTTTATGAAACAACTCTTCACCTCGGCGGACAGCATCGACGCCGACCGCAGTGGCTCGCCATGCCGAACCCTGCGTCAGGAACGCCGTGATCGCATCAACGGTCGTCGGATCAGTCTTCAAGTGCGTGAGACGCGGCATCGCAGAACCGGGCTTCTCCGCCTGAGGATCTGCCAGGAACTTCTTCAGATACTCCGCACTGGACCGTTCACCAACCTGTGTCAGGATGGGAGCTTGTCGAGGTGGCACGGGTTGATCAAGAAGTTTTCCATGGCACGACTGACAGTTCAGCTCCGAGATCAGGAGTGATCCGGCTTCGACGCTTGTCAGCTTCTCGGCTCGAAACCGTTCGTAGCCCGGGACAATGACGTGTTGGTCCGCAGCCTGACTTAGCGCGGACAAAGATGCTATTACAGAGCACAGAGCAAATTGGACAGAAAGATAGCGGGACATCATGGTCAGTGTCTCAAAGCAGTTCGGCTGAAAAGTGGAGGGAGGAATCTTGCAGAACCGGGTTCGGGAAAGCAACGCAGTGGAACACCATGTTTCCGCATCCAGCGCGCTCCTGTTTGCCGCCCAGCCGGAGGCACCGGCTTTTGCGATGGCCGGCGCCTCCGGCTGGGCGGTAAACGTTCAAACCAACGGTCGGCGAGCGCCCCAAGGCCCATAGAGGCTGTGAAAGAATGTAGGACGCCCTTTTCAGGGCGTCGAAATCACACGCTTTTTTGTGGCAACGACGGCCTGAAAAGGCCGTCCTACGAATAGATTCACGGCCTCATAGGGGGTCAATCAAAAGTGTCGTCATTCTGACACGCTCGAGGCGCAAGTGACGACAGCGAAGAATCAGCCAGCTTGAGGCGAAGTCGTAAAACACGCCTGTTTTCCACTGGAATCGGCCCAACGGGTGATTGGCACGGGAAATGAATTATCACAGGAACGGCATCAATGAACTGATGCCAATATCCAAGTCACCCCTGCTCAAGACGGAAGGACACTGCAATGAAGACATCCGTAGTTCGCGGCCTGGGATTAATGGGCCTGCTGTTGTTAACCAACTCAACGACCAAAGCGAATGACCTGGTCGATTTCTTGAATGCTCTGAACGGAACCTCGCATCACCGCAACGCTCCACCCGCGATTCAGCCGGTCGGACATCATGATCATGAAGGACGTGGTCTGCATGGTTCCGGATATCGTGGCCATGAAATGACCGGGCGAGACGTCTACAAGCGCAACATGCAGGTGGCTGACCGCGACATGCATTACTTGGGTTACTCACAGAACCAGGGAAGTTATGGTCGCCATGGGTATGGTGACATGGAACAGAATCGAGTGAATCTGAGAGACGAAAGTTACGGCCGATCAGGTCGCAGTCATTACTCCAGTCGCTCCGGTGCTCATATCAGCTTTCGAGTCAGCTCGAATCAGAACCCAGCCTATGGCCAACCGATCTACTTTCCGTCACAGGATACAGTTCAGCCTTTGCCTCCAGTTCAGGAACTGCCACCAGTTCAGTCGTATCCTGTGAATCCAGGCTATCAGGTTGTTCCCGGACATCAGACTGCTCCTGTATTCCCTCATCAGATTGGAGAGATCGTTGACTGCCAAGTGCCTTTGGCAACATGTGTCCGAGTAGAAGATGAGTGCAACATTGCTCCAAACGCTGTGCCCGTCGTAGTAGCCGTTCGAGACCCCAGAATGTGTGAGCATGACGTCGTGGAAAGAATAGTCTTCGTTCAGGTTTGTGTGCCACCCTGCCCTCCTCGTTGCATCCATATCTCACCATGCCACACACGAGTAACGATGGATTTTGGCAGGTACGAAGTCGACATCAAGTCAAGAGATGGCATGATCGTGGTTGACTACGACAACTAAGGCTGCAGAGACGGCGATCATTGCTCCAATCACTGGTCGAAATCAAACTTCATGGTCAGTCGGGTGACCTGACCATGAAACCACTCGCGGGTGCCGAGGTCTCAGACTTCGGCACCCGTTTCGGTTTTGACGCAGCCTGAATTCTGAGCCTGAGGCGCTAGCCGAATCTATAGAAGAATCGGCTAGCGCCTCAGGCTCAGGTCCATGGGACGAGCAATATGTTGGTGTCTGCCCCCCCGATTAATCGCTACATCGGTCATCGTCGTTGCTGCATGGCTGACAGAACCGCGGATTCCTGACTCAATCTCAATCGGTCCTGGCCGCGTATGCCAGGCTTTTGGTAGTTCGATCTTTCCGGAGTCAATCGAAGCTCAAGGCCTGCACCATGGATACGCTCAACCGAAACATCACAATTGGCGTTGGCGTCGTTCTCGCAGCGTTGTTTGTCCTTGCTGGCGGTGGCGGACGCCAGCCCGAGCCCATCAATGATCCCTGGTTTCGGCAGGCGGTTCTGGAAAACAATCATCCCGTGGTTGTGAAGTTCGGAGCCGACTGGTGTGGCCCTTGTCGTGGAATGGACGCAGCCATTGACGACCTTGAGCCCCGATTCTCAGCCCGCGCGAAGTTTCTGAAGATCGATATCGACAAACGCCCCGAGCTGTTTACTCACTACCGATCCGGAAATGGGATTCCGCAAATCATGATCTTCAAAGATGGCCAGATCATCGCTCAGAAGCGAGGTTTTGGCGGTGAAGAAGGTCTGAAGCAGTGGTTGGAATCCAGCCTGTAACAGCAAGCGGGCTTCGCCGTTTACCGCCCAGCCGGAGGCACCGGCTTTCAGGTGGGCCGGCGCCTCCGGCTGGGCGGTAAACATGAACGTAGATCGCAGCAAGCGAACAACGTGAGCGGCTCCCTTGGTATCGGGCCGTCAGGCCATCCGAGTCAAGGGCCGTGCCCTTGTTAGGCGATGATGTCGTGAATAGGGGTGCCGAAATCAATCTCCAGACGCTTCTGTCCAGGGAACTCGAGATGATGACTGTCCAAGCCGAGCTGATGCAGCAACGTCGCGTGAATGTCGGTCACATAATGGCGATGCTCAACCGCGTGAAACCCGATCTCATCGGTTGCACCGTGCACGACACCTCGCTTTAACCCGCCACCCGCCATCCAGACGGAGAATCCATAAGGATGATGGTCGCGACCATCGGAGCGTTCTGCACCCGGAGTCCGTCCAAACTCGGTCGCCCAGACAACCAGAGTCTCCTCCAGTAGCCCTCGCTGTTTCAGATCCTTCAACAATCCAGCGATCGGTTTGTCGACGGCTTTACATCGCGTCGAATGGTTCTTTAACAACTCACTGTGGGCATCCCAACCGTCGTCGTAAATTTGCACGAACCGGACACCGCGTTCAACAAGTCTTCGAGCAGCCAAACTGAATCGTCCGACTCGCTCCGTTGCAGGTTCATTCAGACCATACAGTTCCTGAGTGTGTTGTGTTTCATCGCTGAGCCGAACGACCTCGGGCACCGACATTTGCATCCGAAACGCCAATTCATAACTGCGAATTCGAGCCCGCATCGCCGGGTCGTCAGGATACTGCGCACCGGCAATCCCGTTCAGTTCATTCAACAGATCCAGTTGATCGCGTCGCTCAGCCAAAGACACGCTGGCACCGGGAGTTCCAAATGGCAGTGGGTTTGCAGGGTCGAGCACCATATTGACGCCGGAATGTTCCGGGCCCAGATAACTTGCACTATGGGCTCCGACACCTCCGCAACAGTCACCTGGGCCACCTCCCATCACCACAAACTGTGGCAGATTGTCATTCAAGGATCCCAGCCCATAATGAACCCATGATCCGATTGAAGGATGAAACCCGTCGAAGATATGTCGTCCCGTATGAAACTGCAGTTGAGCCGCATGATCGTTGTCTGTGGTCCACATTGACCGAACAACCGCGATGTCATCAATGCAGTCGCCCACATGAGGCCACCAGTCACTGACTTCAATGCCGCTTTGACCTCGACGACGAAAGCCAATCTGCGTGGGGTAAAGCTGAGCCATCAGCGCGCGAGGAGTACCGGCGAAGTCTCTGACGTTTTTGCGATAGAAAGGCGAATCCAGCACCGACGATCGAAACGGCGACTCATCAATCGTCAGCCCGGAATACTTGTCGATGGCCGGCTTTGGATCAAAGCTCTCCAGATGGCTGGTACCGCCCAGCATAAAGAACCAGATGACGCTTTTTGCCTTCGGAGCAAACTGCTCACGAACGTTCTCGGCGATCGCTTGTGCTGCGGCGTTGCGATGATCGTCCGATTCTGCCGCACGGGTGATGCCGTCGCGAGCCAGCATCGAGCCCAACGCGAGGCCGGTGAAGCCCATGCCCATGTCGGAAAGAAAAAGTCGCCGATTATGTTGTTGATTGTGCATGGATGTCTCAGCGGATCGTGACAAAATCATTGTGACTGAACAGGACGTGAACCAGGTTCTCTCGGGCTCTCAACCACGGCTCTGTCGCAGCTGGTCGGCTGGAAGTTTGCCCGCCCGCCGGGAACATTTTGAGGTCCGAACGTGCGATTGTCGCCATCGTTCGATCTAAAAATGTCAGGCAGCTTTCCAGCTCGGTCGTTGTTGGTTGTCGAGTCAGTAAATTCTCAAATGCTGTCGCAAGAAATAACAGCCTGGTCTCACGGCTGTCGCCCTCCCCTGCGGCGGTGCTCCATTTCTCAGCCAGTTGACGTGCCAGATCAAGCGTCAGGCTGCTGTTCATCAGCGCCAGGGCCTGCTGAGGGACCACGCTTTCCTGACGACGATAGCACTCGTTGGGATTCGCCGCATCGAATGTCTCAAGGAACCCGGACTTCTCATTTGGTGTGCTGCGAAAGTACAAACTACGGCGAAAGTTGGATAACGATTCAGTCTCTGGGATTTCGGGTCCTCCCGAGGAGCAATCCAGTTTGCCGGAAGCGGCCAATACGGAGTCTCGCACCACCTCCGACTCCATGCGTCGTGAATTCATTCGCCACAGAAATCGGTTCGTGGGATCGACAGTGCGATTGTTCGCGATGGCATCCGTTTCTGGTCCCGTTGCCGACGTCTGCCGATAGACTGCAGACAGCACAATCATCCGATGAATCGGTTTCATCCTCCATTCCTGACGCACCAATTCTGTCGCCAGCCAGTCCAGGAGTTCGGGATGCGAAGGACGTTGGCCGTTGAGTCCAAAGTTGGCCACAGACGGCACCAGGGCTTCACCAAAATGTCGCAGCCAGATGTGATTCACCGCGATCCGTGATGCTCGCGGATTCTGTGGGCCAACGATCCAGCGTGCGAGAGCAAGACGTCGGCCGGTTGAAGTCGTCGGATAAGTCGGCCCGAGCGCAGTGTAAGTTTCATCAGCCTTTTCGATCGCACTGATGGCTTCCGCCAATTCTGCTTTCGCTTCTGTCAGCTTCTTTTCAGCGTCGGTCAAGGAAGGCTTCGAATCGGTGCCTGCTTTGTCCGGGCTGGAAGAGACATACGCCAGGGCCAGCAAATGTTCGGCCGCGAGCACTTCGGCAGCAACTTTGGCTGCCGTGACTTCGCGTTCGGCTCGGCTGGCAGCACGGTTCTTCTCGCGAATATCTTCTGCGGGCTCTCCAGAATACCTGGCTCGCTCCGCTGCCAGACGCGCCATCAGCGACCGCTTCTGCTTCTCAGCGATCACAAGCTGCTGCTCGGCTACTTTGACATTGTGCAGTGCCGTTTGCTGAGCGAGCTGAAGTTCGGTCAGACTGGGGACAAGTTCCCGAATGTCGACCTCAAGAAATTCAGCCGACCCACTATGAACCCACAGAGCAAACTTGCCCTCGCGTCTCGCCTCCGGGATCACGTAGTCCAGTTTGTGTTCGCCGTTCAGCTTGAGCTGAAGCAGTTGCTCTCGTACGGTGATCTCAACCACCGTCTCGTCGCCCACGGTCAGCTTCGTTCGAACGATCCCGGCTGCAGGATAAAACTGCTGACCGTCTTTGCGATGAAATGCCTGAACAGACTGTGACGAATCGCCAGTCGCCGTATAGACATCCTGAGAGTTTCCGTTATCGATATAGTCGAAACTGAAACCCACCGAGCGAATCGTTCCCGGTTGCAATGTGCGGTAACGAACTCGAGCCTGGAAATTTTTTGGATGAGTCACATCGGCCACGATTGTCGAAAAGTTTCCGACCGACGACTCGACAAGGCGACTGTCTTTCCAGTCCCACTTCCCCGAAACAACCTTCCACGTTTCTGTGCGATTCGCGAACTGATCATTGAGGACTGGTTTAGCGTCCGTGATGGCTTCACCCGACGCTCCAGATAATTTCTGTTCCGTCAGTCGGGCTTCGAATGCCGCCAGCGCTTGCTGAGCACTGTTCGCTTCCGCCTGAGTTGTGTGAATCTTCTCTGTTGCCAGAGCAATCTCCGATTCGGCATTCTTCACCAGACCATCAGCCACTGCCGCTCGGAGATGAGGCTGCCAGGCATCGGCGGGAAGTGCGACGGTCTGGATCTCTTCGGCCAGCGATCCAAGGGCTTTTGGGACAGCCGGAGACATTAGTCGTGACTGATCCGGATAGCGATTGTCGCCTCGCTCAAAGACAAACGTTTTGGCTTCGAGTTCTTTGTCATAAACCCGCGCCACCCCTTCACGCAGCACCGGGCCCAGAGTTGCGTCCTTTTCGGTTTCCTGTGAGCCGCTGATCGGGTCCGTACGGACATCATGCGGTTCAAAGAACGCACGCAGGTGGTAATAGTCTTCCTGGGTAATCGGGTCGAACTTGTGATCGTGGCAGCGAGCACATTTCATGGTCAGGCCAAGGAACGCCTGACTGGTCTGTTCGACCGTATCAAACATCCACACGTTGCGGTCAAACTTGTACCAGTTCCGACCAAGGTAACCGGTGGCACGGAGAATATTCGGATCGGCCGGAGCCAACTCATCCCCCGCCAGCATCTCCATGACCATCCGGTCATAAGGCTTGTCTTCGTTCAGTGATTCCACGATCCAATCCCGCCAGCGCCAGATGTGCCGTTGGCTGTAACGAATTTCATTAATGCCGCGACTGCCGTACCAGTCACTGTAACGCCAGACATCCATCCAATGCCGTCCCCACCGCTGACCGTATTCCGGCCGGGCGAGAAGTCTGTCGACGACGGCGTCATAAGCACTTTCGGACTGATCGTTCAGAAAGTCATGGAGCTCAGTCTGTGTCGGAGGAATCCCTATCAGGTCGAGATGGACTCTGCGAAGCCACACTTCGCGTGGCGCTTCCGGCGATGGCTTTAGGCCTCGAGTCTCATGCTGCGCTGCGATAAACGCATCGATTGGTGTTCGAATCCAGTCGACGTTTTTCACCGGTGGCACGTCGGGTGTAATGGGGCTCTGATACGACCAATAGTGAGCCGGGTCTTCCGGGATCTTTTCGTCCTGCGGAGAACTTGCACCCGTATCGATCCACTTTCTCAGCAGTTCGATCTGTTCGCTGGTCAGCTTTTCCCCCTGACCTTCCGGTGGCATTCGTTGGCTGCTGTCAGTGGCCGAAACTCTTTGGATCAGCAGACTGGCGTCACTTTGCCCTGGTTCAATCGCAGCACCGCTCTCACCGCCTTTGCGAATCAATGAGCCGTGATCCAGACGCAGCCCGGAACTTTGTCGAATCGCCCCGTGACACGCCGCGCACTTGTTGAGCAGCAGTGGCTTGATGACTCGCTCATAGTCAACATCGGCGGCCGGTCGTAACTCGTCGCCGTACGCATAGCCGATATCGGACCACACGCTGATCAGCACGCAGACAGTCGCAATCAAACAGCGCAGCATGCCGGAGACTTTCTGTCTGGGACGGAGGGAGCGAAACGGGGCAGGATCCTGTGGGGACGCGGGCTTACCAGCTTAACATCCGCGCCAGCAAAGAAAACACCAGGTTCGCTCAAGGCCGTTCAAAGACAGCAATATCAGATCGCTCGCAGCACAGCCGCCGCACTCTGGCCCATTGCCGTTCGGTTGACCGTGATGGCGGTGCGGTTGCTCAGTCGAGTCGCCTCGCCACGAGCCACATTCAAGCGGCAGCGCGGATCGGGAATCTCATAATTCAGGGTGGCAGGAATGTAGCCGTTCTTCAGGGACAGCAATGTGCCGGCCAGTTCCACCGCCCCAGCACCCGCATCGAAGTGCCCTACATAGCTCTTCAAGGCGGTGACAGGGATCTTTAGAGCAAGATCACCGAACACGCGGTGGTAAGCGCGGGCTTCGACGATATCGTCTGGCTGAGTGCTCTTGCCCTGAGCATTGATGTGACCAAGTTCTGATGCCGAAATACCAGCACCATCAATGGCCGACTGCATCGCTCGCACAAGACCCAGTCCGGCTGACTCGTTGGCCAGTCCTTTGCCATCACACCCCGCGCCAACGCCCAGGACTTCGGCGTAGATATTGGCCCCACGGCGGACGGCGTGTTCGTAGCTCTCAACGACGAACGATGCCGCACCTTCACCAACGACGGTTCCATCTCGCTCGAAGTCGAATGGTCGACACGCACGTGATGGGTCGTCGTTGCGTCGTGACAAGCCTTCGAAGCTATGGAACTTCGCGATATCAACAGGATGGATGTTCGAGCTGCAGGCTCCCACGATCATCGCATCCGCTCGGCCCGCTTCGATGACTCGAACAGCTTCGGACAAAGCCAGAATCGCAGACGCATCACGACAGGTGATTGTATTATTCGGGCCACAGGCATTGTGGTCGATGGAAACATGGCTGGCCGGCATGTTAGGAAGCTGACGCAGCAACCACAGAGGAGCAATACTGGCGAGGGCTTCGGGACCCCATTTGTCGGGGTCGAATCCACCTTCGGTACGGCAAACTTCAACAGCGGCTGCAAGCTCTGATGGATGGCAGGTCATTCGGCCAGCACCAAAGACGACGCCAAAGCGGTCAGGATCAATCCAGCCAGAAGAAACCTGAGCATCTTTAACAGCAAGACCGGACGACGCCACGCCCAGCTGAATGTCGCGGCACATCACCTTCACGAACTTTTTATCGCGAAGAAAGTTTACAGGGTTGAAATCGCGGACTTCGGCACCAAAAGCGGAAGGCAGGCCGTCTGACGGCATAGACTGCAGAAAGTCGATGCCAGTCCGGTTGTTCACCAAACTGTCCCAGAAGCGATCGTTGCCGATACCGATTGGAGAAACAACCCCAACGCCCGTTACAACGACGCGAATCCCATTGCGCCCAGCCATGGAAACGCCTCAATCTGAAGCCATCCGCACGACTCAATCGCACAGAAAGCCCGACCCATCTTGGTACACCGAAGACTTCCGTTTCGGTGAAAGACTGCCCTGTATTCCCCAAGAATTTCAGGCAATCCCGTCGTTAAATGGTCTGCTCCATCCCTCCGTTATCGGCGCTTTGCCCCCGCAAAAAGCCAATTCAGGATTTCACACACCATTCACATAAGAGTGTTTTCGGACGCAAAGCCTCCCCGCTCCAGCATCCTGCACTCTTCCTCAACGTTGATTACACGCCGATTCGAGCATTCTGTCAAGTCGTTCATTGCTCCGATATCGAGACCGAGACAAAGAATTACTAAACAAAATGCCAGTATTCAGCGCGCGAAAAATCCGGTCATAAGTGATGAATCACCTATGACCGGATTGCAGTGTTCAGACGAATATCAGTGGCAATTAACCGGCAAAGCCGCTCATCGCGAACTCAGACATGAACTCGTCGATTGAGCGACCGTAGTTTGCTCGCGATGCGACTACAGGCTGCTGTGGTACTTCAACCGAGCTAACAGATTCTTCTGTTTCGACCGGTGCATCTTCAGCAGCGGGGGCTTCAACAGACTCTTCTTCGCTCTGTTCTTCTTCGAAGATCGGAGTCAATTCACCAACCGGGGCATCAGAGCTGTTCGAAACAGAGCCAATCAGGTTGCCAAAGCCGGGATCAAGCGTTGGCGAAACAGCGCCTTCGACTTCAGAAACCAAAGGCTCAATCTCAGACACTACCGGAGCCAAAGCCGTCACCAGCAGTTCTTCTTCTTCAACGAACAGCGGTGTAAACCCACCATTGTTGATTGGAATAGCCAACGTTGGAGTTACAACCGGCGGGAACGAAGCAGGCGGGCTCACAACAACAGGAATACTGACCACAGGAGCTGCAACAGGCGTTGTATTAGCGACCGGGCCCGTCACAAGCGTCGTCGATTCACTGATCGGCAGGCCGCTAGTTGTGGCAAGAACTTCAACAGGCAGTTCTCCACCTGTGTTGCCCCGGAAATTCATTCCGAAGTAGTATCGAACAGGAACTTCGCCGCCGTCTTCGAGATAAACAATCTCTTCTTCGGTGACTTCGCCTTCTTCGACGACAACTTCCTCATCAATCACGATCTCTTCTTCGTCGACAACGACCTTTTCGCCGTCAACTACTGTGCCCCGATATGCCCAGGAGGGATCGTAGCCTTCCATGGTCGTGATATCAAAATACTCTTCTTCGACGATCTCAGGCTTCTCTTCGCCGTCGACGACATCCTCAATCACTTCTATACCGTCTTCAGGCACGCCCTTGATAAATGACCGATAAGCCCATGAAGGATCGTAGTCTTCCAGAGTTGTCACATCGACAAACTCTTCATCAACCACAAACTCCTCTTCGACAACATCATCCAGAACGACTTCTTCTTCAATGACGCCGCAGGTAAAGGCTAAATCGTCAACCACTTCCTCACCAGGCGCGCCAAACGATCGGCGAACCCAGGATGGGTCGAAGTCTTCAAAGGTCACTTCTACAGGCTCATCTCCATCGATCACGACTTCTTCTTCGCCGTCACCTTTGAAAACGGGCTCTTCTTTGATCACCAAGCCATCACAGACAGCGACTTCGGGTTCGCCACCTTCAAATGACATGAAACTGTAGAACATCAAAGAAGGGTCTACGTTTTCTTCAGCGATAAGGACTTCGCCTTCTTCGCCAACGACTTCCTCACCGACTTCTACTTCACCGAAGAACTCCGGCACCATCATCGTGCAGATCGCGAGTTCCGGAATGAACTCACCGTCCTCGACGGTTGCGTCCAATTCAATTACTTCTTCGGACTCGGTCGCTTCAATATCTTCAATGACAACAGCGTCCGCATCCACAGCTGGCAGGCAAACGCCGTCAGCACTCAGCAGAGCACGAGTCTCGCAAACTTCGGCGGCTCCCGAAAAAATCGGGGCGTCAAGTTTGCGGCGATCTGCTTTTCGCTTCTTAAAGGCCATTTCTTTGATCCCTTAACTTCAACGACATCTATTCCGCTCGTGGGAGCGAAGTTGTTTATTGCCAAGACGATTAACGCCTCAGAAGCACTCCGCTGACAACCAGCACAAAGCCGGAATCGACAGCATCATGGCATCCCTGGGGGTGCTGAATCAATCACAAAACCAAGCCTTTACTTCATTTACAGAAGATCATCGGAGGTTGGGTCTGAGCGATTCAGGCAGAATTTTCTGAAAGTCTGGGTCCCGGGGAGCCCGTTTCAGACTTTTCTGCTTCAGTCATCGTTAAGTAGGGACATCAAGGACCCGGATTTCCGTGAATTCAGCGGTTTTCGGCGTCAGGAGGAGGTCGAGATGGGCTGTTGACCGGATTTTGCGGGCTGGGCGGCCAGATTCGCTTATTCGGGCATTGGCTTAGCAGGAAATGCGGCATCTGCCTGGTGCGCGGGTCTTATTGGCTCGAAGTTATGGGACTGTGAGATGGGTACACATGAACACTAGTTTGGTCCTGAGTTGTGTCAGATGATCAGGATCAGCCCGTGAGGCCATCGTCTTGCTTCAGGGGTCGCTCATGACACCAGGACGGAGATCGGTTGAGGATTCTCGTGAAGTCTTGTGAACCGTGCAGCGGGGCGGTTGTCAAGGAAATCGGCAATCGAAGGCTGAGGGGCTTGCAATGGAGCTGATCCATTGAATAATCCGCCCCTGCGTTTTCCGCCGCGTCAAACGGGGGCGAAACGCTGTCTCCAATCGCGGCGGGTCCAGCCTAACCGGGTCAGGTCCGAGAGGAAGCAGCCCTGCGGTCACGGTACTCGGGTGCGTGCGGAGACAGCGTTTCGCCCCCTTTGCGTTGGTACCCTGCTTTCTGTACCTGTGAATCGCCTGATCTCTCCGCAGTCTCCGCACTGGTGATTGCGACCCTCGATTTTTCTTGCTAGAGTCACACCCACTCGGGAATTAGCGCAGCCTGGCTAGCGCGCTTGGCTGGGGGCCAAGAGGTCGCAGGTTCAAATCCTGTATTCCCGACTTTTCTAAATCCTTGCTGTTCCTCGACTTAGAGGAAACCGATCGTCCTGATCGTGCGGCGAGAAACGTGGTACTACCCGTTTCTGTACCCTTTTTTGGGTCCGCACCATGGCTCGTCGACTTCCCGAAATTGCCCTGCACAAGGCGTCTGGGCAGGCCAGAGTTCGCATAAATGGCAAAGATCATTATCTCGGGGTATATGGCACCCCGAAGGTCAGTGAGCGTTATGACAAGCTCATGGCGCAGGTGCTGAGCGGACAAGTAAATCCTGACCGGGACGCAATCACGGTCAGTCGACTGTCCATCATGTATGTTGATCACAGCCGGGTCTACTACCGGAAAGATGGCAAGCAAACGTCCGAAGTTTACGCCATTCAGGCGGCGCTCAGGCCGCTGACGAAGCTTTTTGGCAACGAGAAAGTGTCTGCGCTCGGTCCCAAGAAGCTAAAGAAAGTGCGGGAGCAGTTCATTCAGAATGGTGCTGCACGATCCACGATCAATTCTCATATGCAGCGGATTGTCAGAATGCTGCAGTGGGGCATGGAAGACGAATTGGTTGATGAGTCGGTTTACAACTCATGCAAGATAAGGGGGCTTCGAAAAGGCCGGTCGCCTGCAAAGGAAACGGAACCAGTTCCTCCCGTACCGCAACCAGATATCGATGCGATCGAACTCTTTGTGAGCCGTGAAGTGTGGGCGATGATCCAGTTGCAACTGGTGACAGGGATGAGGCCTGGTGAAGTCTGCCAGCTGCGATTTGCGGACCTTGACACAAGTGGAAAAGTCTGGATCTACGACCTGAAGTCTCATAAGACGGCACATCATGGAAATAAGCGATTGATCAATATTGGTCCGAAGGGGCAGGCGATTCTCAAGCCATTTATGGAAGTGAGGGACGGAGAATATGTGTTCTCCCCAAAGCGTGCAGAGGCGGCCAGAAACGCTTTAAAGAAGGCGGGGCGTAAAAGTCCCATGACGCCCAGTCAGGCAGCGAGAGAGGCGAAGAAGAAGCCCAAGCGAACGGCAGGAGATTATTACCGTCGCGACAGCTACGCACGGGCGATTACAAGGGCCTGCGAGCTTGCTAAGATTGAAAACAAATGGTCGCCGAATCGGTTGCGGCACAATGCGGCTACGGAGCTGAGAAAGCAATTTGGGATTGATGTCGTGCGAACAATTCTCGGGCATTCGTCCGTCGACACGACCCAGGTCTATGCCGAGATCGACTACGAATCTGCTCGTGCTGCGATGGAGAAAGCAGGTTGAGAATCCCATGCTGCGGCAATCGATCTTCGATGGTAACAGTTTTTCCAGGAACGATTTTTAGAAAATCTTCCGTAGTGCGGTAACATTGCTGTTGAACGAAAGTCAGTGACGAGCAATGATTGTGAGTGATGGTGAAAGTCAGAACGCCCGGACGCGGAACTCCGTCGAGTTATACGACAGGCAGAGTTCATGATTCTGCGGTTTTCTTTTTCAGTTTTATCGTAGTGTTCTAAGATTCGTAATGGAGGAGTTTGTGATGATTGCTGCGGCTGAGGACACCAACGGCGGGTTACTTGATGAAGAGCTTATTGACCTAAACGAAGCTCGCAGAAATGTGATTCCGAAGAAGAATCGAAGACCAGTCTCGTATCAGGCGGTGAAGCGATGGATTCTCGATGGTCCTGAGGAACTTCGCCTGGAAGCGGTTTACTGTGGGCGAACGCCGTACACATCGAAAGAGGCCGTGGCACGGTTCTTGAGAAAGAATACGGAAGCCAAGCTGGCAAAGAAGCGTCTGAGCACACCGGCATCAGACCAGGAACTGCGGGATGCGGGTTTGTTGTAACTCTTTTTGTCGGATCGTTTCGTAGTGCCGTGATATTTGTTTCCGATGCGTATCGGAGACTTCTGATCGATTCCGCAGGGGCCGATGAGCGTCCCCTGCGGTTTCGGATCTCTTTTGCGTCAGATCTGCTGGAACAGAGCTGACGCCTAACACTGTTGGAGGTTGTGATGTTATCAAATCTTGAGACCGAGGAAACATTGCGCCGTGAAGTTTGCACGGAAGGAATTGCTGTGGATGTGGATCCGCGTCTGTACGCAGAAGTAGGGAAATGCTTTCCGACAAGTGGCGTGAGTTACCAGACAGCACGTCAAAACGAGGAGTGCGGAAATGTTGTCTGCGCCTTCACACTCAGTGCGTTGAGGGATGAGAGTCGATGCTTCTCCTTCAACCAGCGGGTTCTCGACGCGATGGACATGGTGGGATCGCGAAAGCGAAAGAAATTAGTGTCGTACTTTCATCAATCGCAGTTTTTCAAGGTGGTCGCGGAACACTCCAAGGGGCATCACAGCAAGATCAGGCAGCTCTGTGGTGTTCGTTTGGACCATTCCGATGCGTACCAACATAATACAGTGCGCGGGAGAGGGCCGCGGGGTGATGGACGTGGGCTGGAGTTTGGTTCTGGTGGAATGAGGGGGTGGCCGTGCTGTTGGAGGTTCTGGAGGGAGGGTTGTCGTGTTGTGCTTTCTGTGAATTGGTTTCGAATGTACGGGGAGTCGTTTCGTAATGCTTGCCGGGGTATGTATCCGAGGGAATGGGCGTTTGTGAATTGCCTGGAGCATGCCGTCTCGATGTGTCGGATCAGTTTGCCGTCGTTCGAAGATTGTTTGAATTTGGTCTGTCAGAAAGTTGAGTACTCGGGAAGTGATCCGTTTGGGAATGCAAATCTGTGTCGTAAAGCTCAGCACTGGCAGTCGATGTGGACCGAATGGCAACGTGATCCCCTGCTGTACATGTTTCGTGCGAAAGGGCGCTTGTACCATCCGTTGGTGTCCCAGCCGAAAATGCTTCGTCAGAGATATCTGCACTTCGAGACGGAGTCCGGGCTGGAAGGCACGGCAGAGATTGACATGTCTGCGTGTTACTTTGTGCTTCTGGCGGCGAAGCTTCGAGATTCGAAATCGCGGAATGCGTTGATCGAAGCTTTGGAAGCAGGGACATTTTACCAGCGGATCAACAGCGTTCTCCGGGAGCCGTTTGAAGTCACGAAGCAGTTGAAAGAGGCGGTCCAGCAGCACTGTCTGTTTGGGCGAAGGTACTTTGGCCGGACAGAGCTGTTCAGTGCCATGGAGAGGCTTTTCCCGAGCCTTGCGAGATACGTTCTTTCTCTGCGAAAGCATCGCAAGATTTCCGGACTGAGTAACATGCTTATGTGCTTGGAAGGGGCGTTCTTTATCGAACAGGTTCTTCCCAGTCTGGCTGATGCAGGCATTCCAACGTTTCCTGTTCATGATGCGGTTCTGGTCCCGACATCGCGTGCTGATGAGGTTCTCGGCAGGTGTGGGGAGCTTGCAAAGCAGCAATTTGGTTTCGAACCGTACTTCAAAATCAAGCGGACTGAGCCAATTATCAGCCGCGTCTGATGGTCGTGATCTATCCTGTGAGTGGCGTTTTTCGACCGATTGGGTGCAGATTTGGTCGTTTTGGACGCTGATTTTGGCAAAAACTGTCCGGTTTGGAGGCCTGAAACAGTGGTTTTCGGTCTCCGGGACGGGCGAGAACATGCTGTGGTCGCGGCTGGAAGACTGCAGAGCGTTTCTGACATCTGTAGGCTGCAGGAATACCGTAGGGATGTCTTGATCGGTAGCCTGTGTCGCCGATTGACTGTCCAGCACCTGACCTCGTGCCTTAGCGATCGTCGGGATGAGACAGTCATCCACTCGTTATGCTCTGGTTGTTCAATTGTTCAATAGGGTTTTTGTTTCTCAATGAGCCTACCAAATCTGAATTCCTTCATCTGGGCCGTCGCTGACCTTCTGCGCGGCGACTTCAAGCAGGCCGACTATGGAAAGGTAATTTTGCCTTTCACGGTTCTGCGGCGGCTGGATTGCGTCCTGGAAGCGACGAAGGACGCAG
Organism: Planctomycetaceae bacterium; assembly: GCA_044378235.1. Lineage (GTDB taxonomy): Bacteria > Planctomycetota > Planctomycetia > Planctomycetales > Planctomycetaceae > SXXK01. The sequence goes on from JBILXT010000025.1 coordinate 19,504, forward strand.
TTTTGAGAGAATTGGCGAAGCGGCAAGCTGCTGGGCTGAATCCGGAGCCCTTCCTGCTGAAGAAGTCCGGGCAGTTGTTCTACAACACGTCGCCGCTGGACATGAAGAAGCTCATGGGCGACCAGGACAACATCAAGGAGAATCTGTACTCCTATGTCCATGCGTTTTCCGGAGCCGTGAAGGACATCTTTGAATGCTTCGACTTCCATGCCATGGTCGAACGCCTCGACAACGCGGGCCTGCTGTACTTGGTGACCGAGAAGTTTGCCAACATCGATCTGCATCCGGAAGCGGTCAGTAATGATCAGATGGGCACCGTCTTTGAGGAATTGATCCGCAAGTTTGCGGAACTGTCGAACGAAACTGCCGGGGAGCATTTCACGCCAGGTGAAGTCATTCGGCTGATGGTGAACCTGCTGTTCGTGGAAGATGACGACGTCCTGTCAAAGCCAGGCGTTGTGCGGTCGTTGTACGATCCGACCGCAGGCACCGGGCGAATGCTGTCGGTGTCGAATGAGCATTTGCGGGATCAGAATCCTGACGCTCGGCTGGTCGTCTATGGACAGGAGCTGAACCGAGAATCGTATGCGATCTGCAAAGCGGACATGTTGATCAAAGGCCAGGACATCAGGAATATCATCCTGGGCAACACGCTGTCGAACGATGGGCTCATCGGCAAGTTCTTCGACTACATGCTGAGCAATCCGCCGTTCGGAGTCGAATGGAAAAAGATCGAAGCCTTCATTCGGAAGGAATTCGAGCAGCAGGGTTTCAACGGTCGATTTGGTCCGGGCCTGCCACGAGTCAGCGACGGATCGTTGTTGTTCTTGTTACATCTGATTTCCAAGATGCGACCAGTGAAGGACGGCGGAAGTCGCTTCGGCATCGTGCTTAATGGTTCGCCGCTGTTCACTGGCGGAGCGGGATCTGGTGAGAGCGAGATCCGTCGCTACGTCCTGGAAAATGATCTGCTGGAAGCGATCGTCGGTTTGCCAACGGACATGTTCTACAACACGGGGATCAGCACTTACATCTGGATCGTCAGCAATCGCAAGCCAGAGATTCGCAAAGGAAAGGTTCAACTCATCGACGCCAGCGGCATGTGGCAGAAGATGCGAAAGAGTCTTGGCAGTAAGCGCAAGGAACTGAGCCTTGAACACATCGAAGAGATCACTCGAATCTTTGGCGAATGCAAAGAGGTCTACGTCGATCCGGAGACGAACAAGCCGATCAACAAGAAGGCGTTAGCCTCGGGAGTTCCGGCAGTGCCCATCAGTCGCATCTTCAAGAACGAAGACTTCGGCTATCACACGATCACGGTCGAACGTCCGCTGCGAGACGAATCCGGCAACATCATTAAAGGTACGAAGGGCAAGCTGAAAGGCAAGGTTCAGCCGGATGCCAATCTGCGAGACACTGAGAACGTGCCGCTGAGCGAAGATATTGAAGCGTACTTCAAACGCGAAGTTCTGCCGCATGCTCCGGATGCGTGGATTGATCACGAGAAGACCAAGGTCGGCTACGAGATCCCGTTCAATCGGCATTTCTACGTCTTCAAACCTCCGCGTGATCTGGCGGCCATCGACGCGGATCTGAAAGTCGTCACCGATCGGATTCTGGCCATGATCGGGGGGCTTTCGAAATGAAAAAACACGAACTTGTTGAGTATGGAAAACTCCTGTCCGACATCAAGGAGCGAGTCCGCAACGCTCAACATCGAGCGATTTTGTCTGCCAATGCTGAGATGATCCTGATGTATTGGGACATCGGCAGGATGATCGCTGCAAAGAAGGATCGCGAAGGCTGGGGGGCCAAAGTGATCCCTCGTTTGGCCGTCGACTTGAAGAACGAACTCCCGGAGGAGAAGGGGTTTTCTCCTGCAAATCTCAAGCGGATGGTGCGATTCTGTAACGAGTACCCTGCCTTGTGCTCAATGGGCGCACAGCCGGTGCGCCAAAGTGCGATTGAAGCATCCGGAACGGTCGGGAACGAAATTAGCGCACCGTCCGTGCGCCAATTGTCCGATCGAACCGTCGAGAATCCAGACGAGGTTCTGTTTCTACAACTGAGCTGGAGCCACAACATCGTCCTGATGCAGAAAATCAGAGACTTGCCGATTCGTTTGTGGTACGCCCGCCAAACGTTAGAGCATGGCTGGTCACGCGACACGCTCACGGCGAACATCAAGTCGTCAGCCCACACTCGCCAGGGAGCTGCCGTCAGTAATTTCGGCAAACGCCTGCCAGCGGTTCATGCGGAATTGGCATCGGGACTGCTCAAAGATCCCTACATGTTCGACTTCTTCACGATGGAAGAACACTTTCATGAGCGTGAACTCGAAACGGGGCTGCTGACGCACATCGAAAAATTCCTGTTGGAACTGGGACGTGGATTTGCGTTTGTCGGGCGCCAGTATGAGCTGACAGTCAGTGACAGAGAATTCTATCTGGATCTGCTGTTCTATCATTTGAAGCTGCGTTGTTTTGTGGTGGTCGATCTGAAGAAGGGAGAATTCAAGCCTGAGTACGCGGGCAAGATGAACTTCTATTGTTCGGCGGTCGACGATCTGCTGCGACATGAGCATGATCAGCCGACGCTGGGTCTGATCCTGTGTCAGACAAAAGATCGTATCATTGCCGAGTATTCCCTGCGTGACATCGAAAAGCCGATTGGCGTTGCCGACTATGAACTGACGCGGGCACTGCCGGAGAAACTGGCCTCCAGCCTGCCCAGCATCGAAGCGATAGAAGCCGAGCTGTCACAGGATCTGGCGGAGGACGAGTCATGAGATACGACGACCTCTTTGAATCCGTCAGCGGGCTTGCTCATCAGTTGAACGCATTGAATGAGCAGGCCGTCAGCGTGTATCGTCCGACCGTGGAAGATCTGATTCGAACTGACAGCCGTGATCAGGCTGCCATTGAGCGAACTCTGGACGGCCTGTTGGGTTTCTGCGGCCATGATGCGGCCCTGATGCTGTATCGACGCCTGTGTCGCCATTACTGGCAGTTCAACCCTGAAGCCACGGTCAGTTACATCAACGCGTACCGCGAAATGTGGGACAGTGAAGACGACACAGAGGCTGTGAACGCATTCCGCTCGCGATCGACTTCGAAGAGATTCATCACCCTGATTGTGCCGCTGGGACTCGGGTTCTGGTCTTCAGCGTTCCACCGCGTCCCATAGGGATGTCAATTCAATACAACGGTCACCGGTGGGTTCGCAAAGAAGACAGTCTTGTCGAAATGTCAGATGACAGGCTTCGCCAAATCTATGCTGAAGGCGGGCATGACTTCTCTGCGGATTCCGTGAATGGACTGGCGATCTCAGACTTGAATGAATCGGCCATCGAAGATTTTCGGCGTCGTTGGATTGAGAAAGCGACAAAGGCAGAAGACAAGCCGATGGCTGATCGGTTGAAGTCGAAGTCACTGGAGCAACTGCTGGAGGACGCCGAAGCGATCGTTGACGGAAAATTGAACTACGCAGCGTTGATACTCTTTGGAAAGAGAGCCGCCGTTACCAGGCACCTCGCAGCATCCGAGATCGTGTTTGAATACCGATCTAACGACTCATCCGGCCCGGCTCAAGACCGCAAAGAGTTTCGTGAAGGAGTTTTTGCTTACTACGATGAGCTGTGGAACGTCATCAACTTGCGCAATGACAAACAGGATTTCCAGGAAGGTCTTTTTGTCACGCCAATTGCAACATTCAGCGAGCGGCCTGTTCGCGAAGCGATCTTAAATGCGGTCAGCCATCGCAACTATCAGCTTGGCGGCAGCATTTTCGTTCGACAGTTTCCCCGGCGTTTAGAAATTGACAGTCCTGGCGGGCTTCCTGTCGGCATTACCCTCGACACAATTCTGGATCGCCAGAATCCTCGCAATCGCCGAATCGCCGAGATATTGACTCGTTGTGGTCTGGTTGAACGATCAGGTCAGGGAATGAACTTGATCTTCGAAGATCTGATAAAACAGAGTAAACCAACTCCCGATTTTGCAAGAACCGATCAGTACCAGTTTGCCATCACTTTGCATGGAACCGTAGAAGATCCGGCGTTCATTCGGTTCGTCGAGAAAGTGTCGAAAGAAACGCACGCTTTCTTCAGTACGTACGAATGGCTGCTCATGGCGAAGGCGGGACGTGGGGAAAAACTGCCGAGCGGTTCTGATCGTGAGATCAAGCGGCTGATCGACTTAGGGATTCTTGAACGGTCGCAGGGAGGTACCCATATTCTTTCCAGGCGATTCTACGAATTTGCCGGTAACACTGGTGCATACACTCGCAAGAAAGGACTGGAAAGGGAACAGAATCTGGCACTTCTGGAAAAGCATGTCCACGATTTCAAAACAACTGGGTCACGTCTGGAAGATCTTCAGCAGGTTCTCCCGTCCCTCCCGGAAACGACGATACGCTCGCTCATGAACACGCTTCGGAGACGCAACAAAGCACATTGCATCGGTCGTTCTCGCGGCGCAAAGTGGTATCCCGGCCCAATGCCAGACGTTGATCCGAAACATGCGTAAAGTGTGCTCTAAGGAAGGGCGGAAAATTGCCACAACTGGTTTCATGGATAGGCTTTGCTGCTAGAGCACGATTTTGAAGTCGTGCGTAAACGGCATGAAACGTGTCAATACAACAATTCATGCGAAGAAGCCTTATGGAACTCATTGGGTATGGCCAAAGAAACGTGGTTGAATCGAAAGCCAGGATGGACCCCGGACAGGGATGACAGACACGGTCGAGGAACGTAGTGAAATGAAATTGACTCCGAAGACAATTCAGATTTTTCTGCCAGGCGGCGATCCTCAGGGGATTCGGATCGCCGAGATCACGACTCGCATTATGCAGGCGATCGAAGTGCCACGCAGTTTGCTGGCTGACTTTCTGAAGATGCCGGAAGCTCAGCAGGTGGCTCTCTATTTTCTGATCGGTAGTGCGGACGATGTGGTTGATCCGCAGGTGTACATCGGCCAGACCGGCGACCTGGTGACTCGGATGGCGAATCACAACAAGAACAAAGAATTCTGGGAACGGGCGGTTGTGGTCACGTCAAAGACGAACAACATGACTCAGACGCATGCGCTGTTTCTGGAGTGGTATTGTCTGCAGGCGGTTCGAAAGGCCGGTCGATATGCAGACCAGAATGGCAACAATGGCAGTCGGCCTCACACGCCAGCTCCGATGGAAGCGGATTGCCTGGAGATGTTCGAAACGGCATCGACACTTCTGGCGACGCTGGGGCATCCCGTGTTCGTCTCGGTGACTCGAACGCCGGTGACCGGCGGCGATGACGATCTGTTCTACTGCACGGGTTCTGATGCCGATGGAAAGGGCCTCTATACGCCTGAAGGTTTCGTGGTCCTGGCAGGTTCAAGCGGCAGGGTGCAGACTGCTCCGTCGTTTGCAGAACATGCCTATGAAGGTTTGCGACGTGAACTGATCGAAGCGGGTGTCTGTGCCGTTCAGGGAGATCGCTTTGTGTTTCTGAAGGATCATCTCTTCAATCGGCCCAGTCGTGCGTCTGTCGCATTGCAGGGACGTGCAGGGAATGGCTGGAACGAATGGAAGGACAAAGACGGCAGGACGCTGAATGAGAAGAAGCGGACGATAAACGAAACGCAGAGTGAATAGCATGATGAAGAGAACTCCATTGAACGGTGCAATTGTCATCTTCAACCGCATGAGTTTTCCAGGTGGAGACGGTCAGTAATGCAGCCCTATGTTCCTCAGCAACTTCCGATTCCGAGTCTTGACCTCGGTCGGCTGATTCGAAAAGTTGGTCCTGCGAATGCAGCGATGGCTCGTTACGACGGGCTGTTGCAGAGCGTAATCAATCCGTCTGTGATGCTGTCACCACTGACGAATCGCGAAGCTGTGCTTTCGTCAAAGATTGAGGGCACTCAGGCGACGGTCGATGAAGTTCTGGAGTTCGAAGCCGGGATGGAGTTCGATGTCGAGAAGACTCACGACATTCAGGAAGTCGTGAACTATCGCAAGACGCTTGTCCTGGCGTCGGACTGGCTGCGGGAGCGGCCCATCACGCTGTCATTGATCAGGCAAATGCACGCGATGCTGATGGATAGTGTTCGAGGTGCTGACAAGTCTCCGGGACAGTTTCGGAGCGAGCAGAACTGGATCGGGTCGTATGGCTGCACGATCGAGCAGGTAACGTTTGTTCCTCCTTCTCCGCTGCAACTTCAGGACTTCCTGGAGCGATGGGAAACTTACATTGCTGGTGATGACATCGACACGTTGATTCAATGTGCCGTGGTTCATGCTCATTTTGAACTGATTCATCCGTTCAAGGATGGCAACGGACGCATTGGTCGATTGCTGATTCCGCTCTTCTTGTATCAGAAAAAGGCTCTGAACAGTCCAATGTTTTATGTGAGCGAATACATGGAATCGAATCGTGAGGAGTACTACTCACGATTGAAGGGCATCAGTCGTGACGGTGACTGGACGGGTTGGGTGGAGTTCTTTCTTGCGGCTGTGGAGAGCCAGTCGGAATCAAATACGGATCGGGTTCGCGGGATCCTGAATCTTTACGAAGTGATGAAGGGGCGAATCATGGATCTGACTCGGTCCCAGTATTCGCTTAAGGTTCTGGACGCACTCTTCGATCGCCCGATCTTTGAAGCGAGTGATTTTGTGGCTCGCTCCGGCGTTCCAAAGAAGTCCGTGCAGCAATTCTTGAAGGTGCTGAAGGACGCTGAAATCTTGAAGGTTTTGCGAGACGGGAGCGGTCGAAAGCCTGCGATCCTGGCGTTTGCCGAGCTTCTGAATTGTGCAGAAGGGCGCAAGGTTTTGTGAATGTGTTTGGCTGACGGTGGGCGCTTTGTGTCTAGACGAATGGGCACAAAATGAGTTGTGCCTATTGGAGCGGCATTTCAATAGGCACTACGCCGCATGGAAAGAGAAGCGCCTGTTGTCTGAGAAATTGCCGCATGACGCAAAATGACGCAAAGACAGCGCAATAGAGGGCAGAATTTACGGGCTTTATGTGTCGATGTCACTCTGATTAACGCAAAAGGATGTTCAAAGTCTTTTTGATGGCTATTTGATGGAACGGGTGGTTTCTGCGGTCTGGCTTTCGAGGCTTGGTGATGCAAGTGCTTTCTGGCGAGGGATTTGTGGCAGAACAGCCAGTGGAAGTCTCTATTTGACGGGTATTTGATGGAAACGGAATCCGCAAAGGTACGCATTCGAATGTGTGGACCGGGGTTTGTGTCTCGCCGGTGAGACGCAAATCTCTTTGTGGCTCGTGAAACCCTGTTTGGTGATACACAAAATCTGAATTGATGAATCATGAGTCTTCATACCGAGATCAATTTCGAAAACGACATCTGCGACCACCTGGCGGCGAATGGCTGGCTGTATTCGGTCGGGGATGCGGCGAACTATGATCGGAAGCTGGCTCTGTATCCGGCAGACGTCCTGGCATGGATTCAGAAGACGCAGCCGGAGGCGTGGGAGACTGTTGCGAAGAATCACGGCGATGAAGCCGGTGCGGTCGTTCTGGAGCGTCTGAGGGACTGCTTGAATCAACGAGGAACTCTGGATGTTCTGCGGTATGGGTTCGAGGTGCTTGGTGTTCGCAAGCAGGTCTCGGTTGCTCAGTTCAGGCCAGCGCTGACGATCAATCCGGACATCACGGCAAGGTACGCCGCGAATAAGCTCAGGATCGTGCGGCAGGTTCGATATTCGTTGGCGAATGAGAATAGCATCGATCTGGTTCTGTTCTTGAACGGTCTGCCTGTGGCGACTGTGGAACTGAAGACGGATTTCACTCAGACGGTTGGCGATGCGATCGACCAATATCGGTTTGATCGCAATCCGTGTCCGAAGGGCCAGAATGCGGAACCGTTGCTGTCGTTTCCGAACGGTGCTTTGGTTCACTTTGCCGTCAGCAACAGCCAGGTCTATATGACGACAAAGCTGGCCGGTGAGCACACGGACTTTCTGCCGTTCAATCGCGGCTGCGACGGCGGAGCTGGGAATCCGGATAATCCGAACGGTCATCGCACGGCGTATCTGTGGGAACACGTCTGGCACCGTGAAAGCTGGCTGGAGATTCTCGGTCGATACCTGGTCGCAAAGAAGAACAAAAAGAAGCAGATCGAGGGTGTGATCTTTCCGCGATATCATCAGCTCGATGTGACTCGAAAGCTGCAGGTGACGATCCTGGAGGAAGGCGCCGGGAAGAAGTACCTGATTCAGCATAGTGCTGGATCTGGCAAGACGAACTCGATTGCGTGGTTGGCTCATTTCCTGGCTGATCTGCATGATGCGAACAAACAGAAGGTTTTCGATACGGTGCTGGTTGTCTCCGATCGGACGGTAATCGACAGTCAGCTTCAGGATGCGGTCTACGGGTTTGAACGCACAGCAGGCGTCGTGGCGCAGATCAAAGGCGAAGGCGGCAGTAAGAGCGGCGAGCTGTCTGAGGCATTGAATGGCGACAAGAAGATCGTCGTCTGCACGATCCAGACGTTTCCGGCTCTGTACAAAAAGATGGCCGAGCTGACGACGCAGGGCAAGCGGTTCGCGGTGATCTGTGATGAGGCGCATTCGTCTCAGACCGGAGAAGCCGCTGCGAAGCTGAAGAGCGTGCTGTCAGCGGAAGAGCAGCAGACGCTGGCCGACGGCGGCGAGATTAGCATGGAAGATGTGCTGGCCGTCCAGATGGCGACTCGGGCGAAGCCTGCCGGGATCACGTTTGTCGCGTTCACGGCGACTCCGAAACCGAAGACGATGGAATTGTTCGGTCGCTGTCCGGATTCGTCAAAGCCAGCGAGCAAGGACAATCTGCCGGAGCCGTTTCACGTCTATTCGATGCGGCAGGCGATTGAGGAAAAGTTCATCCTGGATGTGCTGCAGAATTACACGACGTACAAGCTGGCTTTCAAGCTGGCTCATGACGGTGAAGAGTGGGACGAGAAGCAGGTCGAACGCAGCGCTGCGATGAAGGGAATCATGGGCTGGGTGCGGCTGCATCCGTATAACATTGCTCAGAAGGTTCAGATCGTTGTTGAACACTTCCGACAGAAGGTCGCTCCCCTTCTGAGTGGCACGGCCAAAGCGATGGTCGTCGTGGGCAGTCGGCAGGAAGCGGTTCGCTGGCAGTTCGCGATCCAGAAGTACATTCAGGACAAAGGATATTCGCTGTGCTCGCTGGTGGCGTTCTCCGGTGAGGTGAAGGATACGGAGTCTGGGCCTGAGGCGTTCACCGAGAACAGCAAAGAGCTGAATCCGAATCTGAAGGGACGTGATATCCGCGAAGCGTTCAAGGGGGACGAATACCAGATTCTGCTGGTGGCGAATAAGTTCCAGACAGGATTCGATCAGCCGTTGCTGTGCGGGATGTATGTGGATAAGAAGCTGGCCGGAATTCAGGCCGTGCAGACGTTGTCGCGTCTGAACCGGGCTTATCCCGGGAAGGACACGACCTACGTTCTGGATTTCGTAAACGAATCTGAGGACATTCTGCTCGCCTTCAAGATGTATCATACGACGGCGGAGCTGGCCAATGTGACGGATAAGAACCTGGTTCTGAATCTGCGAGCGAAGCTGGATTCGTCAGGGTTCTACGCGGATTCCGAAGTGGATCGTGTGGCGGCGGTTGAGATGAATCCCGAGGCCAGGCAGAGCCAGTTGGATGCGGCGATCAGTCCGGTGGCCGCACGATTGTTGAATCGGTACAAGGCTGCACGGTCCGCGCTGAAGGCGGCGAAGGAAGCGAAAGACGAGGCCGCGATAAAAGAGGCCAAAGACGAGATGGATTCGCTGCTGCTGTTTCGGACGGACATGGTTTCGTTCCAGCGGCTTTATGCGTTTCTGTCGCAGATCTTTGACTACGGGAACACGGACATCGAGAAGCGATCGATGTTCTATCGGCGGCTGATTCCGCTGCTGGAGTTTGGCCGGGAGCGTGAGGGAGTCGATCTGTCGAAGGTCGTGTTGACTCATCACATACTGAAACCTCGGGGCAAGCAGGTCATGGATCTCGGCAAGGGCGAGAATCCGAAGCTGCAGCCAGTGACGTCAGTGGGCAGCGGCGAAGTCCAGGAGAAGCAGCAGGCGTATCTGAACGAGATCATCGAGAAGCTGAATGAGATCTTCGGCAAGGATACGACGGACGGCGACCAGTTGGTTTACGCGAATCACGTGCTGCGTGGAAAACTTCTGGAGTCAGAGACTCTGCAGAAGCAGGCGGCTGGCAATTCGCGGGAGCAGTTCTCGACGTCACCGGATTTCGATTCGGAGTTCCTGAATGCGATCATCGATGCCCTGGATGCTCACACGGCGTTGAGCAAGAAGGCGCTGGATTCTGAGGACATCCGGTATCGACTGAAGCAGTACCTGTTGGGTCCCGGTCAGCTATGGGAAGCGTTGAGGAAGCTGCAGAGCGGGAACGATGCAGCGGAGTGAGTTGTGCGAATGGAACGTTTTGAGACGAACTTGAAGTTGGCAGGGATTCTCTGTGATCTGTACATCGGGGCTCCCCGTTGTACAGGAGAGGAGTATCAAACGAGCAAAGACGGTGTCATCAGAGGCGTATCGGGCAGATGAAGACGGCGGTGGGTTATGTACGTGTCTCGACAGAAGGACAAGCGGTCGACGGTGTCTCTCTGGATGCCCAGCGAGCGCGGATAGAAGCCTGGTGCCAGCTGAATGATTACCACCTGGCTGGGCTCTATGTTGACGCTGGTGTGAGCGCGAAGCGCGCGAACAACAGACTTGAGTTGCAAAGGGCTCTGGCGGAAGTGACTAAGTGCCGTGGAGCGCTGGTGGTCTATTCTCTCAGTCGATTGGCTCGAAGCACGAAGGACACGATTCAAATCAGTGAGCGTCTGGATAAGTCAGGAGCGGATTTGGTCAGTCTGAGTGAGCGAATCGACACGACGAGCGCTGCTGGAAAGATGGTCTTCCAGATGTTGGCCGTGCTCGCGGAATTTGAACGAAATCAGATCAGCGAGCGGACCCGGGCAGCAATGTCGCACATGCGAGCCCAGGGAAAATACACGGGTTCAGTGCCGTTTGGCTTCGACCTCGGTGAAGACGGCAAGACGCTGATACGGAACGAAGAGGAGAGCGCAGTTCTGGAATCCGTTTTCAGGCTTCATGAAAGCGGATTCAGTCTGAGAGATATCGCTCGGAAGCTGGAATCCGAGAAAGTGCGTACCAAGAACGGCAGCGTCAAATGGTCTCACACGACAGTCCGTAGCATCCTGAAGAGGGCGTTGGTGAAGGCATAATCGACCTGTAGCCCGGGGTTTACGCATGGGAACTGTTTCCCGAGTGTTTCTTCGGATCGAAGGCCCGCACGATCCAGAGTCGGCTTTTGCGATGTTCCTGGTAAGATGCGACGACGAGTGATGCGTTTGGAAAGAGTTTCCCGAGCTTACTGGCCGCGCGGGATCGTGTTGGGGAAACGTTTCCTAAGAATTCGGGCTGACGGAGAATGGTGTCAGGAAACGTTTCTTCGGATCACAGAGATCTGGTGAGATGCTTTCTGGGGTTGCACTGAGATGATTGAGGCGGGATGTGAAGAAGTACACAGTAACCTTTGAGATCGATTCGGGAATTGCAGAACAGATCAATCGATTGTCACAAGTGCCGGTCGAGGTTCTGGCGAAGCGTTATCTTGAAAAGTGGCTTGAAGACGGGCGTCACACCATGTTTGAGGCGAAGCGAATAACAATCGCGTGGCCTACAGATTGGTGGGCGGCTATGTGCAAGCTTTGGGGCCAGCGTGCAATCAGTCCAAACTTACGAAAGCTGATCTATGAAAAGCTGAATTCTCCCCGGAATCCGTTGCCTGCTCCGCCTGAAATCAGAGATGACGAACCGAACAAAACGGGAAGAACTGTCGCGCCGTCGAGCGAGGACCGAAACACAATCATAACGGCATTGATCGTTCCCCAGGCGTACTACGATCGGCTAGTCGTTGAGTATGGTGACGGCCAAGTCAGTCGAGCGATCAAGGCATTTGCCTACTATCACATGATGTCTTTGAAGGTCAAAGGGCTGTCGGAGCCATTTCGCATGGGGAAGTTTCTGGAGCAACATTCCATCGAGGAGCTGTTCAGAAATTAATAGCTTTCTGCTGATCGTAGTTCTGGAACTTCTGCACGAGACTGTTGGGGCGGAGTGGTGTTGAAAGTGACTACCCGTTTCTACCCGTTTACGGGTGAAAACGAGTGAGAATCGATGGTTGCGAGTGGAATTGCGAAAGTACGTTTCATCAATTAAAACACGGCGAATTCGTATGTTTCTCGCAAGCACGCAAGTGGCTCAGAAAAGCCTCGGGGCCAAGAGGTCGCAGGTTCAAATCCTGTATTCCCGACTTGTGCGCAAGAAGCCCTTCGGCAACCATGCCGCAAGGGCTTTCTTCTTTTGCGGCCCGTTTTCAAGTGACATCGCTTTCACTCCCGCCGTAAAAGGGATTCAGTCCGACAAAGGTTCTCGCGGCAGCTATGCCCGTATGGAAGCGGGAGGAAGTTGGGAAACAGAGGTGACCCCGGAATTGGAAGCCTTCTTTGCCGACCTGGATGTGTTCTATCTGGGAGCGGCAAAAGTTGAGGGCAGCCTTACATCCAGTACCGAGGCGGCTTCCCGGGGTTCCTCAGGATGGTTGATGAAAGGACGGTGGGCTTCGCCGACTTCGGCGGCAATCGTCAGTGCATCACTCTCGGCAATTTGTCAGAGAACCCCAGGGCATTCATTTTTCTTATGGACTATGTTCGCAGCCGGCACATTAAGCTCTGGGGCAAAGCTCGTGTCGTGGAAGACGATCCGGCGCTGTTCGGCAGACTGCGTGAGTCGTCCTGTCCGGACAAGGTCGAACGAGCCATCCTGTTCGAGATCGAAGCGTGGGATGTCAACTGTCCTCAGCACATCCACAAACGATTCCCGCAGAAGCAGGTTGCCCCCATCATTGAACAGCTGCAGGCCAGGATTGCAGAACTGGAAATGAAACTCAAGATGCTGCAAGCGGTGGAGTAGGGAAAGAACGAGGTCAACTTCAGCGTTCTGTCCAGCTGCCGTAATTCGCATCTGCCTGAGCAGTCACGAATGAAAGACCACTTTACGGTACCCCTACTTCTTTGACGCCTCTTCCTCCAGAGATTCGATAGCGATTTCGACATCTTTGTCTTTGGCGACAGGGTTAATCTTTCGTGTCACGGTCTTCATTGTAGTATTTCTTCGAACGCTCCATTTCACGACAACATCGACGGGCTTATCAAGTTCCGTTTCTTTCGAAAATTCGATGACTCCATCCACTGCTGAATCTTTGTCTTTGGTCTCGCCGCTCACCGTGACTTCAAGCTTTGCAGACTGTTTGAGCGGCATGCCGTTGTAGAGGAATCGAAGGCGGACGGTACCTTTCTTCGGGGCGTCGTCTTTCATTTCCGGTTTAGGGTCAGGCTTCTTTCGAATAACTAATTCAACTGGTGCCACATCACTGTTCTGCTGTCCCAGTGCATCCGTTGTACGGGCCTTGATCAGATATCTTCCTGGCGGCTTCATCAGCTTTGCAGGCACAATTTTGATCTGCTGAGTTTTGCCAGTCGGCCATGAGACAGTCAGGTTCTTGACGATAGCTTCCTCGGCGAACACCTGTTCCGGGTCATCAGCGTCAACAATGTTGAATTCGATTCGTTCCACCGGGGCCGAAGGATTCGGATCCCTCTGTTGAATCTCCAGGAGGCCCTCGCTTCCTTCTTCAATGGCAAGGGTGAGTGGTGACAGTCGTTTCAGAATGATGTGAAAGTGGCTGCCGCAGTACAAACGGTTGCTGAAAGAACTGAAAACTCAAACCGGGAAGTCGTTACCGGCGGAGCCGTGCAGGAGGTTTCTGTTGATGAGAATCGAGTGCTCGTTGAGTTCAATCAGGCTGTATCGATTCCACTGGGAACCCGTATGCAGCTCAAGCGTCGACATCAGCTTGGACGGATTGAGTATCTTGGTGAGGTTGAGGTGATTGAGTCGGAGGAAGGTTGTGCAATCGTGACTCCGATTGCTCCTCTTTCGATCAAGCGAATCGTGATCAGCGATTCTGTTATGCTGACACGCTGAACCCGGACTACGAACAAGTGACATGACTTGAGGCCGCAGGATTCTCTCCTGGCGGCCTCTGTCTGTTTAAAGCCACCGGCGAAAAATAGTTGTTCGGAGGAATCTTGAAAGGTGGGCACCCAACGACAGGCTGACACCCTCAACCTTCAATAAACCATCGGAGTAAAGCTTCTGAGCTGACGCAGTGTCATCTGCGGAAACAAGGCAGGAAACGACCGGAACACTCCTGGCTCCTGAATCAGGTTCAGAAAGCAACCACTGATTTTCTGGTTGAGCCAGCAGGCATTTCGGTAAAGCATCTTTGGACATCATATTGACGTCCGCAATTGTGGTCTTAACGGTTGAGCGATCTCCGGACAGTTGCATCAACTCGGCCTTTTGCCCAGCTGCAATCTGTTCCACCTGTTCTTCGCTCAGGACCGCAAGTACTCGATATTTGTTCGGGTGACCGACAAATCCAAGAAGTGTGCCTCGCTCAAGCGTCGCGCCGGTGTTGTCTGTGGAAAGTGGCGTCCCATGCCAGCGTGACATTTTCCGGTCGCCGCGAATGTCAGATGTCTCCTCCGGGGGCAGCAGAATTCCAAAGTCCGGGGCAGTGATTTTCAACTGTGTTACCTGTTGCCGAAGAAGCTTCAACTGTCGATCGGCCGCGTCACTGGCTTCCACCGAGGTGGGCAAAAGCTCGGCACTCAGATCCAGCCCGAGCTTGCGAAGACTTTCGACTCGCAGACGCTTTTCACGCGCGTCCGCCTCAGCAACCACAAGCTGATCCTGAAGCTCGTCATTTTCAAGAAGAGCGACTTCCTGACCAGTCTCCACAGGATCTCCGTAGGCCAATGAAGAGATCAGACGACCGGTAAGGTCCGCATAGACTGGTGATCCCTCCGGCATCACCACACAGGAAACACAAACGGAGTTATGAACCGGGATCGAGAGTACCAGCCACACCAATCCGGCAATGAGAGTTGTCCTGAAAATCATCCTTGGCAGCAATCCTGATTCACGGCTGTGACGAATGACTTGCTGGACAAACCCGGTTAATGGCAAGACCGCCAGAACAGCCAGCAGCAGCAGTCTCATCGGAAGATCCATCGGGCCCAGCCCTGCTTCCGAAACGGCCATGCCTGCGACTGAGCAAAAGCCCAGACATAAGATCAAACGATAAAGGCAGACCAGAATTCCGAAGATCAGATAACGGCGATCAGAGACAGCCGAGACAGCATTTCCCATCGACTCTGACCAGGCCGCTGTGAAGAAATTCCTGGTCTCTGTCAGGGACTGTTGATAAAGATTGGGGCGGCGCATCAGGTCGGCCAGAACAAAATAGCCGTCGAATTTCAGAAGCGGATTCCCGTTAAATAATAATGTGGAAACAGTACACAGCAGGATACCGTTCATCAGCAGGTAACGTGTGGATCCATTCGCTGTGACCCACCACAGCAGAGAGAATACAGCTGCGAGACCGAGCTCCACCATGATCCCGGCCGCTGAAATTATCATTCGTTGGCGACGAGGGAGGATCCAGGAATCTGAAACATTGGTATACAGCACAGGTGTAAAGAACAGCAGGAGAAAACCACAGTCACGAACCTTTGCACCGTAGTGCGTGCAGGCGACAATGTGGCCGGTCTCGTGCAGCGCTTTGACAAGGACGAACATGGCAACCAGCCAGGGTAAGTTTGCCGGTCCGAAAATCATCGAGAGGCCAGGAATATCGCGTCGAAAGTCATCGAAACGAACCGCCACCACTGCAGCAGCCAGCAGCAGCAGCAGGCAATAACAGACGACAGCCGCCGGGGAGAACACAAAGCGAAGAGCCTGAGCCAGGGGCTCCGCAAATCGAGCTGGTCTGGCAATTGGGATCCGAATTCGAAAGCAGGCTCCCAGACTTTTTTTCAACAGGGATGGCAGTGTGTGACGAGGCTGCGCAGACTGATCTAAGCTGGTTCCCGCGACGTCCGATTGTAGTATCTGAAGTCGGTAGAGACGCAACAGGAAGGATTTGAGATCAGACGGGGTTACTCCGCTTCCCGGGAAAGCTCTCAAAAGTCTTTCATGCCATTCAGATAATCTGACACAGGTGTCCATCAACTGCAGCGCCGTAAACTCATGCTCCACCAGCAGCAGATAGTTTCCCGTCAGAGGGTCCTTCAGGACCGCGCCGCGGTCATCATGCGGGTACACGCGTACGTCCGGACGCAGTCGCAAATGCATAGGGAAATCCGGTTCTGCGTTCGTCCCAGACATCAGCGTTCCTCAGGTCCGTCCAGGGAAGCAGACTGGTCAACTGAAGGGGCGTTGGCATTTGCCGGTTCCGCAGTATCCGGCAGCTCGGTCGCGGGCTGCGAAGTCAGCGTTTGACGACCTGCCGACAGAATGGTCATTTCAGCCGTCATCCCCGGATATACATCCAGTTCCGGACTTTCAAATTCGGCCCAAACACGAACCTGTTGATTCAGAGGATCCACCTCCTGCCCTACAAAGGTAATCACGCCGGACAGAGTTTTTTTCCGGGCGCCGATCCCCGTGACTT
The DNA here is from genome assembly GCA_044378235.1 of Planctomycetaceae bacterium. Taxonomy (GTDB): domain Bacteria; phylum Planctomycetota; class Planctomycetia; order Planctomycetales; family Planctomycetaceae; genus SXXK01. Next base: position 36,122 of record JBILXT010000025.1, read on the forward strand.
CTATCCGGACCGCGCGACTCTTTAATGCAGGAGAAGCAATCGCGACATCCACAAAGCCCTCCGCTCGAAGTCGGTCCAGCTGGATCACACGCAGGATCGGCGTCCCGGCTTCAACAAATTCGCCGGGCTGGCGACTATGACGCACCACAACACCTGTCAGCGGGGACAGAACTTTTCGCCGGTCCAGCATGGCTTTGGCCAGCTCGAGTTCCACGCGTCGTGTTTCAGAAGTTCTTGCGGCCTGCTTAAGTTTCCGACGTTCCTGCTCCACAAGATGTTTATTGCGGGAAATCGTTGCCTGCTGCTCGTCAAGCTCTGCCGTGTGGACATGAACCTGAAGCTCAGACGTCAGGTGCTTACTCTCGGCTTCCGCGACACCCAGTTCAGCTTTCCGAAAATCGGCTGTCAGGCGGATCATCTCAGATTCTGAAACACTTTTATCGAACTGGCTTCGTGCTGTTTTTGCACGCTCCAGCTGAGTTTTTGACGTTGCTTCATCCGTCTTCGCAATCTCGACGGCCGATTTGTTCTCAGAAATGTTTTTCGCCACTTGTAGCGAAAGTTCCAGAGTCTTCAGCTTGCGCTCGGCTTCGAGTAATCCTTCTTCGGCGGCGAGTACCGCCAGATCATTCGTGGCCTCTTCCTGAGATGCCTCGTAGTTCAGGTTTGCCAGTTCGACAGTCAATTGCTGCTGGCGTGATTCGAGCATTGCAAGGAGATCACC
>JBILXT010000660.1:0-2905 GCA_044378235.1 Planctomycetaceae bacterium
CGCAAATCGATCCCGTTCGCGAAACGATCGAACGTGTCAGCGCGTCCGGACGATTCAGTCAGCAGACCGAACAGGCATTCAACCTCCTGACAGGCAGCGCGTCTCGTCGCGCTTTTGAAATTGATGAAGAGTCACCAGAGACACGTGATCGCTACGGACGAAATCGATTTGGTCAGTCAGTGTTGTTAGCCCGGCGACTTGTCGAGGCTGGCGTGTCCTTGGTGCAGGTGAACTGGACGCGAGTTGAAGAGATTAAGGGCAACGGTTCGTGGGATACTCACAGCAACCATTTTGCAGATCTTCGCGACCATCTGATGCCCAGAATGGATATGGCCTGCTCAGCATTGCTGCATGATCTGGACGAACGTGGACTATTGGATGAAACGTTGGTTGTGTGGCTCGGCGAATTTGGCCATACGCCAAGAATCAATGGCAATGCTGGCCGCGATCACTGGGGCAATTGTTTTTCCATCGCGCTGGGGGGAGCAGGCATCAAGGGCGGAACGGTCCATGGCGAGTCCGATGCTCATGCTGCATTTCCTGTGTCGGGCATTGTTTCTCCGGCAGATATTACCGCGACGATTTTCCACTGCCTGGGTTACTCCCCGGAAACAATGCTGTATGACCAGACAGATCGCCCAATTCCTCTGAGCCGCGGGCACGTGATTAAGGAAATTGTCGGGTAAGAGGTGGCGATTGCGTTGTAAGCGTTTCGTAGGCCGGACCGAGCGCCAGCGAGTTAGGGCAATTCAGTTAAGTCGCAGTCGCCTGTGGCTTGCCGTGCATCAAGAGAGCCTTCGCTTCCGGCTCGACGCAAACACCCGCAGCAACTGACAGCCGCCAGACATGCTCCTCCGCAAGCATCAACAAAACACCAAATCTTGAACACGAAATCGCATCCCCGCCATCTTTCTCGAACAAATCCGCACGTCTTACCCAATCGGAATTTTTGGTGAAGGCGTCCCAACACGGCACCCGATAACGTTTCTGGAACGGAGGAGGAACGGACCTGAGAAGTCGAAATGCGGCCAAATTGCTCTTGCAGCAATGAACTGTAATTCGAATTGCGGGTTCAACTAAGAGGTGCGTGAAGGTGAAGGATTCACGAATGCGTCCCAGATTGCGGCTGTTTGTCGGTGCTGATGAACCAGAAACACTGACGTTTCCAGAGCCTGAAGTGTCGATCAAACTGGGGGAACTCACCAGAATCCTGGCTGATGCCATGATCTGGGATCGAACCTGGGTGTCTGACTTCGCGGAGGACGATGTTCGCATCTCAGCCGACTTGTACGAAGTCCTGACGACCTATGCTCAGATGCGTCCCAGTGCCTGAGTTCAATGGTTCTGAATGATTCAATACACTAACGACGGTCATCCTTGACCGTCGTTTTTTTGTTATCTCGTCAGACGAAACAGGCCACTTCAGCGATGTCGCTTCGAGAACATGCGGAAGCTATCTGGCGCGCCGGTGTCGCAGCCGTGGATTCATCAGCTGCTGTTCGACGTCATATTTCCTGCGATGGAACTACGTTTCGTATCGCCGATGTTTCACTCTCCCTGAGTCAGCTCGGTCGCATCGAAATCCTCGGTGCCGGCAAAGCGGGCGCGGGAATGGCGGCTGGGGCGGAGTCGGCCCTGCTGGAGTATCTTCCCGCAACACAAATCAGCGGCTGGGTCAATGTGCCAGCCGATTGCATCAGACCGCTGCAGCGAATCCATCTCCATGCCGCACGTCCCGCCGGCATCAATGAACCCACCAGCGAAGGTGTCGTTGGAACGAACGAAATTCTTCGACGTATCAGCAACCTGCAGCAGAACGATGTCTGCCTCGTATTGTTATCTGGTGGTGCCAGTGCCCTGCTCTGCAGTCCCGTGCCACAGATTTCTCTGGACGATAAACTGGCGGTAACGCGAGCACTCGCCTCCAGTGGTGCGCCGATTCAGGAATTGAACCTCGTGAGAACACAGCTCTCACAGGTCAAAGGTGGACGGCTGGCAGCGGCTTGCACGGCCGGAACACTCATCGCACTCATTATCTCCGATGTCATCGGCGATCCGCTGGAAGTGATTGGCTCCGGTCCCACAACCACTGCGCCGTCTCGTGCGGATCAGGCGATCGAGATTCTGAATCGCCGTCAACTTCTGCAGACGATTCCTCGCAACGTTCTTTCGTTCCTCGAGTCACGCCTTGCGGCCCAGGCTGAACCCGCGACGACAACAGCGGTTGGTAACTTCATCGTGGCCAGCAACCGAATCGCGATGGAAGCAGCAGCGGCCCGAGCCCGCGAGCTTGGCTATGAAGTGGAATCTCTCGGTTCCGAAAACGCAGGTGTTGCTGCCGTGGAAGGACGAGAACTCATGCAACGACTTAAGGCAGCCCGCGCGGCCGGAAAAAATGGAAACTCGAAAGTCCCGCTCTGCATTCTGAGCGGCGGTGAACCGACTGTCGATCTGCGAAACACGACGTCAGCTACTCCAACCCGAACAACTCCGCTCGCATCAGCGAAAGGCGGCCGCAATCAGGAACTGGTTCTGGCCGCCATTGATCAAAATCCGAATCCAGCAGACTGGAACGGAATCGTGTTGCTGTCCGGTGGCACCGATGGCGAAGACGGCCCCACAGACGCCGCCGGAGCCGTGGCCGACGCGGAACTTATTGCCCGGATGGCTGTCCAGAAAACCGATCACTCAGCCAGTCTTGCAGCTCATGACTCCTATCACTTCTTTGAGACACTCGGGGGCTTGCTGAAAACCGGCCCCACGCATACCAACGTGATGGATCTTCGTGTCGGTCTCGTGACGTTCTGAGCGAGCTTTTTGGTCCCGTCGGCGGAGCGACGGGTGTACCGTTCACTCGTCGCTCCGCCGACGAGAATCCCCCTGTTCGGTCAATCACGGCAGGCTT
>JBILXT010000255.1:0-10312 GCA_044378235.1 Planctomycetaceae bacterium
ATGTGTGTCCGAAGAGTTTTCTTCCGGACTTCTTTCGAAGCCGACATTCATCAGGACTTAACAAGTACAAGGCTATCATTCGAATGTTCTTTCAGGGCACCCGCACGTGTTCCTGTTCCTGCCGTATGCTGGGGCCGGAGTCGACGTTGGCATTGTGCCACTGTTGCTGTCAATCAATTGAAACTCACTGACGTACCGGGCGAAAACAGAAACGCCTGGCCAAACCAGGAAGAGAAAGACTGGCGAATGAATCGAACCGATTTGGTGAATCTGATAGGCACGGGCGAAGCGAAGGAAAGCGAGTATGTGCCGGTGGCATGCCTGCTGAGCAGCGGCTATGGCTGCCTTGGATACTTTAACAAAACGATCAACGAGAATCTTGAAGAAACTCTCGTTCTGCTGAATGCCAGATTGGTGGATCTAAGAGCTGAAGAAGGGGCCTCACGTCGAGGACACGTTTCTGATTTCAATGACTTCCTGCAGGATGTCGTGGCCCGCCATGTTCGACAGGAATCTCACGCTGACGTCGAAGAATCTGAAAGAGCGGAAGACACAATCCCGTTGACTGCTCTGCCATTGCGAGAAATCGCAATTCTTTACCCCGTCGCACAGATTGCGACTCTCCTTAAGTCAGCTCGAAAAGTCAGCAGCGGCGAAAAAGGTGGCGTTCAGGAAATCCCAACGTTTCTGGACTTCAACAACAAGAGCATTGTATTGAAGGTGCTGCGAACGAAACTCTGGTAGAGCCAGCAGTGGGAGGAGAGATCACCGCTAAATCTATCGCAACGATCGCCGCTGCCTATTCATTTCGTGGTGGAATTCGGGCTCTGCGCGAAATGGATTGCGCAACCTCGCCTGGCAATGTGGCCCTGCAGTTTTCGAACACCGTTGAAGCTTGCTGCGATTCACCGCAAAGCGGTTCAAGAAGGTAGCCGGTTGGTCAGCGGAGCGCAACCACCGGTTCGTGTCAAAATCTGCGATTGCACCCTGACAACGGGTGCCAGAGCCGCGGTTTCTGTCATCCCTTCAGGATGAATATTCTTCGTGTTCAGTCACCGGCGGTGCGCATGTCGGCGACCGCCGGCTACTCTCTGACATCCTTTCAGGATCAATCGCACTGAGTGCTGCCTGGGACACTCGCGCACATGATTTCGCGTTGAACCGGAATTCGCCAGAATTCCCTGCTGAGCCCGGTTCTTTTGGATGATTTGGACAGCTTATACCTGAGGTCTGGACGAGGCTACTAGTTCTTTCTGGCCCTGGCACTCAAAGGACTCGTAGCCTCATCCACTACGAGTCTCGGCGAAGCGAATCGCGGAAATGATTCTTGGTCGCTACCTGACGATTTCACAGTTTGGCAATTCCGATTGCAGTTGCTGAACCGCCTCGGGGGACACTTTTGTCCCAAGCAGAATCAATGACTTCAGGTTCTTCGATTTGGAAAGATGCTTCACCCCGGCATCCGTAACGCCCGTGCTGTTCAAGCTCAGCACTTGCAGAGTTTCGATCGATCCCAGATGTCCTAATGTGTCGTCATTTATTCCAGTCAGATTCAGGTATAGAACTTCCAGCTTCTTGCAGTTTCTCAACGACTCAAGGCCAGTATCACCGACAGCACAAAGGGTCAGATCCAGCCAACGAAGTTCGGGCAATTCAGAAATTGCTGCAATTCCGCGGTCCGTCACTTTCGATCCATTGAGGTTAAGGTGTCTTAGTTTCGGAAACGTGCCCGGAGGCAATTCTCGTTCAAAGCAGATCTGTGTGCCACCTATTTCAAGTCTTTCGAGGTCAGGACAATTTCCAAGAACCTTCAGTGAATCATCATCAAGTGCACAACGGTTGAGATGAAGCTCTGTGAGTGATTCCAACTTTGAAAGATGTTGTAATCCGAGCGGCGTGACTTTCGTTTCATCAAGCACAAGTGATTTCAAGTGCAGCGAAGTCGCCAGTTTTGGCAGAGCATTATCATCAACACGAGTTCGTTCAAGGTTCAGCACGTGCAATCGCGGTATGCGAACAAGGTCCTGAATGGCTTCCCCCGTGATCTCAGCTTCAATGAGTGAGAGCTTGTTAAGGGCAGGCAGATGCTGCAGATCCTGCAGCATCTCGTTGGTCACGGGATAGCCGTAGAATCCGTTAAGTTCCAATTCGGTGATCTCGTCGTCCTTCGTAGCGGTTGTTCGACTGTCGCCATGAGCGATCGGAAGAAGATGAACAAGCTGGCTTGCTTTCAACGCATGGAACTGATCTGGCGTCATGTCAACTTCCAGCGATATCAACGCAGACAGCGATCGCAACTCTGCAAGTCCGGATCCGTCGACCTTTGTGCCGCGAAGGTCCAGCGTTTCCAAATGCTGCAGATTTGTCAGCTGTGCGAGCTGAACATCAACCACGCCGCAGTCCGTCAGGGACAGGAACCTGAGACTGGTCTGCTCGCTTACTGCACGCACACAAGTCTCACCACTCGCGAAACCATTGAGACTCAGAGAAAACAATCGAGGGTGAACTTTGAGTGCTCCAAGTTGCACGTCCGACGTATTATGGGACCAAAGACTCAACCCAAATGGTGGCAAGTTCTTCGGCAATTGATCGAGCCTCAGCGGCTTACCGAATTCGGGCTGAAACACACGAGGGTCGCCCCGCAGTGGGCTTAACCCGGCCGACGCCATCCCGGATGCCAGTGAATCAATATCCTTCTGACTGACAACAAGATCGGACAACCAACGCGAGTCAACCGATTCATCCGTGGCTAAAGAATTATTGGACGCCAGAAGAATCACAAACGAAGTGAGAATCGTTGAAGCCAAAGAAAACAGTCCCGAAGTGTGTTGCGGCTTCATCGTTGCACCGTCAGCCGAAGGCGTCCGCGAATTCTCATAAGGAAAATGGCCTTCGGTTAACTGTTAAACGCGGATTTCATTCTGACACCAATGCAATCAGTCTCCAGTTCGCAGCATCACTCGCCAACAATTGTGGTAATGACTTTGTTCTGCTGAACGTCAAAGACCTCGGCGTTGTACTCTTCAGAGTTTGCAAAAATGATCTGCTTGCCGCCTGGATCCAAATTGAAAACATCGAAGTAGTTTTCCATCTTTTCCTGTGTCACCGAGGCAAGGTCCTTCGAAATCCGAAAGATTCTCCCGTCAGGCGTGATCGCAGCAATGAGTCCGTCATTGGAACTGACCACGCCGATAAAACCAGAACGATCATCAATCTGCTTCTCCAGAGTCATTTTCCCAAGAGCAAACACCAGAAGTTTACTTGTCGTGCAGAAACAGACATATTTCATGTCCTGCGAAATCTGAGCCGCGTTGATGAGCCCTGGATTTCCCCCTTTGACCAGTCGACCAACATCGACCTTTACGACTTGTCCGCTTCCAAGATCTGCGACGGAAACCGCAGCGTCATTGGCGATTGACAAGGCCATTTTTCGATCCGAACTCACCAGGCACCTTCCATCAAATCTTGCCTTAATTTCATGCGTTGCAGTGGTCTCCAGAGTCTCAGCATTCAATAACTCCAGACGCGTGCCCGAACCACCTGGCAAGAAGACGCACACCAGATTATCCTTCGAATGAAAACAGGTTGCCCATGGCGTCTCGGCAAACTCTTTCGACTTTGCCAATTCTGGATCGAAGTCATCTTCTGCTCGCAGACGAAAAAGACTCTTGTCGGCCAGTGCCAGTACGCCGCCCTTATTCTCAATGAGGACATCGCGAGTACCAGTCGGAGCTCCAATCCGGGCGTTCAATTTCCCTGACGATGCCTGAAGAACATCCAATACGGCCTGTTTTCGCCAAACGACTGCAAGATCTGCCGCCGAAGAGATCCGAACGTTCTCGACGCTCAGCACTGGCAGCGACGAACTCCCACTGACGAAAGATCCAAAGTTGGAGGCGAGCCACACTCCGCCGAACGCCAGGATCATTGTGAGGACCGCCACAGCACTGCCGGCTTTCCCTGGCAGAGCGGCAAAGATATACGAAGGCGAAATCGCCAGCATTGCTTTCGAAAATGTCTTCTGGAATCTCAATCGACGGATCTGGCCTTGCGACATGCCGAATTCCTGCAGGGTCTGCTCGACACCTCGCCGGACCATCACGTCTGAATCCTGAAGCAGCGGCTCAAGATGAACTTCACTGCCTTCCAGCTTGAGTTGTCCCAGGGCGCGAACCGCCTGGTAGCGGATTTCTGGCTGAGAATCCCGAAGAAGTGCCAGCAGAGATGGTCCCGCGGCTGTGTTTCCAATTTTCCCGAGTGCCAGAACGGCCTGAAATCTCACAACCGCATGATCCTCTAACGCAGCCTCGAGAAGATCGAGCGATGTTTTATCCTGCAAGTCGCCAAGAGCTCGGGCACAGGCTCCTCGGACATGCTCGTCCGTGTCCGCTTTGACCATCTGTTTCAGTCGTGAAATCGCCCCACTCGATTTGAGCAATGCCAACTGCTCAATAGCCTGTTTGCGAATATGCGGATGCTTATCGTCCAGCAGACGCGTAAACACTGGCACACTTTCCTGCAGTTTCAGCTTCCGCAAAGCTTTCAACGCAAGTTCTCGCAGCTCTGTATCCGTCCCTTCAACAAACTGCACCAGCAGCGAGTAAGCATTGTTCCCGCCGTTCTTATTGAGCGCTTCCAACAGATACTCAATGACAAGATGGTCGGTCTCGACTTTGAGTGCCGCAACGATGGCATCTCCCAGATCCGGCTCTTCGATTCTTGCTACGGACTGTGCCGCGCTGCGACGCACGGACAAACTGGAATCCAGCAGAAGCTTCCCCAGCAGATCGATACTGCGGGGGCTATGCATCGTCGCCGCGGCCGACGCGGCCTGAGCTCGTACCAACGGATCCGCATCTTCCAGGGCGGCGTTGATTGTCCCGATGACCTTCTTGGCTCCAGTCCTGACCAGCGCATCGATCGCAGCCGCGCGAATTACAGGCTCTCCGTTTTCAGCGAAACTCAGGAATGAGTCGACATGTGTCGCTCCCGTCAGCTTGACCAACAGCTGAATGGAGAAAGCCATCAGATCAGGGTCGTTCAAAGCGAGGCAAGACAGAAGCTGCTGCTCCCACGCCGGCTTAAACTCCTCTGCCAGGGTTTCGATTGACGATGACACAATCGTGCGCAGCGATGAATTGACAAGTCCCGCCGCAAGTATTACTGGATAGACAGCTTTGTCCTGCAGACTGATCATCGACTTCAATGCCGTCTCGATGACTGTCCCGGACTTGTCGCCCAGAAACTTCAGCAACTGCACGACGGATCCCTGATGCTTCACCAGACCCAGCGCCTCTGCACAGGAAATCCGAATCTCTTTCACGGGCTTCTGACAGAAAGACGCCAGCGTTTCCAGCACATGAGGAGAGCCTGTTTTCCCAAGAGCAACAAGCTGCTGTTTGATCTGAGCGTGATCTCCAGCCGGTGTCGTCAACAGGGTGGTGATCTTCTTTGAAATCAATCGAGGCGCCGCCCCTGTGATGGCTTCCTGATTCTCAAGCAATACTCGAAACGCCTGATCCCGTGCAAGACGCAATCGCTCAAGATTTCGTTCACCCTGAGCCTTCAGTGCAGCCTTTTCTGCCTCAACTGAAGAGACTGTTGTGTTGACAGTCAACTCAACTGGCGCCGATGACTGTGCATCGCTTGTTGCCACCGTGGTCCCGGCAGCTTGCATCATCGGAATCTCAAGCATCGTGCCGCCGTTCAGAAGCACTTCTTCAGAGAGCGGGCCGGCGTTCTCGGTTTGCGGTTGAACAGCATTGCTGCCGGCTGACGACGATGGCTGGTTAGTCGGGTTGAAGGTTGCAAACTCCGCAGACCTGCTCATCAACGGGATCGATGGATCGGTCCCCATCGGTGGGAAAACAGGTGCGGCCATCGGAGGCAGTGGGTACGCCGCAGGTGGCATCGCAAAATGTGGATGCATTGGCATCGAATGAGGCGGTTGGTAACCGGCGTACGGTTGTTGCATCCCACCTGACATCCCTTGCGACCCAGGGGGCAACGCTCCAGCAATCGGATTCTGTGGAACCGAGGGCCATGCCGAACCAACTGGGGGGGCAAGCATACTTTCAGGAGGATGAAAAACGTGTGATCCTGATCGTGATTGTCCACCGAGGCCTGGATTCATCGACGGCGACGTTGGCGTTGAATCTCCAAATGCTGGGGCTGGTGGCTGCATATTCCACGAGGCGGACGAACCTGCAGTATTCGTTCGTGGTACACGCCCGGACGCTGAACTTCCGCTTATACTCGGAACAGGCTGAGAAGAGAAAGCAAAATCCGATGTATTCGTGTTTTGTTGACTGAACGACTGAGTATCAGAAAAACTGAATTCCGGTGCCGGATCATAATCAAAGACGGAATTCTCCGGAGACTGCCAGTCGCCACGAGAATCATTCAGGTTCGTCGACAGTGACTCGAAGAAACGAAAGTCCGCTACCGAGTCGCTCGATCGAACTCCCGGAGTCTCAGGAACCAACTCCGACATCAGACGACTCACTGCGAGATCGTCCAGCGTCGATACGTCGATTCCGTGATTCACAAAGTCGTCTGACTTGTGACTAATCCGTGCAGCAGGAGCTTCCGAACGTCGAAGCTCTGCAACAGATCCGCCATTCATGTGGCGAGGTGCTTGAATCGCTTCACCCTCCAATGGTCGCGGAATCTGCGATCTGGACACAGTCTCGTCATTGGCTCTGACAGTAGAACCGTCTTGATGGGCCGAAGGAATGGGAATCTCAAACTGTGAGTCTGTTTTATATTTCCGCACCGAATCCTGGTCAGCAGTGGCCACGAGATCCGTCACAGCTCGTTCGCGATCAAGCTGCTGAACCACTTCTGCCGATGTGACAGCAGGCTCAAAACCTGGTCGCTCCGGTGTGCGTGAATTTTCCTGAACAATCCGGGAAACTGATGGAGGCGTCACTGACGCTGATGCATGGGCCTGACCTGAAGGCCTGACATCCGCGTTCCCGATTTCCTGCGGAGGCCGAGCTGGCTGACTTGCACGTTCCAATGAACTCGCAGGCGCGGCGGAGGGAAGTGAGTTGGCAACACTGCGAAACTCTCTCACCAAGTCTGATGCCGCGCCGGATCCGGCTGGATTCACCAGGGAGAGTCGATGAATAAACTCTTCGCGCTGAACGGGTCGTAGACGCAGCACGGTATCAAATGCAATGCGTTTGAGTTCTCGATTGCCAACACATGCGGAGATTATCGATTCGCTGGTGTGCGGTTGGTTGATATAGATCAACGCCTGGATCGCAGAATTACGGACGCGTGATGACTGATCTTCCAGCATCGGAAGCAAAATATAAGCGGAGAGAGTGTGATTGATGCCACTCAATGCGACTGCCACAGCACGCCGTACATGCTTAGAACCAGCACCAGCAACCAACAGCAAAGCTCGCAGAACGACAGGGTCGCGAGTTCGCCCCAGGGCTTCGATGAGTTCAATTCTGGCCGCGGAGTCATCCGGAGCGATTGTCTGAAGTCGCCCCATCAACGGGGCCGCAGCGTCTGACGACGCCGACGGAATAGACTGTTTCAACTCTTTCAGGCGACTTCTGGCCTGTGAAATACAGTGGCTGAGATTCAAAAGCGGACTGGAGCCTGTAACGCCCCCTTGAACCGCAACAGCCGACTGGATGACCGGTTCAACACCAGAATCAACCATACTTCGCAAAGAATTGCCACATTCCTGACAAAACTTTGCGTTGCCGGTATTCCTGGTACCACACTGATTACAAAACTTCATGAAACGGAGCCAATCCTGAATTCAGGTCTGACGACTCACTGCCCCGTACCGCATTGTGAACAATACTGGGAAAGAAACAGATCGAGTGGATTTCGTCACCTGAGAAGGAAGATCCTTGTCTCGCCGACAAAGATTGTACACTCGCGGAATTCTTCAGTCTTGAAGAACGCTTGCCGTCTGCCGATCCTTATGTTTAACCCGATGCCGAAGGCGTGCAGGAACAGGAGATTCGCCTCGCCTTTGACGTCAGGTAAAACGCGACGCCTTCATTTAGAACGCCTAACAAAACCGGGACTGGCTCTCGCCGGAAGCCTGATATTATTCCTAAACCCCACCGCGAAGGGTGCCTGTCCCGGATTTGTTAGAGCCTCTTAGTCAAAAACGTCCGGTCGAAGCACAGGCTTCGACCGGACTAAGTCACTTTAACCTGAACACATCGACTTAGATTACTCTTCGAAGGTGTTCTTGGTGGTGCTTGGATCTCTCAACCAAACTCCACAGAATACGTCGAACGAATTCAGCTCAGTGGTAACGCCGGGAGCGTAACCGTCGTTAGCAACGGTCAGGCCAGTCGGGTCGAACCCTGGATTGAAGAATCTATCGCCGTTCTTGTCTTCAACCGACTTAACGCTGCCGTCAGCCATCAGCATGTTTGCTGTGTTGCGGTGAACGGCGTACCAGTCGCGTGTGTCCTGGAACCAGCCAGTACCTGGACCGTAGGCTGTTGGAGCCCCGTTATCTCCGAATCCGTTGTGCAGCAGTCGCAGACGAGTAGAATCCTTAATCGCTGGACCATCGCAAGCGGTTTCGCAAAGACGAGAGCCGACAACAATCTTTCCGGCTCGGTCGAGAGAAGAAAGTCCCGCCATCTGTGTTGATGCCAGAATTGCTTCCTTTGCATCACCAGGAGCTGAATCGCCAAGCAATGGGATATTGCTGGCAGGAACGTCCGAGTTGCTGATCTGAACCTGTGTCAGCGGGCCCGTTGTTGCTGCGTCAGCACCAGTTGAACCTTTCGCACGATCCTTACACTTAGCACCAGCCACTGCAGTCGCTGCTGTTGAGCCCGTACCGGTCTGAACGGTCAACAACTGACCACGTGTCATGAACCAGCTGCTGGCATAGTTTGCATTGAAGCCTTTATTTACCCAATTAGAAACGGCTGTGGCTCTGCCGTTGGTGTTGACTGCTCCGCCGGCCGTGATATCAGCCTTCATCGCACCATCAAGCTGCCAAAGTGGTGTAGGCGTAGAAGCGGTATTGCTTGTGTCCTTGCCGAGCAGGTCATTCAACTTCTCGGAACCAATGAACTCATTGCTTGGGCAAACCATGTCAGCGGGCTTACCACCGTTGACTGCGATCACATTGCCGACCCAGCTGTACAGGTCAGGAGATCCATCGCGAACATAGTCGAACTGACCAGAACAAATTCGCTTAGCTGGATCTGTGTCGCTCCAGGCGTAAAGAGCAACGCCGAACTGACGAAGATTGTTCTTGCACTGTGTGCTGCGTGCAGCTTCACGTGCTGACTGAATTGCTGGAAGCACCAAAGACATCAGGATCGCGATGATCGCGATGACAACCAGCAGTTCGATCAATGTGAAACCCTTACGTCGGGCTTCTGAAACCAAAGTACCCTTGAACATCCTTTTCACAATATCACCTTTTCAATTGAGAAAACAAAAAACTCGCCAAACTCAACCCCACATGGCTTGCCACAAGTCAGGCCTGAGCATTTGTGACTCACCACCAATCACCTGCATCCACATCGCGAATGTTGATGCAATTTTCCAACTGGCCGAATTCATCGAACGTAAAACAACAAACACCTCCGAAAGCTCAGCCCCACCTTCGGTATTTCAAAGCTCACAGCCTTGCGACTGCGGGAGGCATCTTGGTCAGCAACATTAATCTGTAATGAAGCTCAGGTTAATTTATGACTTTTCTAAATCTTGAATCAGCAAGACTAATCAGCCTGAAATCGAAGACCACCTGTTGACCGCGTCTTCAGGCAATCGTGCCGAGATAAGTTCTATCGATCTCAACCCGAAGCGTCAGCGAGGGATCAATATCTCGTGTCGATCCCCTCATGGACCTTTCCGATTTCCATTTCAATGCTTCAGAACATCCGGAAGTCATTCCCGGGCTCTACCTAAGTTACTCATGCAGGCTTCAGAGTTTTGATTCTGTCTTATTGCATTTCACTCTGCGAAACTTGTGTGTCTTTACGCTGAGCGAGAGCGGCCCCTTACCTTGGCGATCTCAACGAGATCATCTCCTGTCCTGCGTGATACGAATGTGACCGAGCGTACTTGTCGACTTCATCGTATCGAAGACTGACAACGATCAGGCATCAGCCATCTCGTCATGTGCAGCAGTGTCGGCGAACAAAATGAAGAACAGATGAACACAATGTGAATAATCAAAGATTGCTCCCTCGCATCGATGATGCAATGCGTTGTCGCATCTGCATGAGCCATTTTGAAACTGTCAGACCAGCCCACAAACGACCCTGCCCACCGCCTATTGTGAACGTCTCATTAAAAGTTA
>JBILXT010000661.1:0-2891 GCA_044378235.1 Planctomycetaceae bacterium
ATCACCGGACGCATCCACAGGCTTTTCGCCGTCTTTTTCTCGCCAGCGACCAACAGCGTCAAAGTTTTCCAAACCCATTCCCAGAGGATCCATCGCCTTGTGACAGGACGCACAACCCGGATCTTTGCGATGCAGTTCTAAACGTTCACGAAGACTCAGGCCTGCAACGTCCTTTGTGCTTTCTTCCAGAGGCGGAACGCCCGGAGGTGCGGGTGGCGGAGCATCACCCAGGATGTTCTCAAGAATCCATTTGCCACGCTTCACGGGACTCGTGCGTCCGGGATTCGAGGTCAGCGTCAGAATACTAGCATGAGTCAATACGCCTGAACGATTGGTCCCCTGCAGGGACACTTTGACGTACTGATCGCCCGTCACACCGTTGATGCCGTAGTGCTTTGCAAGGCGTTCATTGACGAACGTGTAATCGGCGGCCAGGAACTCATCGACGCTGCGATCTTCACGGACAATCGTGTTGAACAGCATGAGCGTTTCCTGCCCCATCGCTGCTCGCAATGAGTCGTCAAATTCCGGGAACACTTCCGGATTCGGTCGCACGTCCGCAAGGTTGCGGAGGTTCAGCCATTGCGATGCAAAATTCTGCCCCAGTGAGGCGGACTTTTCATCACGTAACATGCGTTCGATCTGCTCACGCAAAACCGATCGATCCAGCAGACGTTTGTTTTCCGCGAGCTGAAATAACTGTTCGTCTGGCATGCTGCTCCACAGGAAATAGCTCAGACGCGTTGCGACTTCGTACTCGTTCAGCACTCGCTCAGTCTGATTTGGTTCCGGATCGGCTTCCTTGCGAAACAGGAAATCGGGAGACACCAGCATGGCCTGCACAGCGACGAACAGGCCGTATTCGTAAGTCTCATTGTGCTGCGAAACGGTTTGTTCGACCAGCGACGCGAATCGATCCACTTCGCCGTCCGATACGGGACGCCGGAATGCTCGATACAGCATTGGCCGCAGCACTGTGGCGGCGGCCGACTTCACTGAAACTGATTCCGAAGGCACGGCTGTCACGAAACGGCGATGAGTCTCATGCCATTGCGGAGTTCCTCCACCTTCCGGGCCGATGATTTCAACGAACCTAATTCCGAGATTTCGATCGCGTCGATTCTCCTCGGCCTTCTCATCGTAGAAGTCATTGGTGAACGCGACGCCGATTGTGCGTTTGCCGCCAGAGATCTTCACATCATGCTCGAACACTGCCGGTTTACGATGGCCCTTTACTTCGAACTCTTTCACCGGCTTATCATCGATCAGCAATTCCATTTTGGACGGATCCGGACCAGCTTCCGTCTGTGCCGCTTCGATTCGAATCTTGTATGTCCCATCTGCAATCGCATCATAACCGATCGACACTGTTCCCTGAGTGTGCAGAATATAAAAGCCCTGCTCATTGATGTTGCCATCCAGCGTTGACTTAAACTGAGCCGCCTCAAACTTCTGAGTCGTCCCTTTGGAGAAATCTCGCGTGTCAATGACGGCCGCAGCGACTTCTTCAGCGGCGTCAAGATACTTCTCCATCAACAACGGCGGCAGGCTGAGCACATCGCCGATGTTGTCGAAGCCTTCCCCGACATCATCCTGCGGAAATTTGTCGGCCGGTGTCAGCTTGATCCCAAAGAGATCACGAATGGTGTTGTTGTATTCAGCACGGTTCAGGCGATGCAGAGTCGACCGGCCAGCATGATGCACAATGCTGCAGTCGAAGTTGTAAAGCTCGTCATACAGAGCATCCACAACCTCTTTCCGAACAGGCTCCTCTGGCTTCGGATCATAACTCGACGGAGGCATCGCGCCGGCGTTGATCATGCGATAAACTCGTTCCCACTTTTTTCGATCTTTCAGTAACTGATCGACCGACTCCAGATCGTGCAGAGCAATCCCGCCCTCTTGTTCGGTAGCGTTATGGCAATCCGCGCAGTGCTTCGCGAGAAATGGAATGACTTTCTCTTCCAGCTTCTGCTGCCGCGCGGCATTTTGTCGCAACGCGGCACCACTCACAGCCGACGTCGTTTGAGCTGCCCCGAGTGCCAAAGACGAATTTGCAGCTTGCAACGCGGACGTCGGCTGAACGGTTGCTGATGGTTCCGATGAGGCTTCAGCGCCGCCCGCGGCCGCAGGAGTTGACTTCGTCGCATCGGCATCAGCTGCAACGACATCCGCGGAATCAGAAGGCTGCGTCCAATATGTATACCCGGCCAACACAGCGCCGCCGACTAAGGTCGTGGCGATTAATCCAGTGAGCAGTGGTTTCCATGTGCTCGGCGTTTGGGTTCGATACCTTGAAGCTCCACGATCCTGCCCTAATCGATGAGAACGACGCCCGGCAGAACTCGCCTTAGCCGGAACCGCACGTGAAGCCGTTTCTGAAACAACGGGAGCGGCAACAACTATCTTCTTCGCTTCCACCGGAGCGGGTCGTCGCACAACTTCCGAATTCTTCTGCGCCGGCTGGTCCTCAATGGGAGGCTTCGACTTCGGAACCGGCTTTACATCGCCGCCGACCGTAACGTCGAGGTTCAGCGTAATCGGCCACATGCATTCCGGATTCGGACAGCGAACTCGCCGCCCGAAATATTTTTCGTCGGCGCGGAATTCAAACTGGCAGGATGGACATCGAAATGAGGTTTTCATGGTTCTCGTGTCCAGAACATCATCTTGGGTCAACCTTGTTGCCGCAGTTCCGTTGTCAGGATCGATCGCGGAACGATGGCAGTCACCGCCATGTCCAATTCTAGACCGAGTTTGACCGACCGAACAGAATTATCCGAGTCGTCTGGTGTTCCGGAAACGCGTTTTGTCGGGGTTGGGACGCTTGTGGTGAATGTATCTTCACTTGTAGCCGAGCATACTCATGATCTGCATCGGAATGCACACCG
>JBILXT010000282.1:0-9504 GCA_044378235.1 Planctomycetaceae bacterium
TGACATCAAGGGACAGAAGAATCTGTACCTCGTCGTGACCGACGGCGGTAATGGCTACGGCAGCGACTGGGCGAACTGGGCCGAGCCAAAACTCGTTGGGCCAAAAGGTGAGATGAAACTCACTGATCTGAAATGGAAGAACGCATCCGCCGACTGGGGCAATGTCGGTGTCAATAAGAACGTCAACGGAGGCGACCTGAGAATCGCTGGCAAGCCGGTTGAGTTCGGCATTGGCACTCATGCCAATTCGATCATCCATTTCGAGCTACCGGAAGGCTACGACAAATTCGTCGCTCGAGCGGGCATCGACAACGGTGGCAGCGATCAGGGCATGGGCAGCAGTATCCAGTTCTTTGTTTACACGTCTGCTCCGGGACCCATCGGACAGAATGCACCTGTCGATCGCACGCCAGAGAACGCCGTCGCAGGACTGGATGTGACCGATGGCGTCGAACTGAATCTATTTGCAGCCGAACCGATGCTTCTGAGTCCGTCGAACATCGACATCGATCATCTCGGTCGCGTTTGGGTTTGCGAAGTCGTCAACTATCGACGCTTCGCCAACGGCAATAATCCTGATCGAGTCGAAGGTGACCGCATTTTGATTCTGGAAGACACCAACAACGACGGCATGGCCGACAAGGAAACAGTGTTCTATCAGGGCCGCGACATCGATTCGGCTCACGGAGTCTGTGTGCTGGGCAATCGAGTCGTCGTCTCCGCTGGCGACAGCGTGTTCAGCTTCTACGACGATAACGGCGATTCCAAAGCCGATCGCAAGGAAGTGCTCTTCACCGGCATCAAGGGAACTCAGCACGACCACGGGATCCATAGCTTTACGTTCGGCCCCGACGGTCGACTGTACTTCAACTTCGGCAACAGCGGCGAAGAGCTGCACAATCCGGATGGATCGATCGTCGTTGACGTTGCTGGGAACGAAGTGCGAGCTACTCGCAAGCCGTATCAGGAAGGTATGGCGTTTCGCTGTGAACTGGATGGCAGCAAAGTCGATACGCTCGGCTGGAACTTCCGCAACAACTGGGAACTGTGCGTCGACAGCTTCGGCACGGTCTGGCAGTCCGACAACGACGACGACGGCAACAAGGGCGTTCGCATCAACTACGTGATGGAATACGGCAACTACGGTTACAAAGATGAAATCACGGGAGCCGGCTGGCAGACGCCTCGCACGAATATGGAAGAAGAGATTCCTCGCCGCCATTGGCATCTGAACGATCCGGGCGTTGTTCCGAATCTGTTGCAGACCGGAGCAGGCTCACCCACCGGCATCCTGATCTACGAAGGCGACAAGTTGCCCGAGCGATTCATCAATCAACTCATCCATTGCGACGCCGGTCCGAACGTGGTTCGCAGCTATGCAGTGACCGATGACGGAGCTGGCTACAAGGCTGAGATCAATGACATCTTGAATGGGACTCGCGATCAGTGGTTCCGTCCATCTGACGTTTGCGTGGCTCCGGATGGATCCTTGATCGTCGCCGACTGGTACGATCCGGGCGTGGGTGGTCACCGTCAAGGCGACGTGGATCGAGGCCGCTTGTTCCGAGTTTCCCTGCCCGGTCAGAAGTACTCGGTTCCAAAGCACGACTTTTCAACTGTCGAAGGTGCCGCTGAAGCTCTGAAGAGCCCCAACACCGCGACTCGTTATCTGGCCTTCACCAAACTGAAAGAATCCGGCGCCACAGCAGAAGCTGTGCTGGCGAAGATCTTCGAATCCGATCCGAATCCACGGTTCCGTTCACGAGCCTTGTGGTTGCTGGGCCAGATTGAGGGGAAGACTCAGAAGTATGTTGATCTGGCAATCTCCGACAAAGACAAAGACATTCGCATCGCGGGGATTCGGTTGGCTCGTAGAATGGGAATAGATGTGATCCCAACGCTCGAAAAACTGGTCAAAGACGAATCTGCACAAGTGCGACGTGAGTGTGCGATTGCGTTGCGGCACGTTTCTGGCGAAGAAGCGATCAAAGAAAAAACGGGGCTGTGGCTGACTCTGAAAAACAGATATCCGGTCAACGATGATCGTTACGGTGATCGGTGGTATCTGGAAGCGCTGGGCATCGCGTTGGACGCGGACAAGGGAGCCAGCGGTTGGTCCACCCAAATTGATCTCACAGGGCCAGCCGACCCGATCTGGCTTGACGCAGTGTGGCGGGCTCGTGGTACAGAGGCGGTTGCTGAGAAAGTGAACAAGATTTACGGCATCGCCAGTGACGGTCTCACCGGTGTTAAGCGTAGTCCAAAAAGAATTCAGGAACTCTTCCGCAGCTTGGATTTCGAAGACCCTCTCGTTGTTTCAACACATTGCAAGGGCTTGTTCTACAAAGACCGACTGCAGATGATCAAGGATGCTGAGTTGCGATCGGTTGTCGTCTTTGAGGCACTCGCTCGGCTTCAACCTGGAGATGTTGATCAGTCTGTTCAGAAAGTGTTGGCTGAAACTCTTGACGCAGCCAAGGGTACAGCTGAATACGTCAGGCTCGTCCGGCGGTTTCAAGCGTCAAGTAACTACTTGGACTTACTCAATCTTGCACAGACGCACGTTTCTGAGCAACTCGGTGTCGAAGCCATCGCAGCGCTCCTTGATCTCAAGCAATGGGATCTGATCGGCAACGCTTTACGGGGCGATGATACAGCAGCAGCCATTGCGACAGCAGATGTACTTGGCAATTCCCAGAACGGTGCCATCAGCGGCCTGCTGCTGCCTGTTGTGAAGAATGCAGAAGTGAACATCGACGTCCGTCGAGCTGCAGTCAAAGCGGCATCAAAGGCTGGCAACGCGGCGATGGAATTGGTGAAGCTGGTTGATGAGAAAGCTCTCGATCCGGAGCTGGAACAGTCCGTTGCGGCGGCTCTGCATAGTTCTCCGCACCGAAACGCTCGCGAGGCGGCTCAGAGGTTGTTCCCGTTGCCTCCGTCGAAGGACAACATGCCAACACCGCCAATCAGCGAACTCGCAAAGCTGAAGGGCGATGTCGCGAACGGTCGCATGGTGTTCTTCTCGACTGGCACCTGTCACAAGTGCCACGTCGTGGACGGCATGGGCCGCGAAATCGGTCCAAACCTGACCGAGATCGGCAGCAAGCTCAGCCGCGAAGCGATGTTTGAATCGGTACTGTACCCAAGTGCCGGTATCAGCCACAACTTCGAGCTCTGGACCGTCGTCAAAACCGACGGCACAACATTGAACGGATTGCTCGTATCCAACACCGACGCCGAAGTTAGTATCAAAGGCGACGATGCACTCGTGCGAGCTATACCGAAGTCAGACGTTGAAGAACTGGTCAAACAAAAGATCAGCCTCATGCCCGCTGACCTGCAGAAAACCATGACCACGCAGGAACTTGCTGACGTCGTGGATTACATGCAGACGTTGAAGAAGAAGTAGGGCAGTTGTCGATCGGCAACCGGCGAACAATGAGCCCGGCACGTAAATCGTGCCGGGCTTTTCTTTTGAGTACTCGCCAGGCAAACCGCAAAGTCATTCCGCCACCGGGTTTACCCCGGTGCCGTGGACGTACGTTCGACTTGCCACAATGAGGCTTGTTATGAGGTGTCAAAGAATTCTCATTGCAACAAGATTCAGTGGGACAACTATCGTTCTGATTTCGCCTCGTAGAGGCGGCAGCGGGTAGCTCCAGGCTTTAGCGGCCTTAGCCTGGGGAAAGACGTTTGAAGATAAACCTTAAGCCGTTTCACGGCTGATGGATCGCGTTTTCGCCTCCCACCCCAGGCTGAAGCCTGGGGCTACATGCTGCCGCAGCTACGCTGCTAAACACAGCCCGAAACAACGGACCAAAACGTAGTTTCCAAACCAGTTCACCACTGGCACGAGGCCAACCGGGGCTTTGCTGCTGAATGGTGTTCGTCCACGACGTTCGGACTGATCATAAACCCAGCGGCGTAGCCTGGTTCAAAAAAGACGAATAGCTCCGTGGATTACTTCACCCCAAGTTGCACCAGCGACAGGGCCGCGTTCAGATTCCCAGATCGAAATCCTTCAAGGTCGATCGTAACAGACCGGAACCCGAGCGATCGAAAACGCTCCACCAGCGTCTGTCGAGTCTCTGCGACACAAATCCTCGCGATGTCATTCACCGGCACTTCGATTCTTGCCAGTTCATTGGCTTCGAGTCGCACTCGGAACTCCTTGATCCCCGTCAGTTCTCGCAGGAACGCTTCAGCCTGTTCAATTCTGAAGACTCGTTCTTCATTGACCTCAACACCATAAGCAATTCGACTGGCTAAACATGGCGCGGCGGGTTTCTCTGAGACACTCAAATCCCAGTATCGCGCGAGGTTGCGAACATCTGCCTTGGTGAGATTCAACTCAATCAACGGACTGCGGATCCCGTGGTCCGCTGCGGCTTTCATTCCCGGTCGATGATCACCAAGATCGTCAGCGTTGGCCCCGTTGACAATCAACACAACCTGCAGCTCTTCCAGTTTCTCTGCGGCCAGCGAGTACAGTGTATCCTTGCAGTAAAAACATCGATCACCCGCATTACGTCGGTACTCAATCCGCGAGAACTCGTGCGTCGAAATTTCGATGTGGCGAATCCCAATCCGAGCAGCTTCGTCGCGAGCAATCAGCAGCTCAGACGCTGCAAGGCTTGGACTCACCGCAGTGACCGCCACTGCCTGAGATCCCCACGCCTCAAACGCCGCCTTTGCAACAACCGCGCTGTCGACCCCACCGGAGAACGCAACCGCGACCGGGCCATACGAACGAATCGTGTCCACCAGTCGTGATGCGATGTCGGAGACAGAAGAGGGAAATGTCTGAGTCATGAATCAGGAGTCGATGCAATTTGCGACAGGGAGACACAAGTCGACAAACAGGACTGTCCTTCGAGTTCGTATTGATCTGGCTTGCAAAAGTAACGGTAGCAGCAAGCCAATACAATTGGGAACCTTGCGATCCATTCACGCAATCAATTTGGTCTCAAGAACCCAAAGTTTTTCGCATTACGGAGCGATCCTGTTCAGCTCAAGCTCCACTTTAACAACCATCTGAGGCAACGCCGAGGCTCGCAGCCACGATTAGGACGGTTTTGCGTCTCAACAAGACTTACGCCGCGTCTTCGCGGCCAATCGTCTGAATACGCCCGTGAGCCAATCTGACGGTTCTATGAGCCTGTGCGGCAATAGATTCGTCATGTGTGACCATTACGATGGTCAGCTGCTGGTTCTCGTTCAACGACTTCAGCAGATCCATGATGCCTCCGCCCGTGCTGGCGTCGAGATTCCCGGTAGGCTCATCTGCCAACAAGATTTCCGGACGGCCAACCAGAGCACGAGCAATCGCGCCTCGCTGCATTTCTCCGCCGGATAATTCTGACGGTCGATGCTTGATGCGGTGCTCGAGCCCAACCTGCTGGATCATGCTCATCGCAGCTTCGCGAATCTCTTTACGATGGTGCCAGTAGCCCAGAATCGAATGGCGAATCATCAACGGCGTCATTACGTTTTCCAGCAATGACAACTCTGGCAGCAGGTGATAGAACTGGAAGATGAAACCGAAGACATGATTTCGCAGCTGATCTCGAGCCGCCTGATTGAGATTGTCGATGCGATTTCCGTCCAGAATCACTTCACCGACATCCGGGGAATCCAGCAGCCCCATCACATGCAGCAGCGTGCTCTTGCCTGAACCACTCTGGCCGATGACCGAGATAAACTCACCGCGATGAGCAGTCAGGCCGGTTCCCTGCAGAACCGGAACCTTATGTTCGCCCCTGAAATACGACTTCGTAATCGCTTCCGCGGAAATCAGGGGACGATTCATTTTCAGAGTCTCTGCCATGGCAAGATTCTTTGACTGAGAGAAAAACCAAGCAAGCGGAATAGCAACCCGGAAACCAACTACTCAAATCGCAACGCACGAACCGGATGCAACCGAGCTGCGCGACGAGCCGGCAGGATGCTGGCCAGGACCGCGATGCTGATGGCACCAAAAGCGACGGATACGACCATCATCGGACTGACGCTCGTTGGGATCTCGAAGAAGTAATAGATCTTCTCATCGAAGACCTTTCGACCGGTCACCCAGCTGAGCCCATCTTCAATCTGATTGATGTAACGAACAAACAGGAGGCCGATGGCAACTCCAGCCAGGCTGCCCACGATTCCCAGGCCGAGACCATAGGACAGGAAGATCGACATCACGCCATTTGAGCTGGCTCCGAGTGATTTCAGAATGCCGATGTCACGCGTCTTTTCAACCACGATCATGTAGAAGATCGCGAGGATGCCGAAACCGGCGACGGTGATAATCAGGAATAACAGTACGTTAAGAATCGCTGTTTCCACTTCGACGGCAGACAACAGCAGTCCCTGCTTCTCTTCCCAGGTTTTGATGGATACTTGCCCCGGTGGGAACGAGCGTTCCAACGCAGCAATCACCTTCGGGGCATCTGCATAGTCCTTCAGTTTGATATGAATTGAGGTGATCGAGTTGTCGAGATGCATGCCTCGGCTTTTCTGCAGCTCATTGATATTCATCAGGACAATGCTGGTGTCGTATTCATTCATGCCACTGCGGAATGAGTCTACAACAGTGGCGTTGATTCGCACCGGTTCAGGGGGCCGTCCGGCAGTAACAGTACTGATGATGACATCATCACCGGGATTGACCATCATGACCTTTTCGAGCTTGCCCGTCTCCGGGTTTTGAGCCTGAAAGCTGACCAGTCCTTCGCCAAGAAAAATCCGAGCAGGAAACGGGTCTGTTCGAACGGTGCTCTCAATCGGAGGTTCGGGCAGTTCGTCAAGGAAGCTATCCTGAATGATGCCGTCTTTTACGACAGCGTCGTCAGAAGTCGGCGTCTCTTCAGCCATCTTTGGTTCGACTTTGGTGGTTGTCTCCGCTGGTTTTTCGCTGGCAGCAGTCTCTGTGTCAAACTCTGGTGCTGCTGTTTCTGATGGGGTCGCCACGTTTGTGGAATCCGAGGCGACAGGCACCATCTCATCGACGGAAAGTTCTTCGGGCTGATATAGGGATCTCTGTTCCAGAACCGCTTTGCGATATTCGGCCGCTTCCGGAGTTAGTTCCCATGTCACCGGCGTTTCACGACTTCGCAGTGCTTCGCGAATCACGACGCCGTCTTCAATAACAGGGTTGAAGCTGTCGAGATAATCTCGGAGAGGACCAACCGACGATTTACCTTCAGGATCAATCCCCTGAATCTGCACGGCTGACGTGTAACTTTCGCCCGTATACGGATCCCGGAAGCTGATCATACCGGGGATCTCGATCGTCGGAGTCATTGCCGCGATGTATTGCCCGGCCGCGCCTTCGACAATGTCCATTTGCGCGCGAGCATTCTCGACGCCCGACATGCTCCGGGATTCGATCACAATGTCGGCGATGAAGTTGTGCAGGCGATCACGCATTTCCGTCGTGAAACCAGCCATCACGCTGTTCACCACGATCATCGTTGCAACGCCCAGCATCACACTGATAATGCACGCCAGAGCGATGTATTTGGTTCGCAGATAACGAACGCACAGCAACAACTTGTACATCGAACGCACTCCGTTGCGGACGGGAACTCTTAGCCGAACCAATTGTTGAACCGTGACAGGCGTCACCCATTGATGATTCAGCCTGTCAAACTTTCCGACGCTCAGCCTTCCTGCTGTGCCGTCTTTTCCTTGCCTGTTTTCTTCTCAGCCGGAACGTGATCTTCGTGACGCGTTAACGGGAAGAAGATCACGTCTTTGATCGCATGGCTATTTGTCAGCAGCATCACCAGACGATCGATTCCGATCCCAAGACCTCCAGCCGGCGGCATTCCGACCTTCAGTGCTTTCACAAAGTCATGATCCATTTTGGCCATGGAATCTTCAGCGGCCAGACCGGCCAACTGAGTCTTGAATAATTCTTCCTGCAGCCTTGGGTCATTCAATTCCGTGTACGCATTGGCCAGTTCCATGCCGCGAATATACAGCTCGAAGCGTTCTGCGATCGATGGATCACTCTGCTTTCGCTTTGTCAGGGGACAAATGGACGCTGGATAATCGATGACAAACACCGGGCCACTCAGATGATCTTCAACGGTCTTTTCGAAGACTTCGTTGATGATCACATCCGGATGAACTCCGGCGGTTTCTATTCCGAACTTTCTGGCGACCGCTTCGACTGCAGCAGCGTCGCTCATATCGCAACCTGCATGCTCACGAAACAAGTCCGCATACTTGCGTCGCGGCCATGGTGGAGTCAGGTCGATCTGATCGCCTGCATCGCCCCACGGAATGATGAGGCTGTTGCCGATGGCCTTCAGTGCGTTGACGACGATTTGTTCCGTCAGATCCATCATCGTTTCGTAATTGCCGTACGCCTGATAGATCTCAATCATTGTGAATTCGGGATTGTGAGTCGCGTCGACTCCTTCATTCCGGAACACTCGTCCGATCTCATAGACGCGTTCAATACCGCCGACCATCAACCGCTTGAGATGCAGTTCGAGAGCGATGCGGAGATACAACTCCATGTCCATGGCATTGTGATGTGTCACAAACGGCCGCGCCGCAGCTCCACCGGCAACGGCGTGCAGAACAGGTGTCTCAACTTCATGAAACCGGTTTGATCGAAGCGTCTGTCGAACAGAATCGATAATCGTGGATCGCTTCAGCATGCGTTCCAGCACGCCGTCGGTGTAGATCAAATCGAGATATCGCTGCCTGACGAGAATCTCTTCATCTTTCAGGCCATGGAATTTTTCCGGTGGCTGGGTCAACGACTTGCAGAGTACTGTCAGCTCTTTGACGAAGATTGATTTCTCGCCAGTGTTCGTCAATCGCAGTGGTCCATCGGCCCCGATCAGGTCTCCGTCGTCCAGTGCGCTGACAAGTTCCCATTGGGCTTCCGTCATGTCGCCGCGAGAAAACAGCAGCTGAATTCGACCGGTTTGGTCCTGCAGGTCGATAAATCGCAGCTTTCCTGCCTTGCGTCGGCCGCGAATTCGCCCGGCGACTCGCACTGTTTCGCCATCAACTCCTGACTCCGCTGGACAGCGTTCTCGAACGCTGGAGATGCCTTCGTGATTATCAAATCTCTGCCCCCAGGGGTCATGCCCCAGAGACTGGATTTTCTCCAGCTTCTCCAGTCGAGCGATTTCGAAACGGTCCGGTTGTGAGCCTGTGGTCATGAACACACGTTAGCCAAAGCGGGCAAAAACCGCGAAAAACATGCGGTTTGCACAGAGTTCAGTGAGTGAGAGACGTAGAGATTTTCCGGCAAACATCATCTGCCGAAGAGAGTGAACCGGCGAATCTTGCTGGAAACCGGCAGTTTGGTCAATGCCAGCCTCTTTTCAGGGCCACACTAAGCGACAGTCCGGATTTTCTCGACAACGCAATTGAATCTACTTCACGACATCACGCCCCAGCCAAATCGCCTGCTCCTGAGTTTGTTCCGATCGGATGTAGCGTTCTGTGCAACCGCTTATCGTGCAAAGCTATTACGTTTACTGTTGGGCC
>JBILXT010000026.1:0-36717 GCA_044378235.1 Planctomycetaceae bacterium
GGTTGCCAGCCAAGGACGTCGAAACTCAGCCTTGGGATGAACGGCTGAAGAGGCGTCGGCTGATGACAACGCGGGAATATTTCCGGTGCCCAGCGGGTCGACGGTACCAGCTTTGTATTGCGACAGAAGCAGTACAGAAAACAGCAGTGCCACAGCGCTGCCACAACATGCGATCCAGCGAGAACTGGACTGGTTCAGTGAGTTGCGGAACAGCATCAGCAGCAACGATGTTACCGCCGGGATTGCAAGCGTGATAAAGAGAAGAGCAATCATGTGAACTCTGCAATCAAACTGAAAAAGGCCAACAACTCAGGATCGACGAAATCTGAAGCGAGACCGGCTTAGAACATATAAAGAACCAGAACAACCGCCGCCACAACTCCGGCCCACATGACTCCCGCATAAGATGACACAACTCCAGTGTGGAACTGTCGTGGTATCGCACTGAGTGCCTTGGGGATCGCACCGACCGAATCAACGATCCCGTCAATGACTCCTCGATCAAACGCTGTCGCTAATTTTGCGATACCCACCAGCGGCAGCACGACAAGGCCCTTCAGGATTTCGTCCAGGAAGAACTTACCCTGAGAAATCAGATACAGCGGCTTCATCGCGCTCGCGATTGCTGCTGGTACCTTTGGTGAGGCGACGTAGAACATCCATGCCAGCCCAATTCCCGCAATGGCTACAACACTGCTTAGTGCCATAACACCCCAGTGGAGGTGCTGCGATTCCGGTGGAACCGGAGTCAGCCCCATGGTCTTCTGCAGGTAATTTGCAAACAAATGAGTTGGCCCGACAGCCAAACCAATCAGGGCCGCACACACCGCGAGAATTCTCAACGGCCACGCCATGATTGGCGTCGCTTCATGAGGATGATGACCAGCCTCTTCGGGGAACTTTTCAGGGCCACAGAACGTCATGAAGTAGGCACGGAATGTGTAGAACGCTGTGAGAAATGCTGTTCCGGTCGCGACGGCCCAAATGACACCGAAAAACAATCCATGCTCTTTGCTGCGTGACGCTTCCGACAGAACTGCCAGAATGTCGTCCTTGCTCCAGAAACCTGCGAGCAATGGAACGCCAGCCAGTGCGGCAGCACCAACAAGGAAAGTCCAGTGAGTGATCGGCAGGGCGTGCTTTAGACCGCTGAAACGTCGCATGTCAATCACGTCGCCCATGGCATGCATAACACTGCCCGCGGCAAGGAACAGCAAAGCCTTGAAGAACGCATGTGTGAACAGGTGGAACATGCCAGCGGTCACGGCAGGTGTTACGAGTTCTGCACTTGCGGCGCCACAACCAAGGGCCATGAACATAAAGCCCAGCTGGCTGACAGTTGAGTAGGCAAGGACTCGTTTGAGGTCCGTCTGAGTCAACGCCGTCAGGGCCGCGATCGCCGCAGTCGCAGCGCCGATGGCGGAGACTGCCAACTGAGCATTGGGGGCCATTACAAACAGCGGCGTACAACGAGCCACGAGGTAAACACCGGCCGTCACCATCGTTGCTGCGTGAATCAAAGCGCTGACCGGAGTTGGGCCTTCCATCGCATCAGGCAACCAGACCTGCAGCGGGAACTGAGCTGATTTCCCCATGGCTCCGAGGAACAGGCAGAAACAAATCTGCTGGATGACGCCTGGGTTTTTCACTTCAACGGCAGCGATGCGAGCCGAATCACTCAGAACGCTTACAAAATCCAGAGATCCGAAGTTCGTCCAGATCAGGAAGATACCCATGATCAGACCGAAGTCGCCAATTCGATTGACGACGAACGCCTTCTTTGCAGCCGCAGCCGCTGAAGGTTTCTGAAACCAGAACCCGATCAGAAGATAGCTGCAGAGACCTACGGCTTCCCAGAACACAAACAGCAGAGCGAAGCTGCCCGAAAGAACCAGCATGCACATCGAAAACACGAACATCGAAACCGCCGCAAAAAAGCGGGGGTACCCGAGGTCATGGCTCATGTAGCCTGAGCCAAACATCGCCACCAGTAAACTCACGCCTGTGACCATGCTGAGCATAATGGCCGTAATGGAATCGGCACGCAGTTCAATATTCGCGTGCAGATCACCAACGTGCAGCCATTCGTATCCTGAAACCAGAATCTGCGGTCCTGCGAACGTCCCAACCTCGGCTGCTTCACCAGCAACTGATCCTGTTGAAGGCAGAATCTTCAACAACAGAATCAATGAGCAGACAAAAGAAACCGCCAGAGCCGACCAGCAGGGCAGGTGACTCTTGTACCGCAGCAGCTTTGGGCCCAGCAAAGCGGTGATGACTGCCGATGCCAGCGGAGCAACGGGAATCAGCCACAAAACCAGCTGTTGGATTTCTTCAGACATAGGAGACAACTCAAGGCACAACGGTCAGACAAATATCCAAATCAGACACCGCAAAGATCAGAGCCTGAACTCCGTCAGGTTCGCGCCGACGACGCACTGGCCGTCGACTTTGTTCGTGTTGGGTCTTTGGGAGCAATCCCGGCGGGAGTCAGTTTTGGCGTATCACCATAAGAACCACTTCCGTCATCAATTCGAGTCGGCGCATCCTGAACGGGTGCTGGCATATCAGGCTCGCGAAGTTCAGACCAAAGCTGAATATCCAGCGAGTGTGACTTCCGGTAAAGCGATAGCACCAAAGCCAGAGCGAGGCCTGCTTCGCACGCGGCTACTGTCAGAGTGAAGATCGTGAAAATCTGACCTTCCTGAGTTTGATGGATTCGGCCGAACGTCACGAGTGTCATAGACACGCCGTGCATCATTAATTCTGCCGATAGCACCATCAGAATCAGGTTGCGACGTGTCAGAAAACCAATCGCACCCAGAACGAATAACCCAGCGCCAACCAGCAAAAATCTTAAATCTTCTGGTGTCATAATGCACCCTGTTCTCTACGCGGTGCGAGAGCGATTGCACCGATGCTGGCGACCAGCAAGAGTGTGCCCGCGAGTTCCACGGCAAACAAATAATCGCTGAACAAAGAACGTCCCAGACCCTTCAAGTCCCCCACGGCATGTTCAGGGTCTGCTGAACTAAGATGGTTACCAGGGACTGCTGGTTTCTCTTCAGGTGCATCAGGAGGAGGAGTCGGACCTCCCGCTGGAGCAGCTGAACCTGAGGCTTGCATCATGGCTGACATGTTTGGTTGCGCTGGAGCGACTTCGTCGCTTGCTCCCTTTACTTTTGCGACAACGACCGGTACCCCGATCTCCAGCTTCTCCTGCTGAAGAGTCATCGCGACCGCACCCAGCAACACAAACGCCGAGATTGTTGCCATGAGCGACTGTCCCGAACGCTGATCATAACCCGCCGCACCGCTTTGCTGAGCCAGCATGATGACAAAGAGGAAAGTGACAATCACCGCTCCTGCATAAACGATCACCGTAGCCGCCGCCAGAAACGGAGCACTCTGGAGCAGAAACAGTCCGCAGGTTGCCAGTGTAGCGAGGGCAAACCAAAGGGCCGCGTACACAGGGTTGCGAGCAGTAATCATCAGCACCCCGCAGAGCAGCGCACTGACTGCAAAAACCCAGAACATGATCTCTTCTGCAAGCTCTCCCTGACCAAGTCCGCTTGACTGAACGAACAACACAAGGCCCGCCGCAGTCACGACCACAAAGGGATTGAGATTCTCCAGCAGGAAAGCATTCAGGCGACCGAGTATCCCCGGAAGCAGCCGATTTGCAATCGCGATAAACGGCGCCGTTAAGCCACGAGGAAGCCTTGCAGGTTTGCTGTTCCCGGCAGCACCGGGCATCAGCCAGAGAATACCGACAGCCCAGAGCACAAGGCCGACGATTGTCATGGGGTGTGCTTGTAACCAGTCCATCATGAGTTTGCTCCCAGGCTGCCCTTGATCACGCCAGCCGTTGGGTTCTTGGCAGATCGATCTGAGTCAGGTACGACAGTGGCCGGACCAAGAGTTGGCAACGAGGCGAACTCAGCCGCCGGGCCCAGAATTCCACGTCGAGTTCGGACTGGATCCCTGGGATTGTCTTTAGTTTTGTCGTATACACTCAGCAGTTTTTCGCGATCAAACATCAACGCGTCGCGAGTTTCGCCCGTCAGGTCATAGATGTGAGTGAGTTCAATCGCATCAACCGGGCAAGCTTCTTCGCACATTCCGCAGTAGATACAGCGAAGCTCATCCAGAACAAACGACTTTGGAAACTTGTCGCGGTCAGGCCATTCCGGAGGAGCCGCCTGAGCCTCAATAGAAATGCAATTAGCCGGGCATGCGGTTGCACACATCATACACGCCACGCACTTCACACGATCCTTTTCGTCCCGATTCAATCGATGGACGCCTCGGTAGTGCAAAGGCAGATCGGGCTTCTGCTCCGGATACTGCTGCGTGACCGGAGCACGGTCGGTGACGTGCTTCAGGGTCGTCTTCAGACCCTTCATAATGGCCGGAACAAACGTGGATTCCCAGAAGCCCAGTTGAGGCTCCTCCACCCACGCCACCGTCTTCTTCGGTTTGGCTTTTGTTTCAGTCATAGATATTCGTTTTCAGTGTTCTGTTGACAGTGTCCAGGTCAGCTCAAAGTGCCAGTATTGAACTGAAGTCAATGATGTCCGGCTGCATGGCCGTGACCATGAGCGACCACAGGAGTTTTCTTTTTTGGCTTCACATAGCCAGGCCGCTCAGATAGTTCTGCCTCGCGAAGATTCGCGCTGATGACGCCCCAGGCTGCAAACAACCCCAGTGAGCCGAAGAACAACCACCAGCGACTGAAGCCAAAATGCATGCAGAACATGACCATGACCAGATTAGCCAGTGACAGTGGAATCATCACCTTCCACGCCAACTCCATCAATTGGTCGAAGCGGAATCGAGGAATGGTCCAGCGAAGCATGATCATCAGGCAGATGAACGAGAACGCTTTGCCGAACAGGACCAGCAGTTTCACCAACCAGACGCCTGGATAGTTGCTGGACGCTTCAGCGATAAACGGCATGTTCCAGCCGCCAAGGAACAAAATGGATGTCAGGAAGCTGATCGTGATCATGTGGGTGTATTCACCAAGGAAAAACAACGCCCACTTCAACGCGCTGTATTCGGTATGCCATCCACCGATCAATTCCTGTTCGCACTCAGCAAGGTCGAATGGCAGACGGTTAGCTTCTGCAAGCGAAGCCGTGAAGAACATGATGGCGGCGAGCGGCTGGAACCAGATGTTCCAACTCATAATGCCACCCTGAGTCTGCTGATGCATCAATTCCTCAAGGTTCAGAGTTCCTGACATGAGTGCCAGCCCGAGTACTGACATCCCCAGCGGAATTTCGTAGCTAACGACCTGAGCACTGGCACGCATCGCACCGAGTGCACTGTACTTGTTATTCGAGGCCCAGCCGCCTAGAACAATTCCGTAGACACCGAGGCTTGTGATGGCGAAGATGAAGATCAGGCCAATGTTGATGTTCGGAGCAATGATGAATCTCAGAAACGAAGGCACCGTCTCATCGACAGGTCCGAACGGTACCACTGCGAAGGCCATCAGAGCCGTGAACACAGAGAGGGCAGGGGCCATCACATACAGGACTTTGTCCACATGCGGTGGAACCACTTCTTCCTTCAGCAGCAGCTTGATGCCGTCAGCCAAAGGCTGGAACAGTCCCATCGGTCCGACGCGGTTGGGACCGATTCGGTCCTGCATCCACGCCGACAGCTTGCGTTCCAGAAGAATGAGATAATTACACACCCCGGGAATTGCCGCGATGACAACACCGATGGTGATGAGTGTGATCAGAATTTCTGGCATAGAAGTTAAGTCCTCAGTCGGCAAGCAGCAGGGCGATTTGAAACCCCACCGAGCCCATGGCGATCACTACGAAAGGTTTTAATCAACCCTTCCACACGCCTCTATGTTTCATACGGCGACGACGGCCTCTTCCAAAAGAACGCCATTAACCTTAAGTTCCGGATTGTTGATTGCAGCCAGCGCGGGGATTGCCGTTGCAATCTCACTTCGAAGTGCATCTGTCTGAATGAGCCCTGATCGTTCCGCCAGTTCCCACAGAAGTCGCCCGTCCGGACGAGTCCCGTCAGGTCCTCGCACTGAACGTCGAATCATTTGAGCGAGTCCCTTGTGATTCACAAACACACCTTCGCGCTCAACAAACGTTCCCGATGGCAGAACGTGGGTTGCGTGCTTCAAAACTGGTGATGGCAGGATGTCCTGCACAATGACAGTTTCGATCTTGCTGAAGGCTTCTGCCTGAATCTCACTGATCCAGCCTTCTGGATCTCCGCCAACCAGATACACCGCGCTGAATTGTCCGGCTGATGAAAGTCGCAGGAGTTCTTCGAACGGCATCACGTCGCCAGCAAAGTGGCCAAGTACCGCTTCAACCCCGGCGCGATTCGGAGCTTTCTCGGCCCGAATGGTGAACTTCACCGGCTCGACAACGTTTCCCTTGATATCCTTCGGGAACTGGTCATCTTTACCTTCGATGCGAACTGGCCCCATGGCCAACGTGACAGCGCCAGACAGGCTCTTCAGGAATCCAGCCAGAAGATAGGCTTCTTCCACTGTCATCCAGGGAGACAGGACTGCCGCTACTTTTCCTTTGCCCTGCGCGGCCTTTTTCAATGCTGAGCGAACAGAAGCGAGGACAGATTCAAAATCTGACGACGTGACGTGACCGTTGGTACGAGCTTCCGGCGAAGTCAGACGCTGATGAGAGTGAGTGTACTTCCAGCCGAACCGACCTTCGTCACACATAAAGTGACCCTGGGCCTTTTCGTTTGTTCGTGGGTGAAGTCGATAGACTCGTTCTTCGTTCTGATCCACAGTCACACTGCAGCCAGTACTGCAACCCGGGCAGACAGAGGACTGACTTTTGAGCCACCAAACGCGTTGCTGGTACAAGAAATCCTTGCTGCAAAGTGCTCCAACAGGGCACAGGTCGACGACGTTTCCAGCCAGAGGATTATTCACCGGATGACCCGGGAAAATATCAATCTCTTCATGGGAACCACGGCTCACAACCTGCAGTTCAGCCGAGCCCGACACTTCACGAGTAAACCGCACACAGCGAGTACACATGATACAGCGATCGGTGAACAGAGTGATCTGATCGCCGATATAGGTTTTGTCCGGCTTGATGTTCTTCGGCTCATTCAGACGACTGTAACCACGACCGTAGTTGAAGCTGTAGTCCTGAAGATAGCATTCACCCGCCTGATCGCAGGTTGGGCAATCGAGCGGATGATTCAGGAGCAGGTATTCCAGCGTGGCCTTTCGCGCGTCTTTGACCTTCTGGCTGTCGGAGATAATGACAGTTCCGTCTTTGGCTGGTGTCTGACAGCCCGGAACCAGCTTGGGCTGCATCGCGACAGTGCCGTCCGGCTTCTTGTCACCGACTTCTACCAGGCACATGCGACAACTGGCTACGACCGACAGAGCTGGATGCCAGCAGTAGGCCGGGATCTCAACGCCGACCTTCGCCGCTGCCTGAATACAGTTCAGCCGCTCACTCGCGCCGATCTCAACTTCTTTACCGTTTACTGTCACCGTTGCCATGACGATCCCTGGTTCTGAATTTCAAATTTCAGATCTCAAATTTGAAATCTCAAATTACTCAATGCGCTTCCATCAGCTTCTGAGCCGACGTCACCGTCGCTCGTTTGCTGTTAATGTATTCTTCGAAGTCACCACGGAACTTGCTGATCGCATTCTTCACCGGCCAGGCAGCACCATCCGACAAACCACAGATTGTGGTTCCCGGAATAATGCCCATCGATCCGGCAACTTCCATCAGCAGATCCAGGTCTTCAAGTCGTCCCTGACCAGCTCGGATACGAGTCAGAATCTTCGTCATCCACGCAGTGCCTTCCCGGCAAGGTGTGCACTGACCACAGGATTCGTGAGACATGAAGCGGCAGCAGTTGAACAGCACGTCGACCATGCTGGTCTGATCATCAACGACAACCACAGCAGCCGTACCCAGTCCGAGACAACCGACTTTACCCGGACCTGCAAAGTCCAGTTTCGTATCCAGTTCTTTATCACTGAGAAAGCCCATGCTGATTCCACCCGGAACAACAGCCTTGGCTTTTCGATCCTTCCAGACACCGCCCGCATGCTCTTCGATCAATTCTCGAGCGGTCACACCAAGTGGCAATTCCACGCAGCAGGGCTTATTCACATGACCGCTGACGCAATACAGCTTCGGTCCGTAGCTGCCAGGGTCGCGGGGGTTGTTTGGATCAGGTGGCACCCCGATCGACTGAAACCACTCTTTGCCGCGATACAGAATGTGAGTCACGCAGCACAGTGTTTCGACGTTGTTGACAATCGTTGGCTTGCGGAACAGACCTTCGATCGCAGGAAACGGAGGCTTAATGCGGGGCCATGCTCTCTTGCCTTCCAGACTTTCGATCAGTCCGGTTTCTTCCCCGCAGATATAAGCGCCGGCTCCACGATGCAGCACAATATCCAGATTGAAGCCTGTGCCCTTGATGTTCTTGCCCAGCAAACCTGCTGCGTAACATTCCTTGATCGCGGCATCCAGAGTTCGGTAGCTGCGGCCATACTCATAGCGAAGGTAGAGATAGGCGTTGTTGGATTTGATCGCGTGGCAGGCGATCATGATGCCTTCGATCAGCTGATGAGGATCCTTCTCCATCAGGATTCGATTATTGAAGGTTCCCGGTTCGCTTTCATCGGCGTTGATACACAGATAAATCGGACCTGGATGATCCTTGGGCAGGAAGGTCCATTTCAGACCGCACGGAAATCCCGCGCCGCCCCGACCACGCAGGCCAGCATCTTTGACGACGTTAATGACGTCCACAGGGGCCATGCTCAGGATCTCTTTGATCCGCGCGTAGCCACCGTCAGCCATGTATGTCTTCAGTGACGTACTGTCCGGCTTGTTGATTCGAGCAAAAAGTACTGGTTCGAACTTCGCCACAACCGACCTCTGATCTGAATTGCCGCCGACTACAATTTCTCAATCAACGCAGCTACGGATTCTGCATTCATATCCATATGACATTCATCATCTACCAGAATGCAGGGAGCTCCTTCGCAGGCTCCCAGACACTCCGCGAATTCCAGGGTCACCTTGCCATCGGCAGATGTCTGCCCAGGATGAACATGGAACTTGTTGCAGACCTTTTCCAGGACCTCTTCACCACCTCGAAGCATGCACGAGATGCTGCGGCATACCCAGATGCGGTGTTTGCCCAGGGCGTGTTTTTCATCCTTGAAGAAGTTGTAAAACGACATGGTGTCGTGTACTTCAGAAGGATGCAGTTCAAGCAGCTCTGCAATCTCTTCGATCGCTCCTGTTGACACCGCTCGCATGGTATCGTGCACCATGTGCAGGGCCGGCAGAACCACAGCTCGCTTGTTTGGATACTTTGGAAACTCCTGGCGAATTCGCTCGCGGAGTTGTTCACTGAGAACACTCATTTCACAACAGCCCCTGTTTAGCGATCCAGTTCCGCCGCGATAATGTTAATACTGCCCAGCACCGCCACCACGTCACTCAACTGATGATTTTTGATCAAGTGAGGGAACATGGAAAAGTGAACGTAGGAAGGCGGACGAGTTCTCGCGCGGTAAGCACGAGTTTCTGCATTGCCCACAATGAAAAAGCCCAATTCCCCGTTTGGTGATTCAGTCGCCGCATAGATCTGTTCCCGAGGAACGTCGTAGCCCTTGTTCGGCATGATCACCTCGAAGTGCTGGATCAGACCTTCGATGCTTCGATAAACCGACGGCTTCGCAGGAAGAACCATGTCACTGTCAACCGCGATGTTGACAGGGCCCGAAGGGATATTCTCAACGGCCTGTTCGATGATTTTCAGGCTCTCAAGCATCTCACGCATGCGGACGAGATACCGCGAGTAACAGTCCCCGCCTTTCGAACAGACAACGTCGAAATCCAGATCTTCGTAAGCCAAATAGGGCTCATCACGACGCAGGTCACGCTCGATTCCACTGGCTCGAGCAACCGGGCCGCACGCACCAAGATTGATTGCATCTTCCGGACTGAGGTAACCAATGCCCTTCGTTCGATCCACGAAAATACGGTTCTTGGTCAACAGGCGGTCGACTTCGTCGTAGACCTTCGGAAACTCTTTAATGAACTTGCGAACTCGGTTGACCCAGTCCGTATTCACATCAAACAGAACGCCACCAACTCGGGTGTAACTGGTGTGGAATCGCTGGCCCGAAGCCATTTCGACGATGTCGTAAATGTGTTCGCGCTGCTGGAAGAAGTACAGGAACGCGGTAAAGCCACCAAGGTCGAGGGCTGTCGTTCCAAGATTCAGCAGGTGATCGTGCATCCGCATCAGTTCAGCAAGAATCGTTCGCAGATACTTGCATCGCGGGGTGAGTTCAATGTTCAGCAGTTTCTCGACCGCGTGATGCCAGGCAATTTCGTTCGCCAGCGGTGACAGATAATTCATGCGGTCGACAATAGTCACATACTGGTTGAAGTCCAGATGTTCCCCGAGTTTCTCGAAGCCGCTGTGCAGATAGCCGATATATGGCACCGCGTTGAGGACTCGTTCCCCATCCAGCGTCAGAACCAGTCGCAGCGTCGTGTGCGTTGCCGGATGTTGAGGACCGAAGTTCAGCGTCCAGACGTATTCACGTTCGGCCGATTCCGCTTCCAGATTATCAACAGGAGTCAGGGGCATCAGTAGAAGCCAGGCAACAAAGACGATAGGAAACTCAACCTGTGCGGTACGGTGCCAGCCTTCAGTTTTGATCACTAAAACTCTGAGCGGCACCGAAGGCTGGCGCCAAACCGCTCAGGAAATCCATCAACTTCCCGCGCGGGTGATCACCGGGAAGTTATGACGTTCCCCGCGACCCTGGAGCGGATAATCTTTACGAAGCGGAAAAGATGTAAACTCTTCAGGCATCAGAATTCGACGCAGATCCGGATGTCCTTCGAAGACGATCCCGAACATGTCAAAGACTTCTCGCTCCAGCCAATCACAACCTCGCCACAAAGAATAGACCGTTGGCAGTTTTGGATCAGGCATATTGACTGTTGTACGAACGATCAGGCGTTCTCCTGAAGTCATATTCAGCAACATGTAGAGCACTCCGAAGCGATCAGTCGCTCCTTCATACTCCAGATAATCCACAGCGGTCAGATCGATCAACATATCGAAGCCATGGTCGGACTTCAGACTGCTGAGCAGATCGAACAATTTTGCGGCAGGAACATCAACCCGACGATTGTCGCGAAAGCTGCTTTCCGACAGTTCAGCGCCAAATTTCTGCTGCAGAACAGACAGCTCAACCATTTTTGCCTGCTCCTCGATTCAATCCAGCCTGAGTCATGGCTGCGGAGAAACCGCCTAACTGAACCAAATTCGCGTCCTGAATACGATATCGCTCTTCGGATTCGAATGGTTCCGGACCCATTGGGGTGTCGCGAGCCATAAACTCCTTGCCCATGATCGTTCCAGTTCGACGAACCTTCGCCTGCATTTCCATCACAGCCGCAATCAACTGCTCTGGACGTGGTGGACAGCCTGGGACGTACATGTCAACGGGAATGAATCGATCAACGCCCTGAACCACGGCGTAAGTGTCGAAAACACCGCCAGAACAGGCACAAGCTCCCATCGAGATGCACCATTTTGGCTCTGGCATCTGCAGCCAAATACGCTGCAGAACGGGCAACATCTTCATAACGACGCGACCAGCAACAATCAGCAGGTCGCATTGTCTTGGGCTGAAACGCATGACCTCGGCGCCAAATCGGGCCAGGTCGTGCCGCGATGCCGCTGTCGCCATCAGCTCAATACCACAGCAGGCCGTGGCAAATGGCATTGGCCACATGCTGTTGGATCGAGCCCAGTTCGCGGCTGCATCCAACTTTGTCAGAAATACGTTTTCCGGGAGACCTACCGCCATCGAAATACTCCCTTCCGCCAAGCATAAACCCAAGCCAGTGCAAGAGTTGTCATGAATACGAGCATGACAGCAAACACCGTATCCCGCAATTCGTGCGGGATTCCAAGTTCACTATAGGCACTCACGGCCCATGGATACAAAAACAGCAGTTCCACGTCAAAGACGAGAAACAGGATTGCAACCAGATAAAATCGCACGTCAAACGGCTGGCGAGCATCCCCGACAGGGTCCATCCCCGACTCATAGGGCATATCCTTGACCGGAGTATGCTTACGAGGCCCCAGCAAATGTGCCAACAGCAGGTTTGTAATCACAAACCCAACGAGAATCGCGCCGTAGACAAATAAGGGTGGAAGATTGGGAAGGTCCATTTACTACCTCTGCGAAAAACACAAGCGCCGTCCAAAGCCTCAGTGCCCAAGACTCTCCAAAACGCCAGATAACTTTGCCCCAGCCATAGCAGCATTTCAGTCGCCAACGATCAGCCCGTGCAGGATGCAAACAGAGGGGGCGAACGAAAGAAGATGGCAAATGATCTCCCGACTGAGCACAGCACCGCCCCAAGCCTGTTCCCCTCAAGAGGGTGAAATACGTTCTTGCCACTCGTGAATCAAGCCCAAGAGCCGTTCAGACGCTAATCATCTCGGTTTCGAAAAGAATGAAACTCCAGGAACGACTTCTTAACTCACTTTGATCTCGTGCAGCCGCCGCTGAAATGCCTCAAAATGTTCCTCACCAGCCGTTCGACGAACGCAGGCTGCCACGGAATCGTCCTGAAAAGCCGCAAACAGCGCGTGATCACGATCTCGAATGAACGAGTATTTGTCAGATACCACCCCAAGCGCGTGTCCGATAATTCCTGGGCGACGACTCTCTGACAGCTCTCGAAACCCAATGAAACTCGACGCCTCGCAACGCAGCAACTTCAGCCGCCGGGCGTATCGACTGTCCGGATTTTTGTCCAGCTCATAATTCCCAAATCCCATGTCGTGCTTCAGGAACTTCAAATGCCAATAAAGGAAACCCGAAAACCGTCGCTTCATTACCCCTCTGCGAAACCGCTCAAATCGACGGTCATGCTCAAAGTAGGTGTTCTCGGTCACACGAAAGAACCCAATATCCCCGTTACCGGAGATTGGATCACTTCGCAAAACTCCGAGCGTTGTTGCTTTGGGCTCTGACTTGCGACAGAGATTCAGCCCCGAAAAGCTGAGCATCTCACGCGTGCTAACCTCATTGTTCCGAATCGCGTCGGTCACATGCCGCACGGTTTCAGCAATGGCAAGATGGTCGTCGTCCAGTTTCGTCGCAAAAGCATACTGAGTCGATGCCAGTGCAAAGTTATAATAGTTTACAAGACTGTTCGGCGAATCAGGACCCGTAGTTGCGTGACCCTCACTACCAGGAGGATGGACCGGGTCTTCATAATGAATCACCCTCAATCGCTGCGAACCAAACTCCCGCTGAAGCCTGAACAGAATCTCGGGGGTCGCATCCGTACACTGATTATAAACGGCGACAATTTCATCGAAATAAGGCATGTGACTGCGAACCGTGAGTTCCAGCCAATCTGCACCGTTTCGAATACGCATAAAAGCACTTACACCAGGTCTGCGACCTGGAATATTCAGATCAGCCGGGCAAAACCGATATCCATTTACAGCCTGAAGAGAACTGCATGGCATTAAGCTTGGCTTCACTTGTCCATCCCACAAAATAATTCAGTCGGCCCGCGTCCCACTGGTGTGTTTCCGCCAGTAATCCTGCACCCACTCCACGGGCCCAATCCCATACCGCCATTTCGTGCCCCAGCGATAATTACCATCCGCAACCATGTCAGTCGGATTTGGAATTCCGTGAAAAACAAAGATCTTTGCGTTCGCAGCTTTGCGGATAGCCGTCCGGAGGAGATTCAGCGGCCAGTGTGGAACACAGGATCTCCGGAAACTCACGCACCAGCCAGACGGCCAGTACCGACGGCTCGCCGCGCGCTGAGTAATATAAACCTGATCGATTCCCCAGACTGAATCCACGCCATAAGGGTCTTTGACGAAATCATCAAAAAGATGCCATTGCTCGCCAGCGACAAACCCAATCACCGACCCGTTCCCACCGCGATCCGGCCTTAAATAATCGGGAACCAGCCGCCAAATATCGGGATTCCATTCGCGAATAATTCTGAGACCACGCTGTCGCTCAATCAGGTCAATGAAGGAGTCCAGATCTTCTTCAATCAGAATATCAACGTCCAGATACAGGATGATCTCATCTTCCGTAAAGAAGCCTCGTTTAAACATAGCAAGTTTCGGCCAGTATCCGGATCGCCATTTGGCTCGATCAATCGGAATGTCCGGCAATGGCATGATCGTCACGCCGCTGCTCAGCCCCTCAGGCGTGTCTGTGATGCATATAAACCGATGGGGGCTGCGGAGTTTCTCTGCAACGGCCTTTTGAAGCACGTTCACATATTCCGCCGGATATGGTGTACCCCATTTCAGGCAGACAACTGATATTTTGCGACTCATTGCGTAACTCATTCCTGAACATACTGCCTGGCAAATCCTCAACGCCTTCAGACCTTCAGCCAATGCGGAGGAATCAGATCGATGGAACGTGAGTCGGAGCTGATAAACCATTCTTTCGGACTCACAGTGAGCCCCTTTCCGCCCGACAGCCATGCTCCCCACCAACTGAATGTCGAGTTTGCAATCACGTGATGACAGGCACGCGTCATCAACGAAAAGTCAGCCAATCCACTTCGAGGCCCCCTCTCGCCCGCAAAGCAGGCGTTCTCCCCGAGCCTGAGATTATTTTTCGCCCATTGAATGTCGTCAGAAAAAACGACGACAGGAGCATTTTTCGGCAACTTTTTTAAGGCAGCCCGATAGTACTCGGCACTGCATTCACAAAAAATGGCCTTCGCCTTGGCATTCGTGATGTAATCCCCTCGACGAACATGCACCGAAATAGAATCCTCTGCTTCCAGAATCTTCAGAAGGTCCCTGCTTTCCAAATCATGTGGTTCAGGAGGAATCAACTCAGCAGCCAGAACATCGGCATGCTTTTCAA
The DNA here is from genome assembly GCA_044378235.1 of Planctomycetaceae bacterium. Taxonomy (GTDB): domain Bacteria; phylum Planctomycetota; class Planctomycetia; order Planctomycetales; family Planctomycetaceae; genus SXXK01. The sequence goes on from JBILXT010000026.1 coordinate 14,966, forward strand.
AGTACTTATAAGACTGAAAATATCCTACTAAAACGGCCGGAAGCGCCATCGACATCAGAAGCGAGCTGTAACGGTATTCCGTTTCCACATATCTCGCGGGTGAAACCCCCACGGCGTGCTGAAGGAACTTTTGAAGACTTCGAACCCACCTGAAGCGGGAGACACTTCCTACGCATCGGCCAGCCACTGAAAACTGAGACAACTCAAATTCACGATGTCTGCGGCGATCAAAAAACGAGATATCCAGGAGCAATTCAGCGTCTCGGTCGATTGCCAGACTTCGTGCAGCAGCATATTGAAAGAGCTGGTTTCCAAGCCCACCACTGAGCTGGATCGTAACTGTCGCTTTTGGTTTTAATCCGGCTGTCGACATTTCAGTTAAAACCCTGTCGCATGAATATCACAACGCCGTGCATACGGCCCTCCAGCAAAACACAGCAGCTCCTGCATTCCGATCGGAACCTGCTTGCCAGTCATCTCCGCGAACACAAAGCTCGTCCTAAATCTTCACATCGTTTAAAGAATTGCCACAGTCCCGCACTCCACCACGGGCACACGCCAACCTGCCGCCCTTCTCTTACCCTTCTGAGAATGAGGACGCGAGACTCAGAAACATCGCCTGCTCACTGCACAGCCACTCTTGAAGGCTCCCCAACCCCAGAAAAGAAGCAACCGCGGTCCCCGCACACTCGGCGCAGTGCAAAATTGCCACGGGCTATGCAGCCTTAATCGCCTGACCCTCTGGCGGCCGTTCAAGCCCAAAGTTGGTCCAGACTCTCCGCTCATTCCGAACCTCGCGACGAATCTCATCGTTTCTGAGCCGCGCAGCCGCATTGACATACTCGCGGCCATGATCAAGGTGCATGCAGACAATTGTATAGCGGTGGCTGACCGGTTTAACACCGGCGTTCATCAGACGCTCTCCAAACTCCTTGTCAAGCCCGCCGTACTTCAACCGTTCGTCGAACCCATTTACCCGGACGATATCGGTTCGCCACGCTGATGCATTGCATCCCGCCCAGTACAATGCAGTTGGCGAGATCTTGTTGAGCCAACGTCCAATCCAGAGGCCGGCACCAAGCCGCAACAGCTTATAGCTCCATTGCTGGCCGTGACGTTGCAGCCAACTCATCGAGAATACTCGCCCCGAAACAATATCTTCCTCATTTATGCAAGCAGTCGCAGCAGCGCTCATCCGAAAAAGCGTCGCTGCAACAAAGTGGCCCTTCTTCGCCGCTCGCAGATGTTCCTCAACAAAAGACGGCATCGGAATGCAGTCACCGTCCGTAAAAATCATATACTCGGCCACACAAAGCTTAATCGCCTTATTAAGAATTTCTGTCTTGCGAAACCCATCGTCTTCGTGCCAGACTCGATGAATCTGAAGAATTCCTCGAGCCTGAAATTTCTCAATTAATTCAGTCGTTTCCACCCCAGAGCCATCGTCAGCGATATAAATGCTGAAGTGTTTCCAGGTCTGATTCTCATAGCCCCACAGTACTTTTTCAAGGTGCTTTGGACTGTTATACGTCGTCATAATAACGGAACATCGGGGATAAATGGCTGACTCTGACATGTCGTTTCTTTTGAGCTTTTGCTTATCCATCTGAGTTGTATCTTTCCGTACGCCTGTGCCTTGAACAGGCAAAAAAAACTTCACGCTGCAGTGCGGGTTTTCCTGTTCGCAACCCAAATCCTCATGTCAGCGGTAACATGAACAGCCATGTTCAGCACGATGTCGCTGGTGACCCTGATAAAGCGTTTCGACCAAGACCATACCAGTCGCCTGCTCCTGAGGATTGCCGGAGCCCCGAGAGAGGGGAAACTGATCGGCTCTGGAAGTTCTGAAAGTCTCAGCAACGGCGACCGATCATTTGCCAGGGCCCTTAAAGAAAAGAACCGCCCAGATCCGCTCTTAGGAACAACATGTCGCCATGTCGCCGCGGGAAGCTCATCGAGATAAAGCCGCGAGCCAGCAGAAAATTTCTGAGCTCTGGGAACAAAACTCCGCCCTCATAATAGGGGACAGTCGAAACCTCAGCGACGACAGCCTTTACAGATCTCAGGACTCTCTCGGCCCCCTTCAGAACCAGGAGCTCTGCGCCCTGCACATCAACGACAAGAACATCTGTCGTATCCGCGTAGCCCATCTCCTGAGCGATATCGTCCAGCGTGCGGGTGCGAAGCGTCTCTCTTTGTCCTGTCGCGAAAACTTTGGGCCACCGCTTTCGCTTTTCTTCCGTCGGAGGAAACATGGAACTGGATTCACCATCGTTTGAGAACTCGTGAAATTCCACTGTACTGTCGCTACGGTCAGCCAGCAGAGAACACACAGATTCGTGTATGGCTCCCGCTGCGGATACACCTGAAGGGCCTGTATATTCACGCAGCGACGCATCAAGACGCGCATAGACAGACGGCGAGCCTTCGATCCAGAGGATTCTTCGAAAACCGCTGTCTTCGTAGTGATGCCGCTCCTGGGCCAGATGAGCACCCGCGTGAATCAGCGTGGAGCATTGCTCTTTAGCAGGAAGAAGTGAATTCAGCAGATTAATTGGATCAGCCTTGCGACGCAGGAATTTCCTGGCAACTTGCATAACAGACATCATTGAACCTCTCTGAGAAACTATGACCTCTTCACCAGGCAGATGCAGCCTGAGACACCCAGCTCGGACAACAGAGCCAGATCAGGCGGCTCGCTTCGCAAAAAAATTGGTTGTGCGAAACTGTTCATAAATCTCGCGATACTGTCTGACCGGACAGGCGTAGCCGCCGGGACTGATGCGGTATAAATTCATGTTCAGGCCTTCAAAAAGATAATAGAAGTCCTGGAAGAATGTTCGGGTGTCGATATTACATCCGCCGAATTCAAAGGCGACGGCCGCTACACGACCATTTTTCAGCATGGTTTCTGAGCCCGCAAGCACATCAAGTTCGTGGCCTTCGACATCGATCTTCAGAAGGTCAATGTGCGTCACATTATTCCGCTCACTGTAGCTGTCAATCGAATCGAGCAGGACCACTTCGCTGTGCGCAGTTTCGATGTTTCGATGCTGAAGGCGGCGATTCGTGAGTGAAGCCATACCCGACCCTGGCTCATCTGCGTACAGCACGGCCTCGCCAGCCTGACGCCCAAGAGCAGTATTCTCAAGGTGAATCCTTGGATCGCCGCTTACCATTTTCGACAGCGTCTGAAATGCCTGCCCGGAGGGCTCAAAAGAGTAGATCCTGGCCGTCCTGCCTTTCAGAACATCCAGCACCAGAGACAGAAACTGCCCTTTGTTAGCCCCGACATCAAAGATGCAGGGCTCTGTCCCCGAGGAGTTCAAAGCACTGATGATCATAGCTCGCTCACCACTTGACCAGGCTCCCGCGCCCGTTCCGACGCCCATGAGCTGCAAGCAGAGCTTCACCATCTTTTCCAGTGCCATCTGGGCGAGCCGATTTGATGTGACCGGCGAGATAATTCGCGTAAGAGCTGACATGAATTCCGTCCCTGGAACGTGTGCTCAGATTGTTTTGCGTCTGATAATCCCTCAGTGTCATCTAGTCAGAACATCATTGATCTGCACAGTCCGATGTCAGTGTATGAAGGATTCGTTCGGAGCTTACAGGGCTTCAGAGAAACATGTCAAGATGAATGCGTCTATCCAACCGTTTCCTCCTGCCGCACTGGAATTCTTTCCTGCAAAGTTAAGCTTTTTCATGCTGAAGCGATGATGGACAGCCGGAAACAATCGAGGAGACACGAATCCGCGAAGACTCGGCAAAACGCTGACTCCCCTGAAAATATATTCAACTTGACCAGATTTCAGCCCCCCACTAAAAATCCAGTTTCAGGCGCCGCGGCAGGATGCATGCGACGAACTCTGACCCTGGAACCAAAACATCAGCAGACTGATGCTGAAGAATAGTTGGCTAGGGAATACATGGTGGTAAGGGATTGCACATGCACGTTCTTTTCCGGCTCGGTTCATACGCCGTGCCATATCGACGACGAATTCTGATGTCGATTGGATGCGCGCTGCTTGTGTCTGTCTTCTGGTCGATGAATCTGTCGATCACGTTTCCAATCGTTCGCGTTCTATTCGAAAGCGGCAGCCTGCATGAAACGGTGAATCTCGAGATTGAAGGCCTGAAGGAAGAAATTCGAGGATACCGCGAAAGCATTTCGTCGACAGCTGAATCCGACGTGGCCGAACAGGCAAGACTCCAGCGGAAACTGAACGAGGCGTCACAGACACTGCTGACACGCCAGTGGACTACGGATCTGATCCTGCCATATGTGCCTGAGGATAAGTTCAAGACGATCCTCTTGATTCTCGGGATGCTTGTCTTCGCCACAATCGTGAAGGGGCTGTTTGTCTATGTCCAGGAAGTGCTCGTCGGAAGCCTTGTCAGCGCCGCTTCCAATGACATTCGTGCAGACATATTTTCCAATGCCATGAAACTTGATTGTCAGACTCTCTCAAGTCTCGGAACTTCCAATCTGACATCACGACTAACCAACGATGTCGGCGAAATGGGTCTTGGGCTTCGGTTGTTTGGAGCCGACATCGTACGTGAACCACTGAAGGCGATCCTGTGCATTATCGTGGCGTTGTACATCAACTGGCGGTTGACGGCCGTCGGAATTCTGGTGCTGCCGTTGATCGGAGTTCTCTTCAGTCGATCCGGTAAGACCCTGCGAAAGTCATCGCGACAGACGCTTGAAACAATGTCGAGCATTTACCATTGCATTTCTGAGACACTGGATGCTGTACGCATTGTGCTTGCGTTTGGTCGTCAGGATCGTCACCAGCAGCAACTGGTGGATGCCAACACGGAATACTACAACCGATCTCAGAAACTGGTTCGGGTTACGGCTCTTGTTCGCCCTGTCACGGAACTGCTGGGAATTGTCGCATTCATTTCCATTCTGATTCCGGGTGCCTACATGGTCCTGAACGAGACCGATCAGATTGCCGGCATCAAACTGGCCGCTCGGCCTCTTGAGCTCGCCGAGCTGGCAACTTTGTATGCCTTATTGGCCGGTGTACTCGATCCGGTGAGGAAATTGTCCGGAATTCTTCCGATCATGCGTCGGTCGATGTCAGCGGCGGATCGAGTCTTCGAAGTGATCGACCTGAAGACCATGGTTCCAGAACCAGAGTCGCCGGCCATACTTCCACGGCATTGCGAATCAATTGAGTTCGAGAATGTTTCTTTCCGCTACCAGTCCACAGGAGGCGCAAATTCTCATCCTTTGTCATTGCACGACATCAGTCTGAAAGTGAATTTTGGAGAAGTCGTCGCCATCGTGGGAGGAAACGGGTCCGGTAAGTCAACACTAACCAGCCTTATTCCAAGACTGATGGATCCCACCGATGGCGCGGTCAAGGTTGATGGTGTCGATATCGCCTGTGTGGCCTCGAAAGATCTGCGGGACCAGATTGGTATCGTTACGCAGGATACGATGCTGTTTGATGATACTGTCTATAACAATATTCTGTACGGGAATCCTGACGCAGATACGCATATGGTCGAAGAGGCAATCCGCATGTCTCACGCGGCAGAGTTTATTCTGACTCTACCCGAAGGGATGAATACTCGAGTCGGCGCAAAAGGGCAGCGGCTGTCAGGGGGGCAGAAGCAGAGGATTTCTCTGGCGCGAGCTATTCTTCGCAATCCATCAATACTTATTCTCGATGAAGCCACATCTGCGATTGATGCGGAGAGTGAAAACCTGATTTACAAGGCACTTCGAGAATTCAGCCGAGGCCGAACAACGTTCATTATCACCCACGTGATCAACCAGACGTTTCTTGATCTGATTGATCGAGTCGTTGTGCTGGATCGAGGGCGAATCTCGGCGATTGGCCGTCACGAAGATCTTCTGAAAACAACTCCCGACTATTCCCGATTGCTCCAGATGGAAACTTCTCTCCTTCGAGCCGCCTGAAGCAGGACGTCGTCATGACTCGCGAACGCACGACTGTGGTCTGGAGATTTCTCGATGGCCGACCTGGGCACGAAAACCAGGTCAGGGGCTTGTCGGAAGCTTTGCAGCGGATTCGCAGCGTCGAAGTCTTCGACGTATTTGTCGACGATGACATGAAAGGTCTCCGGAGTTTCCTTCCGAGTCGAATACAACAGGTCGCCTCATTTCCCGCGCCTGATCTGTTGATTGGTGCAGGACACTCGACGCATCTGCCGCTGCTCGCCTGCAGTCGACGATACGGCGGCCGCTCGGTTGTCATCATGAAGCCCAGTCTTCCCGTCGCCCTGTTTGATCTCTGTCTGATTCCGGAACACGATACACTTCGTTTTCAGTCCGGCAATGTCGTTCGTACTGAAGGGGCACTCAATCGAATTCGCCCTTCAGATAAGCAGCTTGCAGATCATGGTCTGATCCTGATTGGTGGCCTTTCGAAACACTTTCGCTGGTCGGATGAAAGTATTGTTCAGCAGGTTCGAAACATTATCGCGAGCACTCCGCTTCAGTGGACGATTGCTGCCTCTGAACGTACCCCGCTAAGCTTTCTGAAGCACATGCAGGCAAAGTGCCCGGATGTTCGTCTGATGACTCCCGACGACACGTCCGCTGAGTGGCTGCCCGAACAGCTTGCATGTACCGGGACCGTTTGGGTGACGTGCGACAGCATGTCCATGATCTATGAAGCTCTGACCGCAGGAGCCCAGGTTGGATTGCTCGAACTGGAACCGACTGCGCCGGGACGAATCGCTTCCAATATTCAGCGTTTGATCCGCTCATCAATGGTGACGGCCAGCAGCGACTGGTTACGGGGGCGACCTTTATCGGCGTCTACAAAGTCGTTCTCAGAGGCTGATCGATGTTCGCGTATTGTTGTTGAGCGATGTCTCTCAGCTAACAGCTCGATCTCGTCAGGATTTCGAATCGCGGACCTGCTGTCAGTGCCCTCATCCGGCGATGTCGCGAATGCAAATCTCCGTGGCCTTGGCACTCTGATTTCTGAGGTTCGGATTCCTTTGCGATGAAGGGAGGATCGATGGTTCGTCCCGAACTTCCGCCGGAATCGATCAGTCGATACACGCCGACGTTTCAGTTTCCTAAAACACTGATTCAGCCTTTCATTCGACCATTGGTCAAGATGCAGGATGCTGGCAGGCTGCCCGCCGTACCTCTCTGTCAGCATATAGTGATCTGTGGGTTTCCTCGCAGCGGGACGACTCTGTTCCAACTGATGATTGAATCGTGTGTCGCTGGGATCAAAACATTTGGTCGAGAACGACGTGCTCTTGAATTCGCAAAGTACGGCCGACGCACACACGCCTGCGTCATGACGAAACGTCCCAAAGACATCTTCCTGATTCAGGAGCTTCGCGAATTCTATGCGTCACACCCAGCGGACGTTCAGTTCATCGTGATGCACCGCGATCCTCGCGCAATTCTGACCTCGGTGCATTTCTCCAGGCCGAGTGAATACTTCGTGACCACCAATCAATGGCGTCACATTTATCGGCATTGGAAGTGGGCCGCGAATGCAGACGATGTCCAGTCGATTCGTTACGAGGATGTTGTTTGCGGACCTGACTTCGTGGAATCGCAGTTTGTAAAACTCACCGGCCGTGAGATGAGTCGACCATTCCGCGATTTTCACCAGAATGTCCCCGCCGGTTTCGATGGTCGAGCTCTCAATGGCCTGCGCGAGCTGGATGAAAGTAACGTGCTTCGCTGGCGGGATGGGTGTCATCGTGACAGAATTCGATCGCTGCTTCAGGAGTTGCCGGAACTTCCTGATGTATTGATCGAGATGGGGTACGAAACGGATTATTCGTGGACCCGCGAATATGCAGATTCTCAACAGTCGATTCCTGCTGCGGCCTGACGAACTACCATGCCTCGAATGCGTCCATGATTGTCTCGCATAAGTATCGATTCATTTTTCTGAAGACCGCCAAGACGGCTGGCACCAGCATCGAGATTGCTCTTTCGAAGTTTCTGGGTGATCAGGACATCATCACGCCGATCTCCGCGCCCGACGAAGCGATTCGTCGAGATCTCGGTTATCGCGGGCCGCAGAATTATCGAGTTCCCCTGCGGCAACACCGTCCTGTTGAGCTGACGCGTGCGATCTTTCTGGGTCGAAGAAAGAAGTTCTACAATCATATGCCGGCTCATGAAGTGCGCAGCATGATTGGCGAAAAGACCTGGAGCGACTACTACAAGTTTTGCTTCGAGCGAAACCCGTTTGATCGTGTCATCTCACTGTATTTCTGGTGCCACAAGTCGGAGCCGCGGCCAACACTGGCAGAGTTTCTGGAAGGCCCTGAGATCCACCTGCTGACTCAGCGCGGCATTGATGTTTATTCTGACGCGACCGGAAACGTCTGCGTAAATAGAGTTGGGCGTTACGAAGTTCTGGGAGAAGATCTGGAAGAGATCTGTCTGGCCGTCGGACTTCCGGAGCCATTGCCGCTGCCAATGGCCAAAGCCGCGCATCGAACGGACCGACGGCACTATTCCGAACTGATCGATGCTCACTGTCGCAGGAAAATCGAAGCCCTGTTCAGTCGCGAGCTTTCGCTGTGGGATTACCAGTTCTGAAGCCAGCATCACCAGCGAAAAAGCTGCCGGAACGTGAGGCGGTTTGAGCTTCGCGGGACAGCGCCGTGTTCTCGAAGCCAACGCAATAAACGGGTGTTGGAAGACGGAACGCGTTGCTGTTGGGTTCCTGTTCTCTGCAAGTTTCTTTGCTGATCAATCACATTCGGGCCATCGTGAATTCTCTGCGGTAGAAAATTGGATGGCCACGTATTAAGCAGGAGTTCTGAGGCAAGAAGATGGTTGGGCAAAAAATGCTCACCATCTTTTTGCCCCGCCATTTTTTTGCCCACACCGCTGACTTACGATGACGAATCTCAGCCCGGCAGCGAAGCGGTGCTTCTTGTGCCACTCGCATGGTTTTCAATCAGTGCTCCGCAGGGCGAAGCGTCGCTGGAATGTCAATTCCCAACAGATTGCGAATCCGCCCATGTCACACTCCATCATTTTGTAAACATGTTTTTGTCTACTCGATGATGGGGGACAGAAAAGAGACCTGACCCTCTTTCTTCGCTCAATTCTTGCAGGCACTGGGTAAGTACCATACAAGGGACGGAATTCCATGGTGGTGGATACTGAGCTTTAATTAGGTTCGCCTCGCTGCCGTGCTGCCGTTAACCATTTCAGAAGCCCCCCTGCATCCGAGATCGAGATTCCAATTACCTATGAACGACATTGAGTTCGGAACGCAGATGCGAAATACGTTGAGGCAGACTGGAGGATTGAGCCGTGATAATTATTGAGAACTGTGTATTCAGCGACGTCGTTGAGCTTCTTCCCGATTCGGGTTGGAAGGACATCCTTCGCAGAATCATCGCTCCTAAGAGCGATGATTCTGAACTAAGCGGTTATATTCCTAATGCACATGCCCCATCAAGAATCGTGACAGCGGATTACGCAGGATATAGCCAAGGCTTGATTTATTCGTGGGAACTTTCCGTTCGAGACGCCTATTACTACACAGCATGGCGAGAGAGCGGGACTGTCCTTGAAGTCGCGCGAGAACCAGAGCAGTTCATGTTCGCTTGGATTAAAGACAACTATGGACAAGATTCGAAGATTTTGGAGATGGCCGAATTGCTGGAGTTCCCTGATGTTTTGTGGGCGGTCGAGCATTACCGACTTGACTATACCTTCAAGCAGATACCGGCAATGCAGCGGGCAAGGCCGCTTACACTGTTACGAGATGACGAGCGTGAAGAAGAATACGACGGGATGGCACCGTGCGTCAAAAACCTGACTCCAGAATCTGTGCGTGAATGGACGGTCCCCGAGACCAATTCCGAGGCTTTCCACAGAGCTACAGAAGAGACGTTGCTGCCTGCTGTCCTGAAGTCGGGGTTTGCTCCGCCGTGGTTTTTAACGGAGGATCAGCAGACCTTGTTCTACAAATTGCTGCGGGCGGGCGATCATCAGGGGGCGTGGATGTCGTTGAATTCGTCGCAATGGACAATGGAAGACGCACGACGAGCCATTCTGGAACTCGCCAAAGAAGTCGAACGACCACTCTTCAAAGAATTCGCCAGAGCATGGGCCAAACTGCCCTTTCTCGATGACTGGATTTATTAGTTATGGGTGGGACAATCGTCACACTGGCACGATGTCAACGCACCTTCTTCGGCGAGCCCACAGCGTCAGCTGTGCGGGTGCATTCACTGCAATCAGCCACCGCATACATTTCGAACGTCGCGGTGCCAAACACGCGTGCAACGGGCGGAAAAGCAGATCACACAACTTAAACAGCACAGCACATGCCACACACCTTGACCCGCACAGCTGACGCTGTGGGCTCGCCGGGAGGACGATCACTTCACGACAGGCAAGATGCTTATCCCGCGATAAGAATTTCCTTGTCGCTCGACTGTGCATCGTCACTGCCGTCTGTCGTACCTGTTAATCGACGCCAGCCGAATTTTGCACTGTTCTTCTTGGAGTTCTTCTTTCGATGCCACTGACCAGCCCACCGAACGTCTTTACATTTGCTGTGGCCGACGTCGAGCTGGCTACAAGTCCGCTTCCGTCAATCAGGACGGATGAAGCTGCCGCAACATTGCTCGCAGCCAGGGTCGAAGCCTGTTCTGACTACCTCAATGACTGCGTTGGCGGAATCTCTACGCATCCGCTGATCACCGCAGCCCGTCTGGCTCATGATCAGCATCGGCCACTGGTGCTGAGTCCGGATATGATCTGGGTTGCGATTCTGCAGAGTTTCTCGGATCACCTGGAAGCCAACTGGGAATCACTCAAAGGTCGAGTCGTTGCTTCAGAACATCCCCGACTGACGTTGATGGTTTCCACGGACGATTTTCCGTTTGGTTCCCCGGAAGCGCCCTGGGCCGAGCTGATCGCGGATGGCACCAAACCGCTGCATGACTACGTGACTCCGGAAGTCCGAGCGTTGTTCAGCATGTCGTTCTCAACCACGCAGCTGGCGCAGCGAACGGCTATGGATGTGGCGTTTCTTTCAGGGCTCTCGCAGTTCGCATCGTTGCTGGATGGGTTTCGCATCTGCGGCGTGCCCTCGATCACTCTGGAAGGCACACAAGACGACTGGAAGAGGATTCTTGTCGCAATGGATGTGCTGGAGAGCTTTGACCTGGAATGGTGGACGTCACACCTTCGTCCGATCTGCGAAGAGTTCGTCAAAGCGTCTGAAGGGAATCCGAACGTTGAACACTGGAAGACAATCGCCACAGCTCATTCGAATGAATGTTCGGGCGACGACTATGTGACGGGCTGGATCGGCAAGCTGTGCGCGTATCAGAATCGACGACTGGGCTTTCGCCAGAATGGCCTGTTGGAAGCCATGGAGCTTGGTCCACGACTGGGAGAGTTTCCGTCAGGGATTTCTGAAGTTGAAATGTCTTCGCAGCGAGGCTCCATCGTGCATTTGCTGGGCGGATTTATAGGCATCAGTCAGAACGCCGATACACTGGCTCTGCGGCCAAAAGTCGGCTGGGCCGTTCGCCGCGAGTCAGATTTCGAGTCACTGTTGAGTACGGTTGCGGGGCTGAGCCGTTGCGAGGGTGTGCGGCAGTCACCAGGGTTCAACCCGGCTGCGGCGTGTCGCGGCAACATCATGTGTCGGGTGACGTCGCGACAACTGCAGCACTTCTACTCGCGATATCAAAAGCTGGTCATTCGCGGAGATCGAGGGGCGAAGGTCTGCACGTTCCTTCCGCCTGATCAAATCACGGATGTGTGGGAACGAGAACTACCGTCATTCCTTCCCACGGCGCTGACAGATCTGGATCGGCGTAACGCTTTGCCTGACCTCTGGCAGCGGACCCGCGGTCGTTTCCAGTTCGCGCTGCTGCCGGACAGGCGAGGTATCGGCTTCCGAACTGTGATGTCGGCAGACGAAGAGCCTTCCTGGGAATCGCCGGCGTTCTTTCTGACAACTCAGAACAACGGTCGTGTGATCCTGCTTTCGAACAATTTTGCAGATGTCCTCCGATGGATCATCGAAGCCAATGATGACTTCCTGGATCAGGCACCCTCATACCGACCGATTGGACTCGTCAATATCTACGATGAAGAAGAGCTGCAACGCCTGCTCAGACCATTGAACCGAATCGACTGAGCCATCGCGAGAGCGAACGCCACATGTGGGCGAAAAGGGGTCGGGTCTCTTTGATTGCGTCGCACTTGTCTCCTGCTGGACTTTCGCGATGGCAGGCACGAAAGAAGGCCGAATCGAGAGTCGGCTTCGTTGATTCACAGTCCTGGATATCGCGCTGTCAGTCCTTTCAGGAGCGTATTTATGTGTATCTGCATAGAATGACCTTTAACGCAGAGGAATCGATACGGAACGGAAGGAAGCCTGCGAAGAAGGACCTGCAGGTTGTGGTAGAGTCGTGGACAACGATGTTCCAACTTTCACCAAGCCTTCGAACCCCTCGATTGCTCTCCAGAATTGCGGCGTTGCAGAACGGTCGCACACTGGAGGATTGAGAAGCCGGGTCGCGGGGTGGCACAGCCTGCATAGGTACCGCAGAGAGTTAAAGGTTCTTTGGGAATCTGAATTGGCCGAACAACTGAACAGCTCGGGTTTAATCCTGACAACGATAAGCTGCATTGGAGATTGAGGAAGGGACGCGGAATAAAGTAATGCGGGGCCTCGGCGGCTGGAACACTTCTCGCGAACCTTCTTCCGCTTAGGCTCCAGTTCCCAATGGCGTGGACTGAAGGATCTTTCTGTAAGTGGTACGGCTAAAGCAGAAGGGTGATTTAATCCCCCCTGAGCCCGCCTCAGGGGCCTGCGGGCCTTTGCACCACTGAAAGGCATCTGTTCTTTGCTGGTGCGAAAGCCGTTAAACCCCCAACGCGGGGGCTGGGGCGACTAAATCAACAACCCGCTACCACCATTCCTCCCGCTAAGTCCACGCCATTGGCTCCAGTTCCACAGGAGCAAGAAGGCTACCGTTCTTGTTCGACTAATGTAGCCATCTCGCCCCGCTCCGCGAGACGGCTACTTTTTTTCCTGGCCATTGTCGCCATCAGCGTTGATCCGTGTTTATCAGTGGTTCCAAGACTCTTCAAAGAGATCCAGAGAATTGAACTGTTTGGTCCCTTGGACTGCGGCAGCCCGCTGCCGCTTTGTTGTTGGCAGCCTGCTGCCAAACCACGCGGTTTGAAAGCTCGTTAGACGTCAGAACGGTTGTTCCACAGCAGGCTGTGGAACGGAACGCTGCAGCGGGAGCAGCAGTCCAAATCACTGAGGAGGCTCTGCTTCGTGTTCACGAATTACGAGCACGCAACTGTTGCTGCAATTCATTGGCAAGAGCGTTCAGTTGGGCAGAGTCGCACTTAGCAAAATCGTCTGCGGTCCAAACTCGCTGGCCAAGCATTTCCTGCAGAATCACGATTCGACCACGTGCCTCACCAATTTCTTCCCCTTCCAGTCTGGCCTGAAGAATTCTCGCGACTTCATCGCGTTGGAATTTCAGGCGAGCGTTATAGGCCATCAGTTGTTCGGGGGTTCGGGAGATCATTTCGAGGACTCCGGCGGCTTCTGAAAATTCCTGATCCGGGAACAAACTGCGAACTTCGGCACAGGTTAGTTTATCGGCATTCTGCAGGAAGTACGCCCAGCGTTCGGCTGGCGACGCATCGTACATATTCTCGGCAGTGACCTGAAGATGATTCAACTGCAAAAGATGGATTTGCAGATCGTCCGTCAGAGCAATGTTTGTCGACACTTCTCGCAACCGAAAGTCGAGATGCAGTGCAGGTGGCCTGGTAAACATCGCCTGCGAAAGCACACAGATGCTGATGGCCGGACGAAGTTCGTAGTATTCCTGCCCCTCACCCAACTGGCCCGCGTACAACGAAGAAACATAGTACGTCAATCGCTGTGCCATTCCGGCTGGCAGCGAAGTCTGCATCTCGATGTTCAACAGTCGGCCATGTTCGTCAGTGGCCCGAATGTCCAGAATCGACAGTTTGTCATCGTCGAACTCTTTGCCCAGAAACGGATTCAGGATTTCCACCTGAGTGATCCGCGCCTGACCGACCAGAATCGAGTTCAAAAAGTGAATCGTGATCCCGGAATGCTCGGGGCTGCCGAGCACCAGCTTGAAGGCAAAATCCACGAGTGGACTGATTCCAATGGCCATTTCTCGCTCCATTCTCGTCGCCACCGTGATGCCTGATTTCGATGCCCGATTATGCCGCCGTCTCGCTTTGGAGACCGGTGATTTACTTTAGCGGCCAGATGATGGCAATCGAATTAGCGGAAGGGCAATGGTCCCTTCGCCGCATTCGATGGTGTCGCAAGGGAGCACATGTCAAAGGCATCGACCTGAGGTCTGTTGTGATCTTCCAGAAGTTGGACGGCGTCTAACAGACGCGACACTGAGAAATTATGCTGAGGGGTCGCACATTCTAATGTCCAACGTTCTGTGCTGATCGAGGTCCGTTCGTTACTCCGCCGGAAATAACGACGACAACAACTTCGAGGTCTTGATTTACAACCAACAGGTCGGCTCGTTTTCCTGCCTCAAGGCTTCCGGTCTGACGCGCAATTCCAGTTCGTTCTGCGGGAGTCAGGCTGGCCATTCGAATGACTTCGGGAAGGCTGGCCGATGTGCTTGCTTTCATGTGTCGGACCATGTGGTCCATGCCAACAATGGAACTGGCCAGACTGCCATTCGGAGCCCAGCCCACTCGGCCATCGCTGCGGAATATGGTGCCTTCCGTCGAGTGCCCAAAGAGATATTCACCCGGCGGCATATCCAGCGCGCGGTTGCAGTCGGTGACGAGACACAGTCGATTCGCGCCCTTCATGCGGTAGGCGAATTCCAGAAGCTCCGGAGCCAGATGGCAGCCATCGGCGATGACTTCCGTGCTCATGTCGGGATTCATCAATACGAACTCTGCCATGCTGGCCTGCATCGGGACATTGAACCGCTGTCGCATCGATGGTACAGAACTCATCGCGCACCAGAAGTGATCCACATGTCTCATCCCGGCGTTGAAGGCCGTCTGCATTTCTGACCAACTGGAGTTCGAATGTCCGCAGGTGACAAGGCACTTGTTCCGACGAGCCAATGCGTAGAAGTCGGATGCTCCAGGAAGTTCAGCTGCGCAGGTGGCGATGCGGATCATCTTCGTGGCGAAGTACTTTTCGTATTCGCTTAGCCTGGGAGGTCGGCAACCGTCTTTCGAATGACATCCGACTTTGTCTTCTGCGAAGTATGGCCCGTATAAATGAACTCCCGCGATGTTCGGAACGAATGATTTCTCAGAGTTCTTTCGTACCGTCGCACAGGCCTGAATCATGGCCATCAGACTTTTGAAGCTGCCTGTTGTCGTTGTCGGAAAGATCGTGGTCGTTCCATGCCGCGCGTGAGCTTCGCAGGCCGTTTGGACAGCTTCTGGTGTGCCATCCATAAAGTCTGCGCCGGCTCCACCGTGAACATGGATGTCGATAAATCCCGGCGAAATGTATCCGCCGTTAGCATCGACCTGCTCAACACTCTTTGGGAGTCGGCGTCGCTTACCGACGGAGACGATCGACGACCCTTTCCAGCGGACCATGCCGTCTTCAAGCAGTCGATCGGGCAGTACGAGGGTGCCGTTGAGAACAGCGTACTCTTTGACTCCTGAAGCTTTCATGGGATGGCTCAGTTCAGAAGAGATTCCATGGGAACTGTTGTCATCTGGGAGAAGCCGCTTGATGGAATTCAGCGAGCATACAGTTCTGCAAACGCCTGTCGATAGGGGAGTTCGTTCTTCGGAAACAGTGCTTCGAAGGTCGAGTCTTCAGTTGCTCCCTTCTGGAAGCGGCGTTTCTCGAACACAGGCATTGTGTGCCCGGTGATCTGTTCGATCCCGCGACGCACGACTTCTCCTTTGAGCTGATAGAGCTTGTCGGGTTGCCAATCGGTGAGTTCGATAAACGGAATTCCTTCCGACACTTCGATCACATTGGGCAAAGCAAACGGGCTGAATCCACGGAATCCCAGCATCGTGGCCGGCGCCCAGGAGCGAACATGACCACGGCTTTGACCTCCGCTGTAAGTCAGAGAATGTTTGACGGCATTTACACCCCAGCCTTCGTGGTAGAGCAGGGGGTTGTTCAGCACGCTGCGAATGGTGAGTTCACTGTTCTCTTCGATCGGATAGTCCTTCATGTTCTCATCGCCGCCGTCACCGTCCGCCAGATAAATCCATTCCGGGTATCGGTTGCGAATCTCTTTGCACAGAGCCAGTGACATGGCCGCCGATTGCACGTCGAGAGGTTTATAGTCCTCAATGACTCGCACGGCTTCGCGATAATCGATGGCGCTTCGCGGTACATCGATTACTTCCAGAAACAATCCGAGATCAAGTGCTGACAGGAACTCATGAGCCTGAGCCGCGTCCTGACCTCGTGAATCCAGTGACAGTGTGAACGCCTTGAGTCGTCCTGGAGATTCTCCGCGCTTCAGTAATGCATCATAGATCGCAAGGAAAACCGCACCGCTGTCGATGCCGCCGCTGAAGAGCACTCCGATGGGTTCTGTCTTTGGAATCTGGTCCAGCCAGCGGTAGACCTCTTGTTGCATAGCGGCGATGTAAGCGTAACCAATTTCATCCAGATTGTTGCTCAGTCGATTTCGTTCGGGAGTGAAAAATCGAGTACACGCCGGGCTGGGGTCTGGGCAGCCAATAAGTGCCAGTTCCTGAATATGATGAGCTGGCACCATGCGCGTGTACGACGGATGAAACTGCTCGGCGAGCCCTTCCTTCTTCAGCCAGTTTGCGATTTCGTCGATCCGTTCGGCCACGATCAAACATGGCCCGGCCACCTGCTTGGCCAGAAAATATCGCATCGGCCGACCGATCGATCGAGCCATCCGAATGATGTGCCCGTTCTGATGCACCAGCGCAAACTGCCCATCAATCTCGCGGACCTTCGCCGGATCGCCAGCCCCCAGCCGAGCCGTCGCTTCCTCAACCGTCATGTTGAAGATCGTGTTGTTCTTTGGGTCCAGCAGATTGACGAATCGTTCGACGTATTTGTGATTGTGCATGATAAGACTTTCCGGGAGAGCGGCGGCGCAACAACCCTGCTATTCGAAGCGTTAGACATAATCCTGTTTCAGGGCGTTCAACCTGTCAGGACCATCAGCTCGGATAATGTCCCCGAACGATCAGTTCTTGACAATGATGCCAGCGAAATTCGAACGCGGGTTTCCGTTTCGACAAAATGGTTGATGATTCGGAAACGGAACGGCTGGCGTGGTCAAACTGAACGATTTAAGGTTCAAAAATCCCCAAGTGCCGGAATGTTCTTTGATAGCGCACCAACACCCGGCGGCATGCAGGGTGTATCCCATCGGCGTGCCGAACGGGTTATTGAGCATTTGAGAGTGTTCTTCCGCCAATTACCTACTTGACGTATGGAGCGACGGCTGCTTCCACAACCTTCATGGATTCATCGATCAGTTTCACAGCATCTTTGGTTTCGGGGGCCTCTGCGATGATGCGGATGATGGGTTCGGTGTTGCTGGCGCGGACCTGGACCCAGCGGTCGGACCAGTCGAGTCGCAGGCCGTCGCCGTCGCGGGCTTCCGCGTCGGGGAAGGCTTTTCGCAGAGCTTCACAGGCCGCAGGGACCGCGTTCGCTGGACATGTGATTTTGTCTTTGACGATCGTGTAAAACGGCAACGAATCGGCCCACTTCGCCAAGGTCTTCTTTTTGTCCGCCATGCCCGCCAGCACATAGGCCATCGAGACCAAACTGTCGCGAACGTAACCAACGGCCGGTTCGATGACGCCGCCGTTTCCTTCGCCGCCAAGCACTGCCTGCACTGATCTCATCTTGGCACACACATGGGCTTCCCCGACATAACTGCGATGGAACTGGCAGCCATGTTTTGCCGCGATGTCGGCGGTGACTCGACTGGTTGATCCATTGACAACGAACGGACCTTTGCGACGTTCAAGCACATAGTCAGCAGCAAGGGCCAGAGTCAGCTCTTCGCCGATGTAGCGGCCGTCGCCATCAACGATCGCCATCCGGTCGGCATCGGGATCCTGAGCGAACCCGGCGTGGGCTTTATGCTGAACGACGGCTCGACAGAGATCACCGAGATTCTTCTCTGTGGGTTCAGGAATGTGTTCGAATCGACCGTCCGGAGTTCCGCCCAGAACGACCACTTCACATCCAAGTGCTTCAAGCAAACGAGGTCCACACGTGGCACCCGAGCCATGATTGCAGTCGAGGACAACTCGGTACTTCTTCTTGCGAATCGCTTCCACATCGACCAGTGAAAGAACCTTGTCGATATGCGGCTTTGAAGGATCAGCAAGTTTTGTCACTTTGCCGATGCCGGACCAGTTTTTCCAGGCGATCGCGTCTGTCTCGAGAATGTTGATCAACTGTTGCCCGAGATCTTTGTTGAAGACCGAACCATCCGGAGCAAATGGCTTGAGACCGTTCCATTCGATCGGGTTGTGACTGGCGGTGATCTGCAGACCACCAGCAGCCTGGTAATGTTTGACAAGGACACCGCAGGTTGGAGTAGTGCAGATATCCGCATCAAGCACTTCGCAGCCGGTGGCGAGCAATCCCGAGACAACGGCCTGATGAATCATCGGGCCGGTCGAACGGCCGTCTCGTGCGACGACGACTTTCCCGCCGCAGAAGATCGTTCCAAGTGCCGCAGCGAACTTTGAGACGTAGATCGGATCCAGTCCGTCGCCAACGATGCCTCTCAAACCGGAGATGCTGAGAATTCGAGTCGTCACTTAAGTTTCTCCCCGCCGTGGGATGTGTTGGATGTCAGATCGAGAAACAACAGGTCGGGGAGTATAGCCACTGTTACGTCAGACATGTAGCGGAGCAGGCCTTGTTCAGGCATCATCGCGGTTCGAAGTGAGATAATTCTTCTGTGAAGACGTTTGGTTCTGGCGAAGTGACTGGTATCGTATGGTTCGAGGTGACGAAATGATTCCGGTCAAATATACGGGTGATGCCCTTTGGGAACGGATTGAGCGAGCTGTGGAGATCGTTAAGGATCGACTTCGCCGAGTGACGCAAGCGCTGAGTGCCGCGGAGGTTCCTTATGCTGTGATCGGCGGAAATGCGGTGCAGTTCTGGGTCGCTCAGGTGGATGAATCCGTTGTCCGGAATACTCGAGATGTCGACATTATTCTCAATCGAAGCGATTTACCGCGCGCCATTGAAGTGCTTGAGCAGGCCGGATTTCTGTATCGTCACTCAGCAGCAGTCAGCATGTTTCTGGATGGCCCCAACGCTGGGGCTCGCGATGCCGTGCGTGTGATCTTCGCAGGGGAAAAGGTGCGAGAAGAGTACCCTGAACCCGTTCCGAATGTGGAACCCTTCGAAGTGATTCAGTCGGCGAAGACTCTTCCTCTGGAATCACTGGTGCGAATGAAGCTGACGTCGTTTCGCCGTAGAGATCAGGTGCATATTCTGGATATGATCTCCATCGGACTGATTGATGAATCCTGGTGTCAGCGTTACTCGGGTGCGTTATCGACACGGCTCCGAGAACTGTTGGATGATCCTGACGGCTGAGAGTATTTCGACAATCGTTTTCATCTCCGGTTTTCTGACGCGGTCGATTTTTCATCATGCCTGCCTGGAATTCTCTTTATCTTGGCTGTCCCGTTTGGGCGTGTGATCACTGGCGAGGTTCGCTTTATACGGCGAAGTCGCCGCGAGCCGACTGGCTGGGGCAGTATTCGAAGATCTTTCACACTGTCGAAGGCAACAGCACGTTCTATGCTCTGCCGAATCTGGACACGGCGAAACGCTGGGCCGAATCGGTCGCGAAGGGGTTTCAGTTTTCTCTGAAGATGCCTCGATCGATCTCCCACGACAAGCGACTTCGGAATGCGGGGACAGAGCTCAAAGCATTTATCGATGTCGCTGAGGTGCTGGACGTGCATCGATGCCTCGGCCCGTCGTTTTTGCAATTGCCGCCGGACTTTTCTCCAGGCGAACGAGATGTCCTGGAAGACTTTCTGCGAGCCCTTCCGACGTACATGCCCTGGGCCGTTGAGGTTAGGCACTTCGACTGGTATGACTCGGGGCCTAACGAATTCTGGCTGGATGATCTGTTGCGAGACCTGCATATGGACAAGGTGCTGTTCGACAGCCGCTGTTTGTATTCAAAGCCGCCTGCCGATGAAGTTGAGAAGGTCTCGCAAAGTCGTAAACCGAAAACGCCAATTCGACAGACGGTCACTGGCGAACATCCTTTTCTTCGCATCGTCGGGCGGAACAATCTGGATGACGTAACCCCGTGGATCAACGAATGGGCACCGGTCATTGCCGACTGGATTCGTCACGGGCTGAAGCCGTTCATCTTCACTCATGCGCCCGATGACAAGTTTGCCCCCGAGTTCGCTCGACGGATGCACAACGCAATTCGCCAACACAACTCAGATGTCCCCGATATGCCCGCGTGGCCCGGTGAAGAAGCCGTGAAGAGTATGCGAAGTCAGAAAACATTGTTCTAATTTCTTCGCCAAGTGACGACCATGGTTTTGGCGAAGGTCAGGTAGTGCTTTGTCAAGATTTGAGTTTCGAGTAGTAGACTTTGCCAAAGGTCCTGCAGCCGGGGAATCTTTAGCAAGATCCACTACCTCCAACCCGAGTTCCTTATCTTGACGGAGCAGTAGGTATGCTGACAGAAGAGAAACAGAAGGAGATCGCAGCCACTGATTCTCGGCGTTTGCGATTGAGCGCTGTGGCGGTCAGTTTGGCGATGGCAATCATCCTCCACCTGATGGACCAGCCTTTGTGGTGCAAATGTGGCGGACTGACCCCCTGGTCCTGGGATATCTGGTCGTCACACAATTCGCAGCACCTTGTGGATCCGTACTTCTTTACGCACGTGCTTCATGGCGTCGTTTTGTGCGGGATGTTGTATTGGCTGCCCCAGTGGGTATCGGAATCGAGTCGTTTTCTGACGGCTGTCGTTCTGGAAGCAGGATGGGAAATTCTGGAAAACTCCCCGATGGTCATCGAACGCTATCGAGCAGCCACGATCTCCAAAGACTATTTTGGAGATTCGATTATCAACTCTGGCGGAGACCTCATCGCCTGTATTGTTGGTTACCTGTTGGCTCGACAACTGGGCTTTCGTCGTTCAATGGTGTTCTTTCTGCTGATGGAAATGTGTCTGTTGCTGACAATTCGCGACTCACTGTTGCTTAATGTCCTGATGTTGATCTGGCCGCTTGATGCTGTCAAACAGTGGCAAATTGGTGCAGCTTGATTATTCAAACAGATTCCGGACGATCGCGCTGAAACCAGGCAATTCATTTTCAGCAGAGAGTGTTTGGGCTTCGGTGAAGAATTCCGGGGCCATCGCGGGTCGATGGATGGTGATGGTGCGAAAGTGAGGATCGGCAATCCACACCATTGGCACACCGCAGGCAAGGTATTCGTCAATCTTCTCGGCGATTGCTTCCTGAGTGTCGTTCGGTGACAGAATCTCAACGGCCAGTGCCGGCGGACCTTCTAACAGGCGTGAAGCGTCCGTTTGGCGAGCTGCATGTTCCGCCGTGATGTAAGCGACATCAATGCCGACCGTTGATGAGGGGGAGTGTCGAAGGATGCAGCCGACTTCGCCCGAATAGACTTCTCCTCTCTGCTCTTGCGCATCGACCCAATTTTGAAGTTGCTGAGAGATTCGAGCTTCGGTACGAGCATATCGGCGGC
>JBILXT010000707.1:0-2888 GCA_044378235.1 Planctomycetaceae bacterium
AAGTCGTCAAAGAACGGCTGATTGGTCTGCCAGTTCTTCATGTTCTCCGCACATTGATTGCGATCGACATCGCAGAAGGCGACAAGATTCTCTTCAGAACATCCCTGCTGATAGGGCTGCTGAGCAATCCAGCCGCCGGATCCAATAAAGGCGATGTTCAGTTTGCTGTTGGGTGACTTACCTGGTCGGCCGATCGCAAACTTTGGAACCGCTGCACTTGCTGCGATCCCCGTGGCGGCGGTCAGGAATGTTCTTCGTTTCATGGGAGTCTCTGTTTCAGTGAGGAGAGTGCCTGGTTCCTGGTCGGAACGACTATTTATGGATTTGATCCCGACTTGAAAAGCTTCGGGTAGTGTTTTCGTATGATTGCCTGCTCGTCGGAGGTCAGATCCTCAAACGAAATTGGTTGATCCTGTGGACGTGTCCCCTTCTGATTGATTCGGTTCATTAAGCTCCAGTTGCGAGATTCTTTACCGAGTTCGGGGTCGTCCGGTTCTTTTGCCGGAACATCGTAACGGGTGAAGTCGATCACTTCGGGCGTGCCGTTGTCTTTCCAGTTTCGAAGCACGGCGAGGCGAAAGTCCTGATTCATGAACCAGCGAATCTCAAGCTGCTCCTGAGACGCGCGAATGCCGCTGCCGCGATGGACGAATTGGTAATTCAAGCTCTCGTTGTTCTTAAACTGTGTCCGCCACAATTCACCGAACTCACCCTGGGTGATCAACTTTGCGTCCGGCCAGCGTTGGCGAATTTCCGTGAGCCAAAGATGCAGTCCGTCGATTCCGTTGCGGCCACCGTAACCATAGATCTTTCGGCCCTCCACGAGACACATTTCCCAGCCACAGGTCACCCACGCGAACCCATTCCGCTGGAATCCCTCATCAAAATGCGTTGCCGTCGTGGCCATCATTGACTTTAGACCGCGTTCTGTGCCCATATCCAGCAGTGTCTCAATCGGACCGACACCCTGACGGCTCCTCCATAACTCGCCGTCCACGATCTTTCTGCCCGGAATGCGTGCGCACAGGAAGTCGACTGTCCAGCCATCAAGGTTCACAATGTCGATGAAGTCATCCTTGCTTCGTGCGGGTTTGCAGAAGTGTTCACGAGACGGATAGTAGGGATAGCAGATGGAGCCTTCCCCATCGCCGTTGTCGACGGCATATTGACTCCAGATGTTCCCCTGACAGACATGGATGCCTTCTGTCTCGGCGAGATATCGCAGGTTGTCGGAAGAAAGGAATCCGGCCACAACGCTTCTGGGGCGATAACCGTTACCGACGATCTCAGAGACACGCCTCAGTCCTTCATGCAGGTCCCGGTTCACCTGCTCCCGAGTATTGTACATGTTGGAGAAGTATGCTCCCGGGATGAAAGTGATCTCGTCACCAAAGGTCTCGTGATAAGTCACAATCAGGTCGCGAAGATCGCGATAGTTTTGGCGAGTATCGTGAAGTGCGAGCCAGCTAAAGGCCCATGTGATGCGTGCTCCAGGCCACGCCTTTTCAATCGTCTCTCGAAAAACGCGGGCTTCTGCGGGTGAGTGAACGCTGGATTCATCCGGCCCGTGAGCGGTCTCACGAGCGACTTCAATCTGCCGTACTCTGACGACAGTATTGAGCGTCAGGAATCGCTGTCCCATCAGTCCAGTGGGGGTCGTCGAAGCCGATGGTTTGACTTCATCGGCGTCGACTGCGCAGTTGTTCGCAAACTGCAGAAACGCCGCGACAAAGAGTGCCAGGGTAGAATTGATCCGGAGCATTGAATGGCCGCTGACTTGATAGAGTTCGGATCGCAGGCAAACAGACGGAAGTCCGTAAGCAGGCGTACGTCACCTTAAAGTGCCGTCGGATGCTATCAGGATGAGATCAACCGCGTACATTCAGGCCCCGCCAGTAACACAATGAATCCGAAACTTCTTCCTGCAGTGGATCTTGCTAAAGATCCTGCTCAACAGGAAGCCATCGCAACTGAAGCCCGTTGGCCTGGCTCAAAGTTGCCAGCGCAACAGCAGAAATCCCGTAGTGGATCTTGCTAAAGATCCGGTATACTAAGGATCTTTAGAGCGCATCCACTGTTGGTCTGGCGCGAACTGGGCAGGTGTGGTAATCTGGGGTTATCTTAAGGAGATAGTCCAATGGAACCGCATAGTGTAGAGCTTCGTAGTCAGGTCTTGGCCGCGTGCGATGCAAACGAAGGAACTCGAGCCGTTGCATTGCGGTTCAAGGTTTCAGAATCTTGGGTTCGACTGATTAAGCAACAACGCCGAGAGACAGGGCAAGTTGCTCCCAAAACGGCCGCACCTCGCCAGCCGAAGTGGCATGCATGGGCTGATTGGTTGTTGTCCAAGATCGCTGCGAAGCCCGACATTTATCTGCGTGAACTGCAAGTTGAGTTGCTGGCCGAACGCAATGAAGATGTCTGCCTGCAGACGATCTGCAATGCGTGCCAGGCTCTGGAGCAGACTCGAAAAAAAAGACTCTAATCGCTCAGGAGCAGGATCGTCCTGATGTCGCCAAGAAACGCATTGAGTGGCGTGATACACAAGGACTGATCGATCCAGCCAGTGTTGTGTTTATCGATGAAACATGGGCCAAAACTAATATGACGCGGCGTTACGGCCGTTCGGAGATGGGCTCGCGGGTGATCGAGAAGGTTCCGTTCGGCCGCTGGGAAACAACAACTTTTCTGGGAGCACTGCGTGCCACAGGTTTCATTGCTCCACTAACGATCGATGGTCCCATTAGCGGCCCGTTGTTTCGCAGCTGGGTCGAGCAGCATCTGGTGCCGGAATTGAAACCCGGTGACATCGTGGTGATGGATAATCTCTCCAGTCACAAGGTCGTGGGAATCCGCGAAGCTATTGAAGGGGCCGGCGCCGAGCTGCG
>JBILXT010000662.1:0-2883 GCA_044378235.1 Planctomycetaceae bacterium
CTTCCTCGTTCGGCCCCTGAGGCAGGCTCAGGGGGGATTCAATCAATATTCTGAAAGTCTACGGCGGAGCAAGGGAATCCGTCCTGATCCGGACGACTAGTGCCTTGTCAAGATTTGAATTTCGGGTCGTGGACCTTGCTAAAGGTCCAGCAGCCAAGGGATCTTTAGCAAGATCCACTACCATCAACCCGAAGTCTTTATCTTGACGGAGCACTAGCAGGGTCGCCTGAATCAAACGTTCAGAAGACCTACTCAGCTTCCAGTTCAATGTTCCAGTAAGCTTCGCTGACGAACTTAGACCAGCTTTCAATGCGAACCCCATGAGGTGCATACAGCGGATTCCACATCGGCCGAGTTGGCTTCTGCAGAAGCGGCATATGCGCCTGTTCCGGAGTTCGATTGGCTTTGCGAGTATTACAGTCGATGCAGGCCAGGACACAGTTCGTCCAGCTTGACAATCCACCGCGAGATCGAGGAACCACGTGGTCGATCGTTAACTCTTCGCTGCCGGGTCGGCATCCGCAATACTGGCATGTATAGCTGTCACGCTTGAAAACGTTTCGACGGCTGAACGCGACAATCTTGACGGGGAGACGATCATACCGAGTCAACGTAATGACTTCGGGAACTCGCAGAGTTAACCACTGAGTTCGGATGACCGGATCTCCGTCAGCCGGACGAAGTAATGCCCAGTCTTCCCAGCCATACAGCTGAAAGCTGCTCGGATCGACAATCCGAGCGGTCTCGTTCCACACCTTCGTCAGTGCACGAGAAACAGTTGAAACCGCAACGGGTTGCCAGTTGCGATTCAAAACCAACGTTGGACGTTCCAGAACAGAACTGGTCATTGCAGTCTCCTGCCTTTCCGAGCCTATCTCTGTCTACTTCATTGGTGCCGTGTTGTGCCGATCCATCAGCGAGAAGGCTCAGCCACGCTAATGAAGCATACGCCGACCGTGTCGGGCGTGCCAATCACATCGCACATTTTTCATGGATCGAAAAGCGATGGCTTTCACGGGCTGAGGCGAATCGTTCGCGAAACGAAATTGTTAATTCCGCGTCTCGGCACCGTAGGCCAGAGGAATCCGCTTGAGTCGTCCGGTCGTGGGACAGACATACAGCTTTCTTCGCCATCCAGCCTGCAGAGGCTGGCCCTGCAAGAGGCCGCTGCCATGATACAGCTGGCCGTTTTCTTCCACGGCTCGAAACTCAACGAGTTCCATCAGCTGCGGCACAACCTTGCGAAAATCGGATTCCACACCCAGTCGATCCGCTAACTCCGACAGAATGTGGCTCCATCGAGCGCCGATTCTCGCGCCGAGAAATACCGCAACAGGCCCGAACATTTTTCGGGGACGGCACGCCATGGGGGCTGACAGTTTTTCGTCGGCAACGACGAGTCGTCCGTGCCCACCAAGCCGGCGCGTGCTGGCTGTTGCTGTACTTTCGAAGAAGTTGGAATGAGGTGCAGGAAGCATCCCTGTTGTCTTTGTGTCAGAGGAACCAATGCCGTTAACCGGCCGGAGAGAACGTCCAGCAACACCGAGCCCCGCGAGCGTCCGTAGAAATCGGCCGTCACAGGGAGGCAAAAAGCCATGTCCCGGTCTTGTTGTTACCTCTAAGACACTTCTGCGCTGCGAAGGTTCAGAACACGCCTCGCTTGCGATCCGAAGATTCCTCGATCAGGGTGTCGTCTCGATGACACAGCGGAAGCCGATGGCGTCACTGGAAGCGTAAGCCGGAATCACCATTCGAGAACTGCTGGTCAGAAGTGAATGATGATCTCGCCATGATCCGCCACGAATGATACGAGCAGTGCTGGCGCCGGGCGAATCTGGCTTTGACTGTCCGTTCGCATCTGCAGCCGAGCCAGTATAGGGATCGGCGACAAACTCCCAGAGATATCCATGCATATCGTAAAGTCCCCAGGGATTTGGCTTCAGCGCACCGACAACAGGATCGTTTCCGGCGGCATTTCCCGTGTGCCAGCCATAGTCATTCAGAATGCTGGCGATATTCTCCTGGTCACCCTCGGCCGTTGCGGAATCTCCGAAACTAAACGGCGTTGCAGTTCCGGCACGGCAGCAGTATTCCCACTCCGCCTCCGTTGGCAGACGAACTCGTTCTTTTGCCGTAATGAGTTTCCTGGCCTGAAGCAATTCCGTGAGCCGTGTACAAAACTGCTGTGCCTCGAGGAAGGAAACCATTTCGACGGAGTTGCGTTCTCCCTTCCATCGACTTGGATTAACCCCCATTACGGTACGATAAAGTTCCTGAGTCACCTCGTAACGAGACATGCGAAATGCCGTCCCCATCGTCACCTCATGGACCGGAACGGCCAGCGGGCTGTCGACATTCCCGCCCATTTGAAAGGTCTGCGGAAATGGCTCGGTCCCCGGCTGAATCGTCGCACATTCATCCACGAACAGTCGAAAAACGTCAGCCCCCGCGGCCTTCTTTGGAGATGGTTCCTGCGGACCGCCGCTCACGGTGGCGACACTTCGAGCTCCCAAAAGCAGAGCTGCACCCAGTACAGGGATCAACAAAAAACTCAGTGTTTTCACAGGATGAGCTCCTTCGGACGACTTCGGAAAAAAGCGAATTTCCGCATTTCGCGGGATTCGCTATCGTGCGGCTATGTCCCGCCGAATTTCCCATGACGACCCATTTGACCAGCGCTGGTTGCGAAGTGCAATTGATCTCGCCATTTGCTTTGTAATGGCCGTGATCATGTTGCGTGAATTTGTGCTGGAGGGATACTTGATCTCGACTGGTTCGATGGCCCCTGGGTTGCTGGGATTTCATCGCCGCGTGCAGTGCCCTGAGTGTCAGTACGAATTCGCGTTCGGTGTTTCCTTTGATGATTCAGCAGGCTCAAACGCC
>JBILXT010000663.1:0-2882 GCA_044378235.1 Planctomycetaceae bacterium
CGATCGACAAATGCAGCAGGAATCTTCGATGCCGGAAGCCTCGCTGATGAATCAACTGCAGACAAATCAACCCATGATACGCCAGCATGATGCAAACTCCTGCGGCAAAACCGCCGTGGGAGTTGCCCCAAAAGCACATCAGCGGCACCAGCAGCCAAAGCCACCGCAATCGCGCAGTCGTTGCAAAGATGGATTCTGAGTTTTTTGAATCGAACTGGCCGAAGACATACTGCCAAAGGCTCAGCAGCAGAGCCAGACTCATGTAGGTCAGAATCTGGGGACGAAAGTGCCAGTGAAACTGAACGTTGGTGGCGACGATCATGACCATCGCGCCAATTGGCAGCCAGCCGGCTCCGGATCGGCGAGCACTCATGATCATCAGGCTAAAGATCGTGATCGCGATCGAGAGTTTCATCCATGGCAGCCCTGATGGCCCCAGCGTATCAACAGTCCAGGCCAGCATCAGTTCGGCGATGTTCTCGTGATTCACCCACGGGGCACCTTCAGCAGCGTATGTCCATGTGGCTGTGCGAGGCAAAGTGCCGTCACGAAGTACTTCTCGACCATACTGCACATGCCCCCAAAGATCCGGATCGGATACGTTGGAGGAGATCGTCGCAAGGCCAACAAGAAGAATGGCAGGAACAATCAGGAGTCGAGAGATCCGGTGAACTCGGTTCTCTGTTGTTTGAGATGACTCCGGATGCATCGAAACAAGCCTGAAGCAAAGAGCCCTGCGAAGCATCGCCAGCCCCGGGGATGACGATGAACCTGATGACGAGTGTCGAACACTAGGTCATCAGTCGAGTCTCGTTGCGAAAAAGCCTCAGAGCGATCCGAAAGGAGCAATCCCTTCTTTCGGCTGTTCTGGTTATACGGATGGCAGGAGTTGGGCGGCTCGTTACGGACTCTTCCACCACAGCGTTTACAGGCTATTGCGTGATTCGAATCATGTCCGCGTTTTGAGATCAGGTCGCCTGCTTTCAAAGAGTTGCAAGTCTTCTGCGATCTGTTCATCACTTTTCGCCGACACGTTCCGGAACTGATCCAGGAGTGATCAATTCGTAGCGGCCTTCAACTTGTCCGCCAGATAGGCACGCGACTTGTTGATCTCAGCCGTGACCTCCTGCGTGGTCTCCAGAATCGGGATGCCTCGCGGCACCGGATGCATGAAGATTTCTGTCCAGCCCTGATACTTGATGTCAACAAGTGCTTTCACGAGCGGACCGAAATCCAAAGGTCCCCGCCCTGGCATCTGAAGCAGCTCCTGCTCTTTCGGCAACTTGGTCATACAGCCATCGCCGTGCTGCCACGCGTAGAACATCTGCAGGCTGCTGCCAAGTTCTCGAATCAGTGCCGCCAGTTGCCCCGCGTCCTGCGGCAAATGATACGGGGCCAGAGCAACTCCCAGATTCTTCGAAGGACGAAGTTCGTTGAGATATCGAATTCCGTCCGCTGTCTCGAACAAATCATTCGCATGATTCTCAATGGCAACGGTGACACCGTTCTCTTCGGCAACGGCCAGGTGAGGCTTCATCTTCTCGACAAATGCGGCGACCGCCTTTTTCAGGTCCGCTCCGGCCAGACCTTTCTGCCCCGTCCCGGCAGTGATGATCAAAGGACAGTCAAGGCGTTTGGCAAGTCGCATGTCGTGCTGAAGCTTGAACGGTCCGAGCGGATACTGCGTCAGGCATCCGACCTGAAGCTTATGCTTCTGCAGCATGCTGAGGAACAGTTCCTCACCCATATCCTGCAGCTGCTCACGCTGATTGCCGTGACGCTTTGGCCAGATGTCGATATGAGAGGCACCACATTGAGGCACCTCAGGCAAAATCTCGCCCAGATACATGTAGCCATACATGCACGAGGCCACAATGTACTTGAATTCAAAGTCTGCAGTCGGGGATGCTCCCCCAACGTTGATCAGCTGCGGTAAACACTGTGAACCGCAGGCTGCGGCGGCAGCAGCAAGGAAAGACCGGCGCGTGGGAATGCTCATGGCGTCTTCCTGATTAACAGCCTGAATGCAGTTTCGTGTTGCTTACTGAGCTCTACGGCAATTGAGCCTGAGGCGCTAGCCGACCCAAAACAAAATCGGCTCGCGTCTCAGGCTCAATGTTTCTGCACCGAGAAACTACGCCTTCTTCTGCACCATGTGGCAGGTCTTGCAGCGTGAAGCACCGCGGACAATCTTGCCACACTTTGGACATCGCTTTGATTTCTTAAGGAGTTTTGCCTTTGTGCGAGGACGTTGAACCATTAGTTTTCTCCCGAAAGGGTGTTGGCGTACGATGGAAAGCGGGGCACTTTAATGGCCTCGCCATATTTCGACAATCGTATCCTGAACAGATCCCCGGGAGTTTTCGATGCTGCTCTTGTGGCTGGATGCCAGTTATCTCGTCGGAATGGCCGCATGGCTGGTATTCCTGTGGTTTGTCCTCGTCTGGATGCTCCGCCGTCGCCGCATTGCTCGAAAGAATTCCGTGGCCGGAAAGAGTCCTCTTCGTTCTCGAATGCTGGGATTCGGCTTCGGAATGTGGTTTCTCTGTGCCTCATTGACCGTCGCTGAAGTGATCTTTGCTCTGTTTGTGGACCACTCTGAAGCCTTTAACGCCAGCATGATCGCGAAACGCTGGTTTCAGGTGCACTTCGATTCTCAGCGTAACGATGATGGTTTCCGCGAACGCCGTCTCCTCGCCACGCCTCTTCCCGAGGGTGTGCAGCGCGTTCTGTTCCTGGGGGACAGCTTTACGGCGGGACACGGAATCAACAACATCGACGATCGCTTCTCCGAGCGACTGGAAGTGCTGCTGAACTCGGAAAAGAGTTCGATTTATCAAGTCTACAACATGGCGGAACCCGGCTTTGAAATTTCGGCGATT
>JBILXT010000664.1:0-2881 GCA_044378235.1 Planctomycetaceae bacterium
ACGGACGGGCTGGTACGAGCGTTGGATGCGAACCTGAAGTCCGAACAGGATCGTGCAACGCGGGCCGGAATGCTTGATGATGCTGTCTTGGTGCGTGAGCTAGTCAAGTCATTGGAAGTTGGTCCATGGGACTCAAATAAGTTGGTTCTGCTAAAGGATAAACGCAGCAGGCTCAGCGCGGATGGACAAAAAGCGGTCGACGAGTTTCTGCGGGCCAATCAGCAGGTCGGGGAAGGCTTTCAGAAGGAAATGAAACGCCTGAATGAGGCCTTTGCACCGACAGTGGAGGCACTAATCAAAGCGGCCTTGAAAGAGGGCGATGAGGCAAAATCAGGTCAGCTGATGGATCGACATTCATCTTTGCTGAACCTGACGCCCATGATTCTTCACCGGCATCAAAAGCCGGCGTTCTCAGCAGAGGCTCTTGAGCTCATCGAACCATTTGAGGCTGCGACCGAGCTCCGAAAAAAGACCTGTGTCGATTCGGAGTTGCCTTTGAGGCATCGTCTGGTGGAGGGACTGCGCGGCATGGTGGCTGCTGGCACTAATCAGGGGGCTGATCTGGAATCGAAAGCCTTAACCAGTGCGATAGAGTTCTTCACGGCCGACTACACGGACGGCCCTCAGCGAGGGCGACTCTTTGTTCCGGACAGTCATTTTCCGGCGGCAGCGGTCGAATTGTTCAATGAGTATTGCCGCGACACCCTGAAGATTGAGCAGAATCTTGTCGTTGAACAGGCTACTGCAGCAAAGGCTCTTGTTGAAGAACTTCGTCCAGTGCGCGAGCAGCACGTGGAGGCACGCCAGTATCTTGAAGCATGGACCATACTTGCCCGAGGCAAAGAATTTGAACGAGTTCTGTTTGAGACAAATGTGAAATTCGCTCATGTACCCCACTGGAAGGATCATTTGGTAGATGCTGTCGTGCTGGATGTCAGAAGAAATGCTGTTCTGGTCCGACAATCTGCGCATCACCCGAACGGAGAATGGTTCCCACGAGGACGAATCAAGTTTGCACCGGGAGATACAATTGCGGAAGTGAAATTCGGCGATGCAATCCCAGGTCCAGGTGAACCCGTCACGGATAAGACATCGCTCAAGCGGGGACAAACCGTGTTTTATGTCTGGGGGCGTTCCGCACTGGAGGCCACAATTGTCGACCTTACGGATACGAGTGTCGTTCTCAAGTATAAGGAACGCTTTCACAATGAGACGGTGCTCCGCACACAGCTCTGGAAACTGACGGATTACTAATTTGGATTTCAGTTCCGCTGGGATTACCCGGAGGGCAGCGATTCGGGCCTAACACGTTGTCTCTTCAAGTGAGATTGACCGGGAGCCAGTACGGTATTTCCGAGCGCGGCGCAAAATGCGGGTCAGGTCGACCGCTCGATTGGCCGTAACAGTCAAAGCAGTCGTTTCGATTTTGACATCGATTCACTCCTGCCACGTAAGATGGAATACGGTCTTCTCCCAAAAACTGACCGGTCTGTACCGTCTCACGCTCTATGCAAGTGATTGCATTGACAAGGTTTACGGAAATTCTCTGCAGGGAAAGCATTGCCAGGGTCGACTGGACTTTTCTCCCCGCAGCTCGTAGTATGCTGCGTTTTCCGCGATTCCTGCATTGGACGTGATGGTCAGTTGCCATCGCAGCAGGACGTATGGCCCTTTTCAAGCGACAGCAAAAATCAGGTTTTCCTGAAGGATGCCCGCGTCAGGTGGTTTTCAGAATGGTCGATCGTAACCTTTTGAGGGAATTTAATGTCGAAGAGGCGGAACTGGATGCGATGATTGCCGCGTCGTTCCCCGACTTTGCAGAAGCAGATATTTATCACGAACAGGCTCAGACCTACGACCTGAACCAGATCCTGACCGGGACAATTGTTCGCGTTGACAACGAAGAAGTCGTTGTTGACATCGGCTACAAGAGCGAAGGCGTTGTTCAGCGCGATGAGTGGGACGATGCTGATGAGCAGCCACAGGTTGGCGAGCGCATCGAAGTTCTGCTTGAAGAATTCGAAGACTCCATCGGCCTGATTGTTCTCTCCAAGCGAAAAGCCGACCGCGTTCGCGAGTGGGAAAAGATCATCAGCACTCACAAAGAGGGCGATGTGGTCAAAGGTCAGGTCATCCGCAAGATCAAGGGTGGTCTGCTTATCAATATCGGCGTCAACGTGTTTCTGCCAGCCAGCCAGGTCGACATTCGACGACCTAACGACATTGCAGAATACATCGGACACGAAATTGAGTGTATGATTCTGAAGATCGACGAAGCTCGCAGAAACATCGTTGTTTCTCGCCGCCGTCTGATCGAAGAAGAACGCGAAAAGATGAAGAAGACGCTGCTCTCCAATCTTCAGATTGGTCAGCTGCGAAAGGGTACCGTCAAGAACATCGCCGACTTCGGAGCCTTCGTGGATCTGGGCGGTATCGACGGCCTGTTGCACATCACCGATATGAGCTGGGGTCGTATCAGCCATCCAACAGAGATGGTGAAGATCGACGACGAAATCGAAGTGATGGTTCTGAACATCGACTACGACAAAGAGAAGATTGCTCTGGGTCTGAAGCAGAAGTCTGCAAGCCCATGGGCGAACATCGGGACCAAATACCCGGTCAATTCTCGCGTCAATGGCGAAGTGGTCAACGTGCTGTCTTACGGTGCTTTCGTGAAGCTGGAAGACGGCATCGAAGGTCTCGTTCACATCAGCGAAATGTCCTGGACACGTCGCGTCAATCACCCAAGCGAACTCGTAGCGATCGGCGACAAGGTCGACGTTATGGTTCTGGGGATCAACGAAGACAAGCAGGAAATTTCTCTGGGCATGAAGCAGACTCAGCCCAATCCATGGGACGAAGTGGCTTCCAAGTACCCACC
>JBILXT010000256.1:0-10241 GCA_044378235.1 Planctomycetaceae bacterium
AGGATGTCGCTGATTCCAGCGATAAAAATCGTCGCATTCGCGGCCGTCGAGGCCTTGAAGTGCTGGCGAAACTTCAGCAGAGCACTGTGGTCGACGTGAAGGTCATGGAGACATCACGAACCGACTTCAAGATGATGACTGTCGACCAGAAAGTGGTCGCTCTGGCCAAACAGATTCGCGGCGGAGTCATTACCAACGACTTTAACCTGAACAAAGTGGCCAGCGTTCAGGGGATTCCAGTGATTAATCTCAACGACGTCTCTAACGCGTTGAAACCACGATATATTCCCGGTGAACGCCTCGTCATGAAAGTCATCAAAGAAGGCGAAGGTCCGGGGCAGGGCGTCGGATATCTTGACGACGGCACAATGGTTGTCTGCGAAAACGCTTCCAATATGATTGGCAAGGAAATCAACGTGATTGTCTCGAGTGTGCTGCAAAGCAGTGCGGGACGAATGATTTTTGTGAAGATGGTTTTTAAGGCAGGTGAATGATGCGAACCGGCTTTTCCCTAAGTTGTGTGTCGATGATCAGCGTCTTGATGGGGACCAGTGTGATGGCCAAAGACTCAATTCAACGGATCGACGAGGGAAAACAGGCGGGAATGTCCACGGCGGTTGTCGTTCAAGGCGAACGACTGGTCCATACCGGGCAGATTTTTCCTGCCGTGATGGCTGATAAGTCCAGGATGTCTGTGGCCGATCAGTTGTCCAGTGTGATGGATCAGGCCCTGAAATCGCTGGCCGAAGTCGCCGCAGGTTCCGTCGTTAAGCTGAATCTGTATGTCACAAGTGAGTCGGTCGCAGCGGAGGTTTTAAAGGCGCTGCCGAAGCACTTCTCTGAGAACCAGCCGGCGGTGTCGCTGGTTGTGACCAGACTTCCCTCTGAAACAGCCGATGTTGCGGCGGATTTTGTTGCGGTTGTGACCGACAAAAAACGGCCTGTGGAGGCTCGTTCCGCACAGATCGCAGAACTACCACAGGGATCACGCATCTATGTGTCAGGACAGGCTGAGCAGGATACGTCTCTGGCGGTGGCGACTCGCAAGACCCTGGAAAGCCTTCGCAAATCACTGGTGTTCCTTGGCCGCAGCGATGCAGACATCGTACAACTGAAGGCCTTCATCCAGCCGATGCAGGATTTCAAGATTGTTCAGGCGGAAGTGGATGCGTTCTATGCCGGTCAGCCAGCCGTGCCGCTGATTCTGGTCGAGTGGAAATCCAGCGCGACGGTGCCGATTGAAATTGAGTTGATTGCCGGTGGGGGTCCTCCGACAGCTGATGCTCCCGCGATGGAGTACCTGACACCTCCCGGGATGACGACTCCGACGATCTATTGTCGAGTTTGCCGGATCAATCATCCGGGAACGATTTACGTCTCCGGGCTGTATTCAGATCATGATCGAGCGAAGTCTCCCGATCCCGCGGCGAACGGCGATATCGAAGTTCAGAGCGTGTTCGCTCAGCTGAAAAACGTGCTGGGTAAGGCAAACAGCGACTTCGAACATCTTGCGAAAGCAACGTACTACGTCTCATCCGATGCGGCCAGTGTCAGCCTGAACAAGTTGCGCCCCGGATACTACAATCCTCAGCGACCACCAGCCGCATCGAAAGCTGTGGTTGAATCCGTAGGTGTTGCTGGTCTGGGGCTGACCATGGATATGATTGCCGTTCCCGCATTGCGGCCCTGACCTGCATAGCGCATGTTGGCAGGGAGAATTTCTGGTCATTTTTGTAGATTGTTCGAATTCTGCGCTCTGTTCTGA
The DNA here is from genome assembly GCA_044378235.1 of Planctomycetaceae bacterium. GTDB lineage: Bacteria > Planctomycetota > Planctomycetia > Planctomycetales > Planctomycetaceae > SXXK01. The sequence continues at coordinate 1,766 of JBILXT010000256.1, forward strand.
TCGCCGTGACGCCCAGAGGCCGTGGAGGCGCAAATGGAGGATGAGGAATTCGTCGATGACCAGTCAATTGAGGGCTTTCGACCAGCACTCATGCTGCTTGCACGTTCTCAATTGGGATTGCGTTTTCGTCGGGTGCTCGACGATTCCGACATCGTCCAGCAAGCGCTTCTTGAGGCTCACAATAGCAGGACAGGATTTCGCGGCACGTCATCAGCGGAGTGCTTTGCATGGCTCAGAAAGATTCTGACGAACACGATTCTGGATCATGTCCGCCGTTACACACGCGAAAAAAGAAACGTTGAACTCGAGGTTTCGCTGGAGCAAACGATCCGCGGTTCGGCGCTGCGAGCGGAACAGTGGTTGATGGATCGCCATTCCTCACCCGGAGAACGTGCGGAACGGAACGAACAGTTGCAGCAGCTGGCGGTTGCTCTGATGAAGCTGCCGGAGGCTCAACGAGAGGCGATCGAGCTGTTTCATTTGCAGGGATGCGAACTGAAAGACGTCGCTCGCCGGATGAATCGAACCGGACCTGCGGTTGCGGGACTGATCCATCGCGGACTCAGGCAGTTGCGGACTACCGTGCCAACGGAACGATCACTGTCAACTTTGGAAATCATTGCATCGCAGGACGACGACGCTGCTGAGGCAACGCCCTGAATCTCGTTCACCATACAGAAACACTTTTTGGGATCGCCATCATGATTCAGCCAATCAAGCAAACCTGCGTCGACGGCTCCTCGGAGCGAGTAGAACTGGCGATTGAGGAATACCTGAATGAGCGAGGCCTGATCAATACCGAGGAATGGCTCGGCCGATATCCGGACTGTACTCTCGAACTGCTTGAATTCCTCGGAAATCAATCTCGCATCACGACGATTGCTCCTGCGTTTGCTGGCGCCGCTGCAGTCAGGGATTGTCATATTGGCGAGTATGAGATCCTGGAGGTGCTGGATCGAGGTGGGATGGGAATTGTGTACAAAGCAAGGCAAAAGAAGCTTCGACGTATCGTCGCCCTGAAGATGATCCAGCAGGGACAGTTTCGCTCGCCGGAAGTGCGCAGGCGATTCCAGAATGAAGCGGAAACAGCCGCACGTTTGCGGCATCCCAATCTGGTGGCCATTCATGAAGTCGGGGAACACAAGGGAATCCCATTCTTCTCGATGGAGTATGTCAAAGGCCGAACTTTGGCAGACCTCGCGCGACAGGGACGTATTCGTCCTCGAGTTGTAGCGCAGCTCACTCAGACGATTGCGGAGACCATTCAGTACATCCACAGCTGTGGAGTCCTGCATCGAGATCTCAAGCCTTCCAATGTGATGCTGGATCAGAACAGCGATGTGCGAATTACAGACTTTGGACTCGCGAAGCAGCTTGATCGTGATTACTCCCTGACAGAAACCGGACAGATTCTGGGGAGTATAGACTACATGCCGCCGGAGCAGGCGGAAGCTCGACATGAGCAAATGGGGCCCGCCAGCGACGTGTACTCTATCGGCGCGATTCTGTATGAGTTGCTCGCGGGACGACCACCGTTTCGGAGCGAGTCTTTTCTGGAGACGCTGAGGCAAATCCGAGAAGAAGATCCGACACCGATTTCTGAGCTTAACGTTCGAGTGCCTCGCGCATTGGAAGCGATCTGTCTGAAGTGTCTTCGCAAGAAACCAAAGCAGAGATACCAAAGCGCAGAAGAACTTTCGCTTGACCTTCAGCGATTTCTGGAAGGGGAACCTGTGCGCGTCGACAGCCGTTGGAAGCTCTCGACACTTTGGCGATCACGATGGTTTCACGCGGCCGGCGGAACGACGCTGGCGATGTTCTCGGCGGGACTCCTGTGCTGGGCGTTGTTCTCAAAGCCACAATCGGAGGCTGTTGCCGGCACGATGCCTCGATCCGAAGAGACAACTGCTCTTCCGAGGAATGAAGCCCCTGCGGTGGTTAAACCTGATGAACAACCTCAACTCGCAGGGCCGTTGAAGCCACAGAACGCTCCGGAAGTGAATCCGCAGGTCAGTCCGGTGAAGGTTGATTCGGAGCCGTCTGAGCAAGCGGTCCCTCAGCCCGAAGTCAAGACCGCTTCCAATGTATCAGTGTCGCCTCCGCTCGAAACAGTCGCCGGTAACGGAACGTCGCCTCCGATCGAAACGGTGGCGAGTTCTCAGGTTCTGCAGGCTGATCCACCAACCGAATTAGCGGCGAAGGAGAAGGATGTTGAGCCTGTACTGAAGGATGCGTACAGTCTTCCGGCGATTCGGGCCATTGGTTTCCCCGGGGAGCCGTTCGGAATTGCTCATGTCGAGCTGGAGGTCTCCGAAGACTGCAATTGGACGTGGCAGCCAGATAAGCCTCTTCGACTTAAAGTAGAAACCGGAAAGGCTCTTTACGCATCATTCCATTGGATCGATCGTATGGCGGCCTACAGAGATCGACCTGCGCGGCCGGCCCGCGTAAAGATCTGGTATCTCTTTGATGGCAATACTCCGGCGCCAGTCACTGTCATCAGTGGCGATGATGTTCTGGCGCGGAACGTCACGATTTCAACCGACGAGGTCAATGTCAATCGTTCGAGATTGCTGACCGAATGGATCAACTACTTCTCGAGAACTGCGTTACAGCATCGATCGCCGGAGATTCAGTCGGTCAAGCGTTACTTTGACACGATGCTGGCTCGGCGAATGAAGCTCGATACTCCTTTCCAGGGGGCTGTTCGAGCGGCATCTGGTCTGGAAGTTGAATTTGAGCGGACCTTTGGAATGCTGTTCGGATTTGAATCGATTCGTCTGGCGATGATGGCTGACAAAGTTCCTTCCGCTTCCGATGTTCGCGAAGTGGCCACTGAACCGTTGCCGGCTCCACTGACAATTCCGAGTGTTCGAATTCCGGGTTGGAAAAGGCAGGAGGCACAACACTGCGAAGCGATCGCAACTCGTGTCCCACAGGAATGTTTCTATCTTCGCTGTTTCCGTGTTGAAAACTATGGCTGGGTCCGCAGTCTCGTACGTGGCTGGGGCGGAGATATTGATGGTGTTGTAGCCAATCCGGCTGCCGACTACCGAGTGCGTGATCGCATCGAATCGCAGCTTGGGTTGAGCATGGAATCGCTGCTTGCGGAAGGCATCGATAAAGAGATTACCGACTGTGCCTTAATCGGGCTCGATCCGTTTTTCCACGATGGTGCCGCCGTCGGGGTGTTGTTCGAAGAGAAGCCAGGGAGTCGGCTCGGTGACCTGCTGAAGATCAGCCGTCGTAAGACTGCGATTGAGGCTGGCATCACAGAGTCCACGGCCGTGATGAAAACAGCAACATTGCAGGTGTTGCAAACTCTGAGAAACGAGATTCGCTCATATTACATTACCAGCGGTCGATATCACCTGATTACGAATTCGTCGATGCTCGCCGTTCGGTTCCATCAGACGGAGCATGACCGAACCTCGCTCGGTAATCTGCTGGAATACACTCATGCTCGATCGCAGGTTCAGAATGAAGGGGAATGTGCCGGATGGCTTTATCTATCTGATCCGTTTTTTCGCAATATCACGAGCCCGAAGTACCGCATTGAACTTCAGAGACGTCGGCAGGCCAAAGACGATCTGGTTGCACTGCATCTCGCTCGAGTCGCGTCTGAGGCCGAAACGGGAAGTATCCTGGAAACATCCGAACTCATCCGCGAAGGATTTCTGCCGGAACAGTTCGGACTGCGCCCGGACGATACGGCGCCGATGCAGAGCGATGGCGTTGTCTGTGACTCGCGACGTGGAGTGCCCGGGAGTTTTGTGCCACTGGCGGACATGGATGTTCTCAAATGTACCGCGTTCGAAGCGGAATGCTACGAAGAGTTCAAGCAGGCGTATCAGCGGGAATGGCGTACGATGGATCCTGTGCTGCTGACTTTTCATCGGTCGCCGTCGCAAGTGGCGAATCGTGAGAAGGTCGTCCTGCACATTCACATTACGCCCTATGCTCAGCAGGAGTATGCTTTCCTGCGGCAAAACCTGAGTCGTGCGGCTGATTCCCAGCGAATTGCCCCGAATGAAAATGAACTCCTTGGGATTTCCGCAAGACTTCAATCACAGAGTGTGCATCCGTGGGCCGCAGCTGGCCTGATTGACGAAGATGTCCCGTTCCAGCTGAAAGACGGCGAGATCGTCCGTACCGGACAGAACAACCACCAGCAGTTCTCGAAAAGTAATGCGTACGCGTTAATCACAGAACCCGACGAGTCATCCGCCTATCTTCTGGCCAACTTTGTCTCCTGTCTGAAGTCCAGAAAGCCTTTGGACATTAATAATGGAGGACAGCAGACGTCGTTCCTTGGAGCCGTCATCGAAAGCATCTTTCCGGTTCGTCAGATCATTCGAACGGCCATCAGCGACTATTCAATGATTGAAGGAGAGACTCGAGTGCTTTCGGTGAACAAGCCGTTGGCCAGTGAAGTGCTGCGAGGTTACAGACTGGAAGATGCACCTCGTCCAGCGCATCTGTTTATGCATCTTGAGGATATCTCCGGGGCGAAAGTTTATCCTTACATCAATGCCTGGACCTACATGTCCTCTCGACAGGCGTCCGCGGCGGATGTCTCGACAATCAATCTGATTGCAGATGCTCTTCAGGCCGATCCAAAGATCATCTTCGAGAAGATTGAAACGTCTCTGGGGGCTGACCTGAAGTGCCCGGTTGGCGGAGAGTACTCAGTGCATCAGACGATGAATCGTCCTCCCTTCATTGTCAGTACGGCCTGGAATCGGCCCTGGCTGCGCGAAGAGAATGAGGTGCCGGCAAGCTACGAGTTTCCGTTCCTCAAGTGGCTGCATGGACTCAATCTCGAATGCACACTGGGCGCCGTCACGCTGGAATCCAGGCTCGAACTCGACATCGAGGCCGGAGCAGATGCACAGTTTGAACCTATTCGTGAGCTGACAATGAAGAATAAACGATAGCAGCCTGGCAACTTCTTTTATCAAATCGATGCCGCTGCAGGCTCAATGAGAACAGTCCGTTCGCCACCGTGTCGTAGCTTCGCAAAGTTCACGTTGTTAGCTCCCGGAGCGGGCGAGATGTGTACTCAACCAAAGGATTGAGTTTTTGACTTGTAAGCCGAAACCGTTAGTCGATTGCAGGATCATCAAACAATGTCGGTGCCTGTTTCGCCTGCACAGATCGTTTGCGGCGAGATGAGTCAGGCTGCTTTCGTGTACTTTGTTTTCGCGAACCATGCTTGAGCAACACCGCCGAGGTTGCTGCTCTGGCTGCTGCGGAGTTACGAATCCCGTAAAGCAGGCTGGTCATTTGTTTTGCACGTTCCGCAAATGCCACAACAGGCGGCGGGTACCCTGGGAGTCGCTTTCCGTTGAGAATCTGCTCCGAAGAGACATCTTTTAACTCGGGAATCCACTGTTTCACAAAACGGCAGTCGACATCCCAGTCTGTCAGTTGTTTAGTGGGGTTGTACACGCGAATGGTGTTCAGGCCGACGACGCCGGCCTGCATCTGCAGCTGATTCAGGTGAATGCCTGGATCATAATCCCGGAAGACACAAGCCAGATGAGGATGGATCAGCCGCCAGTCGAGATGCAGCACGTGGCAGGCAAAGCTCACAACCATGGCTCGCATCCGAAAGTTGACAAAGCCCGTTGCCGTGAGGCATCTCATGACGGCATCGATCATCGGAAAGCCCGTACAACCTTCTCGCCACGCCACATGCAGCCGTTCGTCGTTTTCGTATGGCAAGTCGCGGTAGCTGGGATGCAGGCTTTGAAACTCCAACGCGGGTTCCGACTCAAGCCTCTGCGTAAAATGATCTCGCCAATGGAGTCGACTCAAAAACGACTGCAGGCTCTGTTTCCATCTTGCCGATTTCGGGTCTGCAGGATCCAGCGCTGCCAAGCGTTCTCGAACGGCATGCCAGACCTGGCGAACTGTCAGCGTTCCCCAGACGAGGTGAACGCTCAGCCGTGACCCCGCTGTGAAGGCTGTGTTTGGTGAACTGATCCCTCCTCGATACCACCGGCCGCGATGATCAAGGAAGTTGACCAGTGTCGCCCTCGCATTAACTTCACTGACCGCCTGCCACTGATGGTTCTCTGTGAGTGCTTTCAGTAAAGGAAACGTCGTGGACGCCGCCAGCTTGCGGAGAGGGTCGCTCTGACGGATTGTAGGCACCGGAAGAGGCAACGTGTTCACGATGCGAGTCTGCCATAGCTCATGCAGTCGGTCGCGATTGACTCCACTTCGCCGCACGCTCGATTGAGGAAACTCAAAGTATTCTACCCCGTGCATCCGACACCACTCGGCAACGGCTCTATCACGTCGGAAAGTCAGGTCGTTTCCGATCTCCTCATGGGACAGGATGCGCGCGAAAGGAACGATCGAGTGCAACTTGGCCAGCTTCTCAACCACTTCCCCATGCGCAATGATGATGTCGGCTCCGTGCTTGCGGAGCGATCTTCGCAGTTCACTGACCGCCTGCCACTGTGCCTGAATGTGCATGTCGGATGTGTCGTCGGCCGCCAATAGTGAGGGCTCGAACACAAAGAGAGGCAGAACATCGAGTCCGAGTCGCTCTGCCTCTGTGAGACAGGCGTTATCGGTCAGTCGAGCATCCCGCTTGACCCACCAGACAGCAACATCGGGAGTCAAAGAGATGCTCCGTTGCGAACTGAGGCGTCAAAGAGTCGATGTTCTCCGGAGTTGACCAGCCCGAGCACGGGGACACAATCAATCATCCAGTCAGAGTATCTGACAAGCTGCAGCCTGCGCATATTTCCTGGCTGTCGAGGGGCGAGAGTTGTTCCGTCGTCTTTCATACCGGACATTTTAGACGGCACTGCGCGACTTCAAGGCGGTGATTAATCGCCGCCTTTTTCAGCGTGTCTGTTTGTTGCCCCGAATCGCGTTCGCCGCGTGAAGGCCTGCGAGAAATGCGTCCTCGATTCTGCCGCCGGACAGCCAATCTCCGCTTACGATCAAATTATTTTCCTGATCGAACAACATTCGACGATGGTCGGGATCCGCCCCCTGACTGTATCGCCAGCGATGGGCTACCAGGTGGCTGTGAGCTGGAATTTGTCTGCCGATGACAGACTCAAACGCAGCCAAAAGTTTGACCGATGTAAGGTCTGCGGAGTCCTCAAGGTGCGAAGCCGTCCAGTTCGGATCGGCATGTAATACCCAGCAATCTGTCTTCGTATCTCGTCCCGGTTTTGAACTATTCCGCGCAATCCAGGCCAGCGGCGATTCCTTAACGAATGCGGCATCCCAAGGCACATCCACACGCGACTCAAACGCCACCATCACGGCCCAGCACCCAGTCATCTGCACGCTCGATGCAACTCCCGCAAACGGATGCGTTGCAAGAAGCCCCGCTGACTGTGGCGCGGGAATAGTTACAACCAGCGTGTCGAAAGGGCCGATGTGCTCTCGTTCTTCGGTCTCGATCGTCCAACCAGACGAAGCGTGGTTGACGCCGACAACCTGCACGCCAGTTCGCACTTGCAGCCCTGTCCCCAGATCAACGGCCATCGCTGACATGCCAGGTACACCAACGTAACGAACTTGCGGCAAAGCATCCAAGACCTTCGCTCCATCGATGTTGACAACTCGACCTCGCCACTCGGCAACCACACCTCGCGACAGCCATTCGGCCGTCAACGTATGGAAGCGTGAATCATCTGTCGTGAAGAACTGTGCACCGTGATCGAATCGCAGGCCAGAATCAGTGCGACGAGTCGAAGTTCGCCCTCCGAGGCCACGACTCTTGTCAAAAACCTCGACATCAAAGCCGCTGCCGTAAAGTTCCCGCGCGCAGGTGAGCCCCGAAATTCCGGCCCCGATGATGCCGATTCTGCGTCCGAGTGTCTTCAAAGTTGATCTGCCTGTTAGATCGATTCAATCCTGCTTTGAAACGATTGTAGACGGCCTCTGCTAACTTCAAGCACCATGCCGCATGAGTTGAGCTAATCAGCCGGAGCGCGTTAGCGTCCGAGTCTTAGCGCATCAAACACCATCTTATTGCGCAGGATCAGAATCGATCCTGACAGAAGTCATTGTGATCGAGCCCATCACGGACAGGTCATTGAAAATGCTGACCGTATCACCTTTCGCCTGAAGGCCGAGGGTGTAGAGCAACGGCAGATAGTGCTCATTGGTAGGAATCGCCAGTTGGGCTTCTCGGCCAAGTTTCGTGTAATCAATCATCGACCGGTGATCGTGCTTCAGCAACCGATCCTTAATTGTCTCATTGAAGGCTTCAGCCCAGTCGAAGCCCGAGTTGGCCAGGCGAGGGTTCAGAAGTCCAAGGTTGTGGACGATATTTCCGCTACCGATAATCAGAACGCCTCGCCGACGCAGCCTCACCAGCATTTGTCCAAGCTCATAGTGCCAGATCGGTGACTGGCTTTCGTCGATGCTGAGTTCCATGACCGGGATATTGGTTTTGGGGAACACAGGCATCAGAATCGACCACGCTCCGTGATCGAGC
>JBILXT010000665.1:0-2871 GCA_044378235.1 Planctomycetaceae bacterium
CTGGATAACCCGCGGACGTTTCTCAGCCAGTCAGAAAAGTTTGTGTTGAAGTCTTCTGACTGAATTCAGTTCAGTGACAGGTACAGCATGGTTTCTTTGAAGTCAAAACCTGACGGCTGAAGCCATTCGACTGCGGCTTCAGGTGTGGTGAAAACGTGGAGTCGTTCCGCGACGGACTGCGGAAGCTGAGAGAAAGGTCGAGCGTCGCCTGTGACCACAGCGAAACGACCTGAGCACTTCTTGAAGGACAGGCTTGCCAGAGTCATGCGTTCGGCGCGTCGAGACACTGGCTCTTCCAGCACGAGAACGACATCGCGTCCTGACTCGAGCTCACTGGCGATCTGTTTGTGAGTCTTGAGCAATGTTTCTTCGTCGCGTTCGGAAAGGTGAAGTACTGAGATGGCTGAATCTGACATGGCTGATTAACTCTCGTTCCTGTGAAACTACAATGTGGGTGGGAGGCAGTATTTGCTGGTCGGCGTGCTGACTGCTGACCACTGAGATCCCTCTGCAGTATCAAACGGAATTCAGTTTCATAAACGCACAGGAATCTTCAGAATTCTTTTCTCCTGGCCAAAGTGCCCGGTTTTCTACTCGTCTGAAATAGTTTTGGGTTTGTGTCAAATGACCACTCAGCAGTTCACAGTCACCACAGAAACTGCGGGCGCCGTTCTGGGGGCCTTGAGAAAATATGTGCAGAATTTGCCGTGGTCTGCGGCACGGAAGCATATGGAAGGCCGCAGAATCTCCGTCAATGGGATTCTGTGCGTCGATGAGGGGCGGCGAGTTATTGCGGGAGACGTGATCGAACTGCGACATCAGCCCCTGCCTCCTCCTCCCAAAGACGATGATGTTCGAATCCTGCATCTGGATGAGCATTTGGTCGTCGTCGACAAGCCGGCTGGCATGTTGTCTCTGCGACATCCCGGAGACGTCAAATGGCGACAGGAGAGAAAGGACCTTCAGCCGTCTCTTGAAGAATGTTTGCACCGCCTGATTTCGCGTCGTCGAGTTGCCGGTTCTTCGCATCACAGCCAGGAGTTATTGGCGGTCCACAGGATTGATCGAGAAACCAGCGGGATTCTTGTTTTTGCCCGCACCGAAGAAGCACAAAAGGGGCTCATTGAGCAGTTCGCTGCCCACACCGCAATGCGCAAGTATCTTTGTGTGATACCAGGAAAGATGTCTGCTCAGACCATTGTGTCTTATCAGATTCGCGATCGTGGCGATGGCTTACGTGGCAGCTCTGATCGGCCGGCTGATGGGCAAAAAATGGTAACACACATTCGTCCGTTGCGTCAGTTAGGCGAATACTCAGAACTGGAGTGCCGTCTGGAAACCGGGCGAACGAATCAGATCAGAATTCATCTTGCCGAGAAGAGTCATCCGATTTGCGGGGATGTCAAATACCGTGGACCGTTTGGTCAGCCACCTATTGAGGACTCCAGCAAGGCTCCTCGTTTGGCATTGCACGCGACTCAACTGGGATTTGTTCATCCGATGACTCAGGAAGTGCATGATTATCAGTTGCCATGGCCGAAAGATATTCAGAGCTTGATTCGTCGACTTTCTGCCCCAGGCGTGGACGGTACTGAGCCCTCGACAGGCAGGAGCAAGAAGGCTCGAAGTTGAGCCCGAGGTTACTCGGAGATGGCTCCTCGCAACCGGTTGTAGAGTGAATCCCAGCCTGTGATTGTGATGCTGGTCTGCCATGTGTCACCGCGACGGAATGATTCCAGTTCTGAGTTCATTGATTCCGGAGCGATGATCTCCACGGGTTTTTGAGTTCCGGCAATCTGGCCGATAACGGTTTTTCCATTAGAAAATTCCGGTGCAGCATCCGTCATTCCGAACGATGTACTGATGCGGTCAATAATGACGGTGATGTCGTAGATTTCGTTCGCAGCGGCTTCCAGAATGAGACTGCGCTGTGCACTATTGCGGCCTGCAGGCTCCAACAGGGACAGCAGTTCTTCGATAGTCTCCGGAGGAGTGCTGTCTGACGAACTGTTGACTATGTCGCGAGGCAGAGGCGGGGGGCTTGTTCTGTCGACTGGGGCAACTGCAGATGTCGTTCCAGTAAGCGAAGAGAGGTCAACCACGGCGGCTGAAGGTCGCGATCCGGATGAGCCCTTGATTGAGGGTTTGGCCGACGCAAGTGAGAGTTGAGCCTGATCGCCCAGAAACTTAAGCGGGACGATCTGCAGGGGTTGGGTGTGAGTCCAGTCCGGGAAGCCGGGCATGTCGATGTGGAAGTTGATCGTCCATTTCAGCGAATTGTTCGAGAGCTCGAAACTGTATGCCCTGGTGTCCGGGAAAGTGATTGTCATCTTCTCATCCACTGGGTCCTCAATCTGTACGGGGCCGCCCTCGCGGAGCACATGTCTTTCGGTCAGGACTTTGTGCTTATGAGTTGTCTTGTTGGTGCCGCTGCCGGACGTGGCGGATTCCTCCGCAATCAGTTCTGCGCAAATGCTGTTGACCACGAACGACTTTCGCGGCGTAAACCGGATTCCGAAAGTCCAGTCTTCCGTCGGTGCGACGACGACATGGGGGACCGAAACTTCGACTTCACCAAGTCGTGACTTCAATGCTTTCTTTTTGACCCAGATAAACCCCACCACAATCAGAATGATCGGCAACAGGAACAAGGCCGTCATCGCGACAACGACGATGATGAACGCCAAAAGGCCCCACAGGATTATCTTGACGACTGGGCCGACGTTGGTCGCTGCGGGCTGAGCCGTCAGTGATACAACTTTATTGCGTTCTCCGGTAAACAGTTCGGGGCGATTTCCCGGACGCAGTTCATATTCGTCTTCTGCGAATGGATCCCGTGCCCAGGGAACATCAACATCCACGCGAATGTAG
>JBILXT010000257.1:0-10221 GCA_044378235.1 Planctomycetaceae bacterium
CTGCCGCCCGAGATGGTTTTGTGCTGCCGAGCGGAAACATCCTGATTGCATGGGGTGATGAGGTTCGTGAGCTGACTCGAGAAAACAAGACCGTCTTTCACTATGTCAAATCCGCTGAGAACAACGAAATCGGCACCGTCGAACGACTCGACAATGGTCATACACTGATCACAGAACTCGGCAAGAAACCCAGACTGATGGAAGTGACTGCGGACGGAAAGATTGCCGTTGAAGTTCCGCTGCAGCCTGAGACCGACAATGCTCACATGCAAACGCGTATGGCTCGCAAACTGACGAACGGCAATTACCTGGTGCCTCATCTGCTGGCATTCAAGGTGAAGGAGTATTCGCCGGACGGCAAGATCCTGAAAGTGTTCCCCACTGACGCAGCAGAACTCGGCGGACGCGCAGCGGAAAACTGGCCGTTCACGGCGATTCGCCTTGAGAATGGTCATACGGTTATCAACCTGACTCACGGAAACAAGACGATCGAAGTTGATTCCGATGGCAAGATCGTCTGGACGATCAGCAACGCGGACTTCCCGGATCTCAAGCCGTTTGCAGACCCCTGTGGCGGTCAACGACTGCCCAACGGAAACACCGTGATTGCCAGCTACGCGTCACAGAAGGAGATCAAAGTGTTTGAGGTCACTCCGGACAAGAAGATCGTCTGGACGTACACGGGCCCGCATCGTGCTCACGAAATTCAGATTCTGACGACGAATGGCAAACCCATAGAAGGCAAGCCGTTGAAGTAGCGGCACCGCGCGAGACGTCCGGTGTTTGCCATCGGATTTGAAGACATTCACCGGTGGCTAATCGCTTTGTCAAGACTTGAATTTCGGGTAGTGGACCTTGCTAAAGGTCCAGCGGCCAAGGGATCTTTAGCAGGATCCACTACCACCAACCCGAATTTTTTATCTTGACGGAACACTAGCGCCATTTCGCTCACGAAGTTCACAACATTGAGGCATGCTGGTTGAGTGTCCAGTCCTCGACCGTCCTACCTTGCGAAGATCTCGGTCAATCTCTTTTGGCCAAGATCCAGCCGATACATCAGCTGATTGTAGTTGTAACGCGGCGTCGCAGGTGATGTGGTAAAGGTGTTGCAATAGGTTCCCTCAAAGTAGATCGTGCGGCCATCGTTCTGGTCGAAGAACACATGATGGCAGGGATTGTAGAAGCTCTGTTTGGGATGAGTCGCAACCCTGACCGCCTTCCGGTATGGTCCCTGAGCAGACTCCGCTTCGGAATAAAACACCTCACCCAGAAATGACGGGCTGCTTTTGTCCCACGCGTGTTCAATGGCAATCATGATCCAGCGTTTGCGATACGCATTCCATTGCACCGTACCGGAATGCATCTGCACAACGCGATCTTCCTGATCTGCATCACGCGGCAGATATCGAGCTTCCTCGATGGTGATCAAGCCCTGCTTCAACCACCGTTGCTCATCCTGCTGAGTTACCGGAGGAGCCTTCTTCCACGCCCAGACAAGTGTGCCGCCGGCATCTCGGGCGGGTTTGCTCTCCGAAAGCTGTTGCTCGGTCGCATACTGTCCGAGGACTTCTTCGCGACAGGTATAAGATTCGTAAGTCTCCGGATTCTGAATTGCAGCGAGTGTTGCGGGCACACGAGTCACCGGGAATGGATTGCCGAACATCAAATAGTCCGTTGATACGTCCTTATGTCGAACAGGATGATCTCGCAGCATCCGCCATGATTCCCGCAGATCGATCGCCTGAATCACTTCGAACAGCTGCCGGTTCTCGTTCCATTTCACATGCCCCTGTTCCAGCGCATCCGAAAGTCCCTTGCGGCGTGAGTACTGAGCGACGATCGTTTCCTTGCCGGACTCATCCGGTACGACGCAGACTCCGTGAATCCAAACGACACCTTTCGGGTTCTGCACCTCGACCATCGCCCTGGCGAAACCATCATCATTGGTAAAGTATTCCAGATTGATGCCGTCTGAAGGATCCAGTCCCCCTTGTGACGGCAACTCCGAAACCGCGCCGGCGGTGCGGTAAAGGCCCAGAGGATACTGAAGCTGATTCGTATCGCCCCAGAACCAATAGAGCTTATTCTGATACACTGCAGGCTGAACAGAATCCTGACCGACCACTTTGCCGTTCAGTACTGGACTCTCCAGCGGGACCGAATGCCCCAGCCGCACTGAATCTCGATAAATGTCTCGGCCAGTGATACGATAAAGTCGCTCCGCAAGATTCACTCGAGTCATCTCGATGGTATGACTTTTTCCCGCCTCTATCTTCAGCCGCACGCCTTCAATTCCGAAGCCATCTTTCGCGACCTGATAGCCGGGTGAAGTCACCTTGAAGAACACCAAAGCTTCAGACAATTCCGGCTCATCAAACGCAACTCTCCCGGCGCTGTCGGTGAGATAGACAACGTCATCTACCGTTGTCAGTTCCACCATCGGGATGCCTCGGCGATTTTCCCGATCGATGACCTGGATCTCGACCGGGTCGCCAGCCTGTGCGAATCCTGGCACGCCTATTCCACAGAGAACGCAGAGGCAGGCAATGGTTGATAATTTACGCTGCGGTAGAGTTCGCTTCATTATTATGCCTCATTGAGAATCGTGTGTCGCTGGCCATGGGGCATAAGGAACGTCTTGGTGGCGTCCGCGAAATGTTCACCTCACGATGATTTGAATAACGTCATAGTAACGGTGAACGCCTCCAACCCATACCACTACCGCAAAAATGATCAGGACTGAAGATACCGGAACTGACCACACAAAGATCAGCGTACCAAATCCGTCGCTGCATTCCTCCGACTCATGTCCGACACAAAAATGCGTCGAAGTTGTTAAGTGCGGCTGCTATCATCTGCAAAACAGCGGCGTAGCAGTTTTTCTGAACTCTTCAGCGACGCTCGACTGGACTGCCTGAAAGCCACAGCAATGAATAATAACCGCCGTCAATTTCTGAACCATACAGGCCAGAGTCTTGCTGGTCTGGCTGCGTCAGTCATGCTGATGGAAGAACAAGCGCGGGCGCATGGGACGGCGGCGGCTGAAGTCGGATCCGGTGGAGTTCTCAAGGCACTGCATCATCCGGCGAAGGCCAAGCGAGTCATCCAGCTTTTCATGGCCGGAGCCGCCAGCCATGTGGATCTCTGGGACTACAAGCCTGCTCTCGAAAAACACCATGGCGAAGCGTCGAACTTTGGCGAACATGTTGAAGCCTTCCAGGATGGACTCGGTCCATGGATGAAATCACCGTTCAAGTTCGCCGCCTATGGCCAGTCCGGCAAATTTCTCAGCGATGCTGTCGAACCGATGGGCGCCGTAGTCGATGACATTGCCTTCATTCATAACATGGTGGGCAAGACCGGTGTTCACAGTCAGGCGACGTATCTGCAGGCGACAGGATTTGACCGTCCTGGATTTCCCGGAGCTGGCGCCTGGGTCAGCTATGCTCTGGGCTCCATGAATGACAACCTGCCGACGTTTGTTGTTCTGCCGGATCATCGAGGATTCGCGAGCAATGGGCCCAAGAACTGGGGCTCGGGATTTTTAGCCGCGAGCACTCAGGGCACCATGATTTTTCCACAGCGAGAAACTCCCATCGAAGATCTGTTTGCATCGGCCGATTATGTGTCGGCCAAAGCAGAGAACGACGGGCAATTGTTATTGCGATCGCTGAATCAGGATTACAGTCGCCGGCGCCCCGGCGATTCACGTCTGGAATCTCGTCTGCGTTCTTATGAGCTGGCAGCCAAAATGCAGCTCAGTGCGCCGGAGGTGTTTGATTTATCGAAGGAGACTGAGGCGACTCTGAAGATGTACGGTCTCTCAAATCCCGGCGCGACTTATCCGACGGAGATTAATATTCCCGAGGAAGCCGAATACTTCGGACGCAAGTGTTTGATCGCTCGCCGAATGCTGGAACGAGGTGTCCGGTTTGTGCAGATCTGGTCCGGAAACGACAATGGGTTTCCTCGCCGCAATTGGGATAGTCACGAAGACATCGAACGCGACCACAAACCATTGGCGATGGGTATGGCGATCGGCACAGCCGCTTTGATTCAGGATCTGAAACAACGCGGACTACTGGAAGACACGATCATCGTATGGACCACGGAGTTCGGTCGTATGCCGTCGACTCAGGGCAGCAAAGGACGCGATCACAATCCATATGTGTTTACGAACTGGCTATGTGGCGGCGGCATCAAAGGCGGGATCACTCATGGCCCGTCCGACGAATGGGGCTACAAACCTCTGGACCGCAATAATCCGACTCAGGTTTACGACATCCATGCAACCCTGCTGCATCAGTTGGGAATCGATCACACTCGACTGACGGTGCGAAACGACGGAGTTGATCGACGACTGACGGATGTGCATGGTCACGTGATTCATGAGATTTTGAGTTGACTCGTTTGAGTTGGCTTCGTTCTTGAAAATTGGGGTCGCCAATATTAGCCGCTGGGCGCTAGCCCACGGTTCAGAACCGGACGCTGGCGCTTTCCGGCTCATAACGCAAATCCAACTTCTTAGTTGAGAAAAAGCACCAGGAGCGAATGGCGACAACACTCAACGGATGGCATTGGCTCGCATTTGTTTTGATCCTGCTTTCACGGGTCCACTCTCAAGGTGCGTAACAGGCTCCAGTGCTTTCAAATGGAACTCTTCGCCTCGTTCTTTACAACGATCGCCAAAAACAAATCCAAGAGCAACCGGGGAGGCTCACGGAAGATTATATGCTTGCGATCGAATCGGAGAGTTCGTACCTTTGATGATAGGATTTTCCAGCACCTCTGTGCATTTTGATTCTTCAAGACAGGCATTACTGGCGTTCTGCTGCGACAGGTTCGACGTAGGCTTCCATCAATTCGTCGTTCGCGATCCAGCCCATAAACCACGGGTCGCGGCCGGAGTCTTCCTGCATGGCGATGAAGAAAGGCTTATTGAAAATCAGACGGCGAACTCGTTGCGGATCGTACTTAACAACTTCGTCATCCCCGAATTCCCCAACCACTCCCACCTCGGCAAAGCTGATGAACTCGGCGCCGGTTTCGTCGAGTCGAAGCCGGATGTCCAGATAAGCCACCTCAATGTGAGCTCCATCACCGAACCCGGCTATGGATTGGCCCTCAAGCTCGGTAAAATTCATCTTCAGTGAAAAATCCAGAATCGGAATCTGCAGCGTTTCCATCCCTCCGAGTTGCGGTCGACTATGCTTCGGATTGGGACGCTGGATTCGATCCTGTACCGTTTGCCACGTGGCTTCCAAAGTGGCTTCTGGTGGGATGAGAGCCAGTATGATCCTGTCTTGCTGCGGGCCTTTCGTCGTCAGTTGCACGATGAAGTTATCGTCGCCGTAATCATCCAGAATTTTGACCTGACCCACTTCGAATGTCCGGCCATCGACCGAGCTCTCCGGGTCCTGACCGAAACTGTTGACGCGTTTCGATTCCTGATCATCAGAGAACTCCAGAGGTGTCGTGAATCGGTCGAAAGCGGTTTCAAAGGGCATCGTCTTTCGAACCAATGCGGTTATTCGAATCCCCCACTGCCCCGGCTGCAGATTGATCTCCTGCAGCGGTGGTTCGACATCCGGAAAGCTATCCTTGATCGATTGTCGTAACTCGGCATCATCCTGATCACTCACGTTGGACACAGAGATTATGGTGGCCTCAGGCGATAACGAATTCACATCGAATGACGACGCATTGAGCAGTGCCAGCATCTCATTGGGTTGTCCCAACACAACCGGGCCGTTGACCATTGTTTTGAGCTGGTCCCATACCATTTGAAAGGTCCCCGCCCAGAGTTGGTTCCTTGATGCGTCGATTTTCTGCAATGACGCAGCCATCATGTCCGTCTTGAGCAGCGAATCGACGCTTACGGGATCTCGCAGCTTTTGCTCCGGGTTCTTTCGTGCGACGCTATCGA
The DNA here is from genome assembly GCA_044378235.1 of Planctomycetaceae bacterium. Lineage (GTDB taxonomy): Bacteria > Planctomycetota > Planctomycetia > Planctomycetales > Planctomycetaceae > SXXK01. The sequence goes on from JBILXT010000257.1 coordinate 5,927, forward strand.
TCAGATCCTCAGGCCACACGTCGCCTCGATAAGTCTTGCTTCCATGCGCAGGTGTCAGTAGGCCGTTGAGCAGAGCACGTTCGAGATGAGAGGCAAGAAAGCGTGCCGATCCGTCCGCAAGCCCAACAGTCAGGCCACCGTCTTGCTGCTCGGTCTTGTCGTTCTCCAGAGACTGCAGAAACTCTGAAGGCAAAAGGTCTTTGGGCTCCAGCCAGGAAATGTCAGTCCTGAAGTTTTCTACAATTGCTATTGTGTTGGATGTGCCGTCAACGATGTTGGCGATTCCGAGTGCCTGATCGGCAGGCCAAAGAGTTCTCTCGCCCACAACTGCAAAATAGCTGGCTGCATTTGCGGGGCCTCTAACACGGTCGGACCGAAAGACGTCAGGAGCCTGCGCGAGAAGGCTCTGATTGTGTGGCCCGTTCCAGGGTTCATCTAACCGATATTGCTCAGCAAGTTCGGCATCAAGATATGGCAAAATCAGAGCTCGCCAGCTATGCCACCGTTTGCCGTCGGGGCCGAGCGTAAACGCGGGAGGAAAACTGTTGTGGGCGTCATGGTACTGGTGCATGGCCAGCATGAGGTGCTTGATGTCCTGTTTGACCGCGGTTCGATCTTTCCCTTTTTGATGTAGCCGTGCATACCTGCTGACGATCAGGACAACAGCCCCGACCATGATCAGTGCAATCATGATTCCCGAAGACGTTTTCCATACGGAACGGTTCGACATCCTGAATTCCTGCATTAAGCGGTTCGCTGCATAGCCTCTTGGGTGACAAAGAGAGAGGCCACGCGATGAAGTTTGTCTCGTTAAATGCAGAATGGACCCGAGAAGGGGGCAGCTTTAAACCTGGGTATGCTCGCCCGAGTCCGCGTCACTTCTTGACCTGTTTTTCATTAAGAGCGGCCTGACGGCGGCGGACTTCTGAGGCAAATGCTGTACACACACGCCTCAGGCTGACCTGACCATTGGATGTCGTACCGTCAGAAATCTGCTCAATCTTGACCGTGTGCCATGACATCCAGATGACGGGCACGAGATAGCATGCCAGCCCCACAATCGACATGGTGACGCCAAGAATCCAACCAAGGTTTGTTCCTTCTTTCTGCCCAACCGAGTTCGGATATTGAAATCCAATCATCAGAGCAGACAAACCCAGCAACGGAATCAGCATCCAGCCAACACTTGCGTAGACGTTTCGATTTCGCCAGTGTCCTTCATGCGGACTGTTAATCGGGCAGGAGATATGCAACGTATGAACTGCCAGCGTGTGAAGGAGTGCGCCAGGAATCCCCGAGAGAGAATGACCGGTCAGACTCCAGGCTTCGGACCAATTCAGACGATACTGACTGGTATAAGCCACACGATTAGAGGTTGCCGCTCCGCTGATCATACAAATGTCAGGAAGAATTCCTTGTTCGAGCTGCCTGCGAGTGACGACGACCGAGTCCGCACGCGAAACGTTGAAGACGCCTCCTACTTGGAAAAGCACTCGCCGCATTCCGGACAACCCCAGAAGCATCAACGAGACCGCGCAGGCAATCGGAATCACATAAAGCCGGTCAAAGGCGACGCCACCGATACGCGAGGCAGCAACTCCGACCAATACCGAGATCACGGTTAAGAGAGATAAGAGTGCTGATGCACCACTGGCCCATGCGGATTCACGAAGTCTTGTCGGCATCGCTGTCCAGAACGCCGCGATCAGTGCAAAACAAACAAGACTGATTGACCGTAACGCAAAATCCGTCTCACGTGACCAGGACGATTCCACCAAAAAAGACGTGATCAGTCCGGCGATCCCGAGGACCGCAATCCCGACGTACGGCATGGGCGCGGAAAGGCTGCCTCGACTGTTCTCTGGTTTCTCCGCCTCACGCCCTGTAAAAAAACTCCAGGCCCCGGCGACCTGCCGATCAAGAATCGTGGAAAATCCCGGCGAGTCTGCCGAGCGAGCATTGATTCCACTGAGTCCTCCGCCGGTAACGATCTCATCAACTCCGAGGCGGAATTCCTGAACTGACTGAAAGCGTTCACCGGGCTCGCTCGCCATCGCCCGCAGGATCACCTCATCAAACTTCGCATCGACAGCGATCTTCTTCGAGGGGAGTGCAAAATGTCCAACGGGAAGTATCCCGGTCAGCATTTCATAGAACACGACGGCAAGAGAATAGATGTCAACTCGATGGTCGACGTTACGAGTACCTGCAAGTTGCTCCGGAGCCATGTAACGCGGCGTCCCCATGACCTGGTGAGTTCCCGTCAGCGTCCAGTCTTCTCCTGATTGATCGGCCAGTTTGGCAAGTCCGAAGTCTGCAATCTTCACTCGCCCCTTTGAGTCGAGCATGATGTTCTCGGGCTTGATGTCGCGATGTACAACACCTTCTTCGTGAGCATATTGCAGGGCGTCACAAACCTGTTGAATGATCCCGAGCGTGAGCGATGGCGAAATCGGCGCCGATTGCATCAGCTGCCGGAGGTTGGCTCCTTCGACATACTCCATGATAAAAAAGAACAAGGTGCTACCCGAAGTTTTTGATCCAGCGCCAGGGGCCAGCAGGCTGACTTCTCCGAAATCATGAACCGAAACGATTCCGGGGTGATTAAGGCGTGCCAAAGTCTTCGCTTCGCGCATGAAGCGTTCCGCAAAGGCGGGATCGCTGGCTGTTTCCGGACGGATGATTTTCACGGCCACCATGCGATCCAGCTTCAACTGACGAGCCTTGAAGACGGTGCCCATACCGCCCTGCCCAAGGACTTCCAGAATCTGCAATTGTGGAAAGCAAGGTGCGATCGATTCGGACGTCAGTGGTATCAGACGACCTCCCTGAGGCGTCGTGACCGCAAACGCAGCACTGGCAAATCCAGCCGGTTCGAGGCCTCGTTTAAGCAGGCATTCCGGACACTGCCCGGCTGGCGCGGACGGCGGAATCGACTTGCTGCATTCCGGACAAACGGTGACGGACATAGGGACAAGTTCCAGTAATTTTCGACGGTTGACGGTACGGCTACCAGAAGATTCCGGATTCATTCCAGTGTGTTACAGGATTTCTGCAGAGTTTCTTTCGGCGACAGAGAATCCGTCAATTCACCGCGAAAGTCGAATCACGATGGTCCTGAAATTGCTCTCCGCAATGCCATCAGTTCGTCGTCCACTTCCTGCTCGCTGGCGACCGTTCCTGCCACTTCCTGGCGGAGAAGTCCCCGAAACCGCTCCCGAAGCCGATGCACCGCAACCCGTAGCGCGCCTTCGGACATCTTAAGATCTCGAGCCACCTCGACGTAAGCTCCATCACTGGAGCCTCCATTCAGAAAGATGCGGCAACGATTAAACAGCTCTCCTTTGCCTTTAGAACGGTATTCTTCGTTCAGCAGACCAACCACACGATGCAGCAACGTCATCGCCCACTGCTGTTCAAAAATTCTCTCCGCCGTCTGATCATCCGACAAGACGGTTGACCACTGTGACTCCGCTCCATCGAAATCGAAGGCAAGAATAGTCGAAGCACCACCTCGCTTGATCGCACGGCCTTTCTCAAACTCCTTTGCAAGGAAGCGTTGGAACAGTGTCAACAGGAAGGTCCTGAACCGGCCTCGTTGAGGATCTGCGGTCGCCAGAAATGACTTTTCGATCAGACGCGCGAAGAATTCCTGAGTTCGATCGGAGGCATCTTCTGTCGAATATCCTTTGCGCCGAGCAAACGAATAGAGAGGCATCCAATAGGCGGCACATAATTCGGACAGTGCCTGATCGGCTTCGGGCGCGTTGCGATTCCCGGCCTCAAGGACGAGGCTCCACTGAGTCGTTGCAAATCTTCGATTCTGCGATGCCGTCACGCAAGAGGACTCGTCTTCAGGAACACAGTGATCGGAGGTTTCAGTAACATGCCGAATGAGGTGAGGTTGCGTTGGCTCCAGCATAGCTGACAGCCCCTCAGAAAACACGTTCGCCTTGTCCTTCAGTGTCCCGGTTCATCCTTTGCAAACCTATTTTGTCCTGCATGGCGAAGTCACCGGCACCGGTTACGATCTGGTCGTTCCTGCACATGGTCTGCACCATTGGTGATCTTTCGTAAAAACCGCGGATGCCCGCACGACGATATCGCTGGTCCTAAGGTCATTGTTTATCAGTCACGCTGAGTGGAGACTCATCTGAGCCTGCCCGCTGGGTCACGTCGTGTCCCGACTGTCGTTATTGGCGTAACGGGGACATTCTGCTTTACGAGTCGAATCGTTGTCGGTAAAGTCTCGCTATGCCAAGAACATCACGAGCATCGCGAGGTGGCTTTGTTTA
>JBILXT010000258.1:0-10211 GCA_044378235.1 Planctomycetaceae bacterium
CCCTCATCAGTCCCTGGACTACCGCACTCCGTGGGAAGTCCATAACAGCCGCTCCTGACCACGCCCGATCCACCTTAGCGATCGCCCCCGCTGGTCCGAAAACCGGGGTCCACTTCATTTGGACCAGATGCCTGGATTGAAGTGCAGATTGCGTCGATCCACAAGAAAAGTGGCCAGTTAGACGTCGCTAGAAAGACAATTGATCTGGCAGTCGAACGGGAACCGAATATGTGGATAGCCCATCTCAACAGGGTCGATATTGTCACGGCTCAGTTTGATTTTGCTGCCGCGGTTGATTCACTGATGCATTTAGATGCGATCCGGCCAATCGCTGATCTTTCGAAGTTCGAACGAGGCTCCGGCAATGAATTGTTGGTGATCTCCTCAGAATATCTTCAGTGGAAGGCGTCGCGGGCAAAGTCTCAATCGCCCTGCCAATAGCTCTGCTGCAGATTGATTGAGGCTGCAGTAGTCGTAGTGTGTGAAGCGAAGCGAAACACACCAATCACGGTCGGCACTGGTTCGGATGTTGTGAAGGCTCGCGTTAATCATTTTGTCTTCGTACGGTTTAAACCGGGATTTGAGGAATCGTGGGGTGTGTTCCGCTGGCGCTACACACAACCTACGAAGCTCTGTCCATCGGGCGCATGGAATCATGAAAGGTTATGTGGACGACAGGCAGCGAGCACTCGTTGCGATCCGACATGTGACTGCGAATTGATAGTCCGGCATCACGATTCGGGCTCCAATGCGTCGAGGATATCCGCAGTATCAGAGAACGTGCGTTGAACTCTTCCGCCTTGTGGCTGGGACACGCGAGGCTGAGACAGCTTCATGCAACGTTTACAGCCTGCACTCAGTGGTCGAAAGTCGCATACTCATGGCACTGATGTGTAGTTAACTTTCAATGAACAAAGCTCATCAAACAACGCCCGTCTCGGCGGATTGAGAAGGCTGAACTGGCCAAGGCCTCATGGGCTACTCTTTGCAGTGATTTCAGAATTTCAGCACATTCATTTCGCGGTAGATCAGCTCTTTTCGACGGATCTCGTAATTCTTGTTCACAAACTGCAACGTCGCGGATTGGGGAGATTCACCACAACAGTCCGCAAACGATGATGAAGCAATGGCCTGCAAGATTGCATCGCTCGTTACGCCGATGGAGATACCGCCAATCGCTGCAGCAACTTCCTTCTGCAGTTTAGGGATTTCGGACTTTCGCTCTAATGCAAAACCAATATTCAGCAGTTCCATCAGCGGACGCTCAAACGTATCAAACCCGCCCATCGCATCCGGGTTGTTCAGCAGGTACGCATCCAGCTTTTTTGTGTCCGCCTTGTTCAATGGCCGGACGAGTGAGCCATGTACAGTTTCAATCTCGAATGCGGTTTTCCATTTATCGTTAACGAGGCGTTTTACGACAAAGAGTGGACCCTCATAAAGCTCTTTGTCGTCACGGAGAGAAATTCGTGGCTCGTAATGATCAGGGATCTCCCGCAGAACACGCCAGATCCCTGCATGGTAAGATCGAACCCAATCGCCGGCTTTGATGCTCATGTCTTTTTCGTAGCGGATAACTGATTGGTATTTCTGCACGACGCGATTGGCCGAGCAAGAATCAGGGATTGAAACTCTTCGCTTTGCTGATTACATGCATGGGGCTATTTTCAGTTTCCCGACAGTCCCTCAGTCGACTGACGATGACCATGGATTGGTGCCTTTTTGCCCCAGACGAACCACTTGCAGCCACCATCTCCAGGCCGTCTGGAACTGGGCTGCCCATGCACTCATCAGGAATCCGATACCCATCAAAGCGGCGAGCATCGCTACAACCAGGAGTGGGATTTGAAGCGGGAGATCTTGCGATGACGTGAAAATGCAGAATACGGCGAGAAAGAAATACCCCAATGCCATCGCGTGTTTTTGCATAATGTTTGGCTCCGTTGCCGAACCGACGGCATGGTGTGATGATTCCTGATCCAGGATCGAGCAGCCAGCAGTGATCGCCCGCGTGACAGACTTTATAAGGGATCGCTTGTTGAACGTCTCCGCTTTGTGGACCGAATGCGTGGGGCTGAACCTGCCGTATGCCGAATCAAAGACGGTCTCTCGGAGAGGTGGAAGAATGTACCAGTGGAGCCAGAGGTGATCAACCGGAATTCGTGAGCGGGCGCTCATTGACGTCCAGACGTTTGATGACTATGCGCCAGCCGATTTTTCCAAGGTAGTCGCACAAAGTGTGACAGAAATCAGCTAGACTCTTCGTGGATTTGAGTGACTCCCTCGACTACCAAGGAACGCCATGAATCCCAAAACGACATTCGAAACGTTTGATTCGTTCAGCGCTGCCGACGAGTCAACGCGGCGCGAGTATTGGATGATGACCATGGATCAGCGTTTGACGATTCTTGAACAACTCCGGATGCAGGCTTATCCCGATGGTCAAACTGCCCCCCGACTTCAAAGAGTTCTTGAGTCTGTTGCATACTCACCGCGTTAAGTATCTGCTGGTCGGCGGCTACGCCGTGGCCGCTCACGGGTATCCGCGGTTCACTGGTGACATGGATGTGTGGATTCAGACGAACACAGAGAATGCGGAGAATGTTCTGACGGTCTGCCGTGAGTTTGGATTTGATGTACCAAATCTTCGAGTGGAACTGTTTACTGATCCAAAGCAGATGACTCGCATGGGACATCCTCCGCTTCGAATTGAGATCCTGAATTCTGTCTCCGGTCTCTCGTTCGATTCCGCCTGGGAGAATCGCATCGGCGAAGTTTGGGATGGAGTCCCTGTTTCTCTGATCTCACTCGAAGATCTGCGAACCAACAAGCTGGCGAGTGGCCGACTTAAGGATCTTGCGGACCTGGAGAATCTTCCGGAGTCACCAAAAGACTGATGGTCTGTACTCGCCAAACTGGCAGGCAGGTCAGAGTTACTCCCTGCAAAATCATTCCGTGCTCTTCCGTCGATTGTACTCTTCGTCGAATTCCGCTTCGCACTCTTTGCAGGATTCCCACGAGCTATAGTGTTGAACCCAGCCGGTGGCGACGAGATTGGGATGGACTCCGGCTTCGGGAAGTAACTCCTCAATCAGCAGTCGATAGGCCTGCCGCGCCGTAAAGTGATGACACATGTCGAACGCGACGCCTCGCAGAGCCATCGCGGCCAGCAGCGAATGAAGCGCGATCCATGCCTGCTGTTCATCGATCACATTGTCGGGTTTCGGCAGACAGAGCGGACTTTCGAACAACCATGTCAGCGGCTCATCCTTCGTGCCATGAGTCACCTCGTCCCACTGTTCGTACATCGCCTTCGTTTCCGGATCGATCCCCGGGATGATCTCATCCCAATTACGGGGCTTCGGGGGCTCGCTGTCGGACCATGGAAGTTCGTCTTCAAGCGGAGAGTCGTTATCTGCCGACTCCGCATCAAACGACGACTGACTGATCTGCTGGCTCAGACCTTTCGGAAAAAGCCCAAACGGATCGTCATCGTCTTCAGCTTCAGGGGGCGACACGGAACTGATGCCAGGGACTCCATCGTCGTCGTGTGAGATCGCTGTAATGGACGGCGGTCCGACATCGTCCGGATCCGGCAGTGGCTCAGGTTCCGGGTCTGCCAGCAGGTCGTACTGTCCAGCGAATTCAACGATTGGATCGAGCAGTTCGAGGACGACTCGGCCGTTCTGACTGTACCACTCGAGATAGATGGACGCTCGCTGTTCTTCGGGTGGATTCTCTCCCCGTTTTCGAGCCATGTAGAATTCCTCAATCGGAATCAGTGGCACGCGGACCATGCGATAAAGACTGTCGCCCATCGGCCCGATCTGATCGTTATGAAACTGCTTATCGAGAACAGGCCGCGGATTGGGAAGATCCCGCTCACGAACTTCGAAACGAAAATCACGCCCGGCAAGTTCTCCCTGCAGGTTGCCCACAAACGATAGCGTCACCAGTCGCGGTTCGGAGGCCGCGTCTTCGCCTTTTCCAGTCGCCCTGAGTACCTCCAGCCATCCCGACACTCTATTCTGCCGTGAGTTTCGAAATTCTCCGCGGAGTACATAGCTCTCCAAACGATATGCCATTTCACGCCTTTCGAAAGCAGGACTGTTCATCAAATCGACGCAGGTCGAAGAGAATTTGCATAGCTTGTAAGATATTCCTCCGGAAGCTGGCTTGACAACACTGCCATAGTCCTCGGACTGACACTCAAGGCTATCAATACGGGGCTGCACCGCAACCAAAACGCCACCAATGTGCCGATGTCGTGCTGAATCCTGGTTTGGCCGGGCTTTTAAGTTGACGTCGCTCCTCCGGAGCTTTGGTTTCGTGTGATCGCAGACCTCGGGCTGACGCCCGAGGCTATCGAGACGCGGCTGCTCCGCAGCCAAAACCCTCTCTGCCGAATCAGCGCCAGCAGTTCTTCGACCGACAGGCGGCCGGTGGTATCGGTGCCTTCAAGGAGGCTGTCGACGAGGTCGCGTTTGGTGGCGTGCAGGGCGAGGGATTCTTCTCCGATCGTGCCGCGAGTGATAAAGCGGTCGATCGTGACTGGTCGAAGTTGCCCCATGCGATGCGAACGATCGGCGGCCTGATATTCGAATGCCGGATTCTACCACGGATCCATGTGCCGAACATAATCAGCCAGGCACCATCCACGTCAACCAATAAGCCTGAGCGAGCGTCAGCAGGCCCATCAGCGAGGCCAGTGCGACGCTGTGCCAGAAGACGAAGCGGAGGATCTCACCTTCGTTGCCGGACTGTTTGGTGGCCACGGCGGAAACAACAATGCTCTGCGCGTCGATCATTTTGCCCATAACACCGCCGGTACTGTTGGCGGTGCAGATCAGGACGGGGTCGAGTCCCAGGCGTTCGGCTGTGATCCGCTGCAGACTTCCGAAGAGGGCATTTGCGGACGTGTCTGATCCCGTCAGAGCAACTCCGAGCCATCCCAGCATCGCCGCAAAGAACGGGTACAGAACACCGGTCTTTGTAAATGCCAGGCCCAGTGTCGCGTCCATGCCGCTGTAGCGAGTGACGTAAGCCAGTGCCAGCATCAGGGCAATCGTAAGCAACGGAAAACGCATCTCACGGATGGTTCGGAAGAAGATGCGGATGAATTCTGCTGGCCGAACTCCCATCCAAAGGGCCGACAAAACAGAGGCAAAGAAGATCGATGTCCCGGTCGCAGACAGCCAGTTGATTTTAAACTCCGCCACTTCTGGTTTATTGTCAGTGGAAACTTCTTTGTTCCGCTGGACCTGATGATGCAGACCCGGAACTTCGAACTTAATCATTGTGTGAGCGTCGAAGTACGTCTTCACATCTTTCAGACCCCAGGCAAACACACAGACAGACAACAAGACCCAGGGAATCCATGCGGAGATGATGTCACCGGTGCTGTCGACTCTGTCTGTTGGCTTCTCAATAAGTTCTGTTTGCGCGATCGCGGTGGAGGCTGTTGCAGAGGTCTCCGGCTCGTCCTCAAACTTCCAAATGGATCTCGGTTGCCACACTTTAACGAAGAGCGTCAAAGCAATCAGCGATGCCAGGCCGGCGGCGACATCGACGAGTGTTGATCCCAGATAATTGGCCGTATAGAACTGCACAGCGGCAAAACTGCCGCCGCAGACGAGCACTGCCGGCCAGACTCCGACAAGACCTCGCAGGCCGGACATGGTGCAGACCATCCATGCGGGCACCAGCAGCGAAAAGAACGGCAACTGGCGTCCGGCCATTTTGCTGAGCAGCATCTCATCAATGCCAGCCGTATCAGCCAGCACTTTAATGGGAGTTCCCAAAGCACCGAAAGCCACAGGGGCCGTGTTGGCAATCAGAGCCATCCCGGCAGCCTGCAGCGGACGAAAGCCAGCTCCAATCAATAGTGCCGAGGATATCGCGACAGGAGTTCCAAACCCGGCTGCTCCTTCGACAAAGGCTCCGAAGCTGAACGCAATCAGCAGTGCCTGAATTCGACGGTCGGGCGACAACGATGCGACGGATCTCTTTACGATCTCGAACTGTCCGGTTTCCACAGTTAGCGCGTAGAGAAAGATGGCCATGACGACGATCCATCCGATCGGAAAAAGCCCGTACCCTGCTCCATCTACCGCCGATGCGACTGCGGCATTCACGGGCATATGGAACACAAAAACGGCAGCCAGCATGGCTGTGATCAAGCCTGCCGCCGCGGCCATATGCGCGGAGACTCGTCCAGAACCCAACAGTCCCAATAGCACGACAATCGGAAGTGCCGCGACCAGTGTGGAAAGAAACTGGGAGTTCAACGGGTCGTAGTTTTGCAGCCAGGGCATAAGTCGCCGTACGATTTTTTTGAAATCAATGCCGAAGAAAGGACGTCGTTCTTTTGATGATGGTTCCGCGAACTCAATCGACGGGATTATTCAACGATTGCATCGCCGCTGTTGCTTCATCGACATCGAGTTCAGCCGCCTTGCGAAGCCAGTGCAAAGCCAATCTGCGATTACTTTTGATGCCAGTACCATCTCGATAACAAAGGCCCAAAAGGTAGCATGCCCATGAGTCATTCTGTTTCGCGGCTCGACGATACCACTTGACGGCCGTATCGGCATCTCGCTCAACGCCTGTTCCGTTAAAATACTGAACGCCCAGACCACATTGTGACTCAGCGTCACCAGCATCGGCCGCTTTTGTCAGCCAATAGGTTGCCTTGACAGGATCTTCCTTGTAGTCCTCCTGACCTCCGTAAATTCGACCCAGCCAGTGCATCGCAGAAGCATTTTGATTCTTGGCAGCCTTCAGATACCAGCGGATTGCTATCGTCCAGTTCTGTTTTACGACATCTCCACAGCGATACATGTGGCCAATGTTTAACTGGGCTGAGGGTTGATTTTGCTTTGCAGCCTGACGATAAAGACTCAGCGCTTTAGCTCGATTTTTCCGGACACCTTCGCCGTAGAAGTATGCGAAGCCCAGTGAGACCTGAGCGTTTGCCTCTCCATTTTTGGCTGCTTTCCTGAACCAGAAGATGGCCTTCTTCAGATCTTCCGGCACTCCCCAGCCGTCACGATACGACTCACCAAGATAGTTCTGGGCTTCGGCGTGTTCCTGCTCTGCAGCCTTGTGATACCACCTGATTGCGAGTTGCTTACGCTTTGGCTGGTCGAAGTCATAGTGTTCCCCCAGCGCGAACTGTGCTTCGGCATCCCCGGCGTAGGCACGAGTTCGCACATCAGGGTCAATCGCCATGCGTTACTCCGCAAACTTGCGACTGCTGACTTTGTCGGCCTTGGGGAAATCCTCGGGAATCGGCAGGGTCACTTTGCCGGTAGCCGCCCATTCGGTGCCGCGCTGTAGAGTTGTGATGAAGCCGACGCATTCCTGTGAGTATTCCGCATGGCCCATTGGAGTATGGAAGACTCGACCTTTGCCATAACTGATCGTAAAGATCATGGGCTCATGACGACCAGTGACTTGGGATTCCGCGGTGGCAAGAACCTGCATGTTTTTCGCAGGGCCGCGAAGTTTGTCGTAGAGTTCATCCTTGGCGTGCAGCCATTCGACAGGCATGTCTTTCACGATTGGATGTTCGCGATCGCGAATGACAACAGGGAACTCCCACTGAGCTCCATGGTTGCCACCGTTGCCAGGCGTTTCATCTCGAACAAGTTTGCCTTCGGCGTCGATGTAGACATACGGTCCGGATTTCTCATTGCGACCACCCCAGCCGCCGAGCCCGATCATTTCGTTGTAGGCCGGCCATTCCGGGAATGAGTTATCGGCAGCGTGGACAACGACAAAACCGCCGCCATTGCTGACAAAGGCTTCGAAGGCCTTTTGAGTTTCCTCAGGCCATGGAGCAGCACCGTGGCCGAAGTTACTGATCACAACCGAGTACTTGCTGAAGTCCGGCTTGAAGTTGGGGTCAGTTCCTTTAGGTGCGGCGGTTGCGATATCGACAGTGAAGAGCTTTGTTTGTTCGAGATACGCTTTCATCATCTTTGTGGTCGTTGGCCAAACGCCATGATTGTTCTGGCCGTCAACGATCAGGGCCTTCATGGGTTCGGCGGCGTGTAATGACGTGCTGCCGATGAACAGGGCAGCAATCGCGGTGAGTAACAGGGTTCGCATGGGTTTGGATTCCTCGCGGAAAGTGGTGGGGAACGGACTCGCCTTTATAGCGTAACGGCGCGAGCCGTCCGGTGAGTGTCTAAGAAAAGAATTGACTAACAAACAAAACCCAAGGTGGGTTGATTGAATTGAGATCCAAAAACGTGAAGGTCACTATGGTGAGGGCATTTTCGGATTTGAGGCAGTCACCGGACGGCTCGCGCCGTTACGCTTCAAAGAGTCTAGGGTTTTAGCTTCCACTGTTCATCAAAGAAGTTGGCATCAACAACTTTGCCGGGCCAGATGGCGTTTGGTGGAGTGTTGAGATCAATAACAGCCCAGTCGGGTAGCATCGGAACCTGGCGAGCGTTGTTGAGGTACGCGTAGTCTCGGAAGGTGAAGCTGCTGTTGAGCACGACGTAGCGGTTCAGATTCAGCGGGTTGGGATGAATCAGAATCGGAGCGTGGTTCCTGGCGTCGTAAGACTTTACGCCGACGGTGACTTTGTCGGCCGTCCATTGGATCGGCAGCTTGTCGGCGATCCTGGCCAGCACGCTGTTCGACTTCGGATCACCCCACAGCACGATGTTGGATGACTGGATCATCTCGTCGGTCAAATCCACATCGTTGACAACTCGCGCGTCGCCTCGGAAATGTCGTCGCCAGTGTTCAATGGCTCGAGTCAGCTCAGCCTCCGCCCATTTGCCGACTACTTCATTGGCAGCCGTTCCAGTGGGGCGAACGAAGATGAAGGAATCCATGAAGGCATCGTCGATCGGGCCCTGGAGGTTGTGGCGTTTGTCGAAAAACGATATTGGCGATTCAACCTGCGTCCACTTTCCGGATGTCAACTGGTGCATATGCAACGCTAATGTCCCGTCAGAATTAAATCCGTCTACCTCAATCGGCGTTGCGTCGTTGATGACAACTGTGATTCTGGGCTGTCGAAAGACTTCCGGGAAAAGGTATCTTGCGGAGTCAATAGAGAAGGCGGTGACATTGGAGCAACGTACATTCAATTGACATGTGTAGGTAATGTCTTGGTTCAATTTCGCTTTTGCAGGACTCAACACTCCATGCAATGCAAACTTTGCGTCGATCGAAGCACGACTCCAATGCTCGTCGATTGCGTCTATTACCAGCCAACGACCTCGATTGTATTTCAAAGTATGCGTTTCGAAAGAAACATGGTCCGAGTATTGTCGGCCAGCTTTTGCCAGAAGTGCCATTTGTCGACCGACCAAGTCTTTTGACTCCGGATCAAACTTGTGTCCCATACCCTTCCCGATGACATGCCTCAGCCTGATCCCGTGTTCCGCCAATGCCTTCTCCATCACGTCCGCCGCCTGCTTCTGTGAGTCGTTCTCACCGCTGTAGGCAATCGTTGGGCAATGAGTCAAGTTCATAGCCCACTTGTCGCAGTCGTAGAGATTCCAGAGGGTCTGTTCCCATGGCATGGGCTTCAGTTCTTCCTTCTGGAACACTTTCAGGAACTGAGGAGTCTCGGAAAAGCCAGCTCCGGGATTCGCCGCGAACCAGCGGTCAGCATAATGCGTCGCGAACTGCCAGCAGGCCGCGCCGCCCATGGAGAAGCCTCGAACGCTGATGCGATCTTCGTCGATACGGTAATGTTTCTGAACATCCTCCAGGGCTTCCAGCACATCGACTTCGCCGGCGAACTTGAACGCGTTGCAATAGCGGCCGTACGGATGCAGCATGATCGTGTGATCCGGAGTGAACTCACCGGGGTTCTTCATACGGTCCCACAGGAAATTCACTTCGCTCAGTTTTTCGCCTCGCCCGTGAAACCAGAGGTCGCAGCGAGTCGGTACGCTGTGATCGATGGCGTATGTCGGTGGAATCACCAGGCCATATGGCTGCACGGTGTTGTCGATGCGGCTGATGTAGCCTCGCACGACAAGACCCTTTTGAGTGACCCATTCGGGCTTGCCAGCCAATAACTGGTCGGCTCGCTTGATGCCTTCCAGCAGCAGAGCATCGGCTTTGTCCAGGTCTTTGACGTCGAAGAATTCCTGATAGTCCAGAGCACACCGGACGGCTCGTTCGAAGATCATGACATCAGGCAGCAGGGCAATCTTCGTCGCATCCTTCGTCTCGCG
>JBILXT010000259.1:0-10174 GCA_044378235.1 Planctomycetaceae bacterium
CATCTGATTGAGTCCGCAGGGCTCAAATCGACTTGGCATCATAAACGCATCAGCTCCGCCCTCAATTTGATGCGCAAGAGATTCGTCGAAACCAATTTCCACGGCAACTTTCGTCGGATAACGCGCTGCCAGATCGCGCAACTGCGATTCACAATGAGGATCGCCGGTGCCCAGAAAGACCATCTGGATATTCTTCGTCAACAGCCGGTCGGCCGATCCCATCACAAGATCAAAGCCTTTCTGGTCGGCCATGCGTGAGACCATGCCAAGCAACGGGATATCTCCCTGCTGTGGCAGCTTCATCCGCTGCTGCAATTGTGATTTACAGCGAGGCTTCCCGCCCGCGACAGTATCTGCCGAGAAATGTGCGGCAAGATGAGGATCGGTGCCGGGATTCCAGACATCGGTGTCGATGCCGTTCAGGATTCCCACAAGGTCTCTGTTTCGATATCGCAGCAGACCTTCCAGCCCATAACCACCCTCGGGATGGCAGATCTCTTCGGCATAAGTTGGAGAAACGGTTGTGATCTGGTCAGCGAAAGCAATGCCCGTCTTCAACAGGTTGAGATCACCCCACGCTTCCATCTGGTGATGATTAAAGTACTTCCAGTCCATACCCGTCAGAGGCATATCGAAATGCCAGAATCGTCCCTGATACGCCATATTGTGCAGCGTCATCACAGTGCCGGTTGTTTCGAAACCCGGGCGACCAGCATACTGACTGTTCAGCAGAGCCGGAATAATCCCGGTCTGCCAGTCGTTGCAGTGGATCACATCCGGTCTCAGAATCATCTGCCGTGAAATCTCCAGCACAGCTCGACTGAAGAAACAGAATCGCTCACAGTTGTCGATATAGCCGTGGCCGTGTTCCTGATACAGCTGACGACGGTCAAAGTACTCCGGCTGCCGAACCAGCAGGACTCTGACACCTGTGCCGGGCAACAAGGTCCAGTTCACGGTGCCCTGGATGGGCCGGCCGTTCATCGGTATGGTAAACCGCAAACCAGTTTCCGAGATCGTTGGCAGACCTTTCGCTGTCTGCCGCATCGCGAAGTAGTCAGGCACAATCAATGTGACATCGTGCCCAAGCTGATCCAGAGATTTCGCCAACGCTCCCACAACATCAGCCAGCCCCCCGGTTTTCGAGAAGGGGACCGCTTCCGAGGAAGCCAGCACGATACGCAGCGGACGAACAGGGATCGACATGTTGGCCTTACTCTTTCAACAATCCTCGCCACAGGCGAATTGTGCTGTCAACGATGCAGACAGCAGCGCAACAGCGGCAGGTTCTCTCATCGATTCATCGTTAGGAGCATTGTTCCGGCCGCCCAGAACTCTGTTGATGGCAATCGGTCGTCAGTCAAAACCATCGCCCTGATCCTGGACCACGCGAGACTCCACTCATTCACTTCGATGCCGCATCAACTTGTCACAGGCAGAAGTCCGCGACTGTCACCAACGTGTGGATCATATCATGCCACAAAGTCCCATTGTCGGCTGCGAATGGTGATTAGCTGACTCTGCGTTTGGGGAAAAATCCGCAAAATGCGGGGCGGTTGCCGAAGACGTTTTCTTTGACGAATGCGCTGGTTTTTCAGGCGCGAAAACCGGGCTGCGGAAACGGCGACGGGGGAAGCAGACCCGGGACAGCATTGCCGGACGGGACTCCGCTTCCGAGGGCGGGTCAGAAATGCAGACAATTCGCCGCTGGGCATTCGAGGTTTCTCGATGTCAATCTTGTCCGAGCTGCCCATTGATTTCTGCGAGGCCAGCGATGAGACTGGCGAGGATCTCCTGTGACCTCCAGTCCGCTAAGGGACACTGACCATGAAACAAACTCTTGGGATGTTGATGCAACTGGCAGCATTGTCGATGCTGCCAGCCATTGTCATCTTTCAACTCTTTTACGGCTTTCGGCTGATTGTTATGCCCATTTCGCTCCTTGCAGGAATCTGCGTGTTCAGTCTGGGCACCATCCTTCGTGAATCGGGAGGCTAGCGCTTCGTCACGCCTTAACTTCGCGGTAGTGGCCCCTGCTAAAGGTCTTCCTGTGTTGGGATCTTTAGCAAAATCCACTACCTCCAGCCCCATTCATGATCTTGATAGAGTACTAGCTTTTCTCTTCCGACTTTTTCTTGTCGAGAATGTAATCAATATTGGCTTTGACCTCTTCGAGGCTGCCTTTAACGGTCTTGCCACCAACTTTGCAGGAGTAGCGTTTGTGGACCCCTGGGCGAGCACCGAAGCCCTGAGAAAAGGAATGATCTTCCTTGATTTCATGATCTCGATAAATGTTACCGCTGACTTTACCTTTGGCCATTGATACGAATTCCAGAGCAAACGATTGAAATGGTGAGTTGTTTCCGGAGCGCTTTTTAGCTTTCCCGGCGAGAATCACAAACGCCAGTTGCAAAAAGTATCTCTCGATGCCGTCGGATTCGATTTAAGCAGGCATAAACCGCAGACCGCTGTCGGTTTGAGAAACAACTTTTTGCCACCAGTTGGCACTGCCGCGAATGTGAGTAGCTCGTAAAACTGCCGAGCCCTCATGATCAAGACGGTCGATCCGGCGACTCATCTTTGAATCAGGCCAAAAACGTTCTGCATCCAGCGGAATGTCTCAGGGAGCTGCCACAACCGGCGAGGAGATATATCTTACCCGGTTCCCAAATGCTTCAAGGTCCAGTTGATTCGGTGTCGTTTTTGTCAGGCGAACCTCAGGGATGGGGCGCTGAGCGGAGACTCGATACTCAAAGCGTGAAATCCCGGTGTTTCGAGACAGCCCTTTGATTTGATACACCTGCCCCATCTGAATTCCCAGGCCAGGAATGTTGAACACTCTCCCCGCGCCCGCATTAGCATTCGCAGAACCTTCCAGAACAAGAACGACCTCCTCGGGGCCATCGACATACAGACTGGATGCTTCTTTCAGCGGATGAGCCCAGGCCAGCTTTCCGGTGTTCCGGCTAAAGGCCATCACGCCCTTTTTGACCGGAATCAGCCGCGACGTGTCGAACGACAAAAGTCCGATCCCGTTGTCTTCCGCTTCGTAGACATAATAATTCATGTCGTCCATGAAGAATGCCAGCCTTGATGAAGGTACGGACAGCGTCTTCGATATTTCCGCGGCAGACCCCGGGAAGTCCTGCTGACTGGCCGTGATCAGGTTCACTACGCGCAGGTCTCCGGCCTCTGTGAGAATTGCCAGAGTCTCAGTATCAGCCACCGAAACATACATGTTCGAAGTCATTTCCACGGTGCGTTTTACCGTACCGTCCTGCGGATCCACCCACTGAAGAGTCTGGTCACCATTCAGGGTAAGGTATTTCATGGAAAGGATTGAGTCCGGCGTCTCGCGCAGGATCTGCATGGAAGATAAACTTGCGACTCCCGATGGTGGCGGTTCCTGCTCCCGTCCATCAATGGGATTCAGTCTGACAACATCACCATAACCTTTGTGGCCGATGATTGCAGATCGGTAAGCGAGCACCGAGTTGAGCGAATCCTCTAACGGCATTCCCCAGAGACGTTTGCCACTGTAAACATCGACCACTTCGACACTGTCCTGAGTTCTCAGACAAACCCATCGCGCATTCCCACCACAAACATTCAGCCCATAACCTGGAAACGACATCATCAGGAATCCTACGCCGGTATCCAGCTTCGTAAAATTCCTTTCACTCAGTCTTGCTCGTCGACTTGAAAAACCACCTTCCGCCATTCGCTTCCAGAGCCATCTTTGTTCTGTGACTGAAAAGGCCGATAAGCCCTCGCTGTCAACGAGCAGGAGCACGGTGCCAAAGCGATAAAGTTCAAAGTTCCGCAGTTCACTCTGATTTCCGATCGATTCACGACTCAGCCTCCATGCCGCCAGAAATGGATCTCGCATAGACGTCGCCTGAATAGCGCCAGGCAGAGATCGAGCTGACCAGCGAAAGGCCGAAAGAGCCGGGTCGGATGCCGAATACAGATTAATCTCAGAACTTCCCGAAGACCTGCCCATCAGCCGTCCGCTGGTCGATACAGGCAACATCGTCAAAGGCAATTCCGGAGTACTTGCGGCGCGATCCGTGATAAATTTCCGGGGGTCCTCCGGAGCAGCAACCTTCAAGCCAGGCTGTTGCCCCTGAAGCTCGTATTGTGCCACCATCAGAAGCCGATCAACAAGTTCACGATGAGCTGATTCGGCATTCGTCCTGCCGGCCAGCAACTCGCGAATCTTTCCGAAATGCTCGGCGATTCGTAGTGAAGTCCTGATTCGCTGTTCATCGTCTGCGGGCACCGTATCAAGTTGAGCATCAGCCGCAGACATCAGGAGCTGCAACGTCAGTTCATTGCACTCCCCTTTTTCCAGTTGAGCGTCCACGCGCCGTAACGAGTCTTCGGCCAGATCTTTTGAATGCATTTCCAGGACCAGCGCATCCGGGACCGCTGCCATCGCAAGTATGATATTGCTCCGTTCCTTCAAATCAGCACTCTCAATTCGCTTTCGAAGCTGCATCAGAACCCATGCACGAAACGTCACGAGTCGCTGTTCCTTCGATGGCTTCAGCGGGTTACGCGCCAGTGGTTCACTTCCGGACGCATCGGCCAGCAGTTCCTTCAATGACGACGTCACCGGCACGTCAACCATCTGCACGGACTCATCCAGCATCAAGGCATCGATTAAGGACGGCACGACATTCTCCGGAGCGGTTCTCAGCAGAAAGTCCAATCGCAGAAAATGCGTCAGCGCTTTCTCCTGCGCCGTCTGAGCCATCCCGGCGATTTCCTCCAGCTGAGTCGCCTCCCGGGAGATCAGGGCGTTCGAGTCGGTCTGCGATGGATCGCCTGAATCCGCTTTCAACATGGCCACCGCAATTCGAAACTTCAGCCGGCGTACGGCGTCGCGCCGCAGAGCTGTGATCGGGATCCTTGCGGCGGCATTGGCAGCCTCTTTCAAATCGCCCGATTCAAACAAAAACATCGCATGCTGCAGCGGATCTGTCTCATCATGCCCCTGTGGAGGATCGAGCGCCAGGATCGTCAAATGGTCCGGCGCATAACTCAGAATTCCAGCCGGTGTCGAATATAGTCCCCCTGTGCTCCAAGCCGGACGAAATCGCTTGAGCGTCTGTTTCAATGTTCCGTCGCTGATCACTACGACCGCAGCTGAGCCGTCAGCCAGAGGAACATAGAGGTCATCTCCCTGTCGTGATGCGGGGCCCACGGGAGAAGAAAGTGCCTCTGGTACTTTCACAGTCCACACCCTCTTCAACGTCGACGAAGACAGGCCAACGATGGATGCTGGCGATGCCACGATCAGCCATTCCGCATCACAATGCAGCACCACTGTGGTGCCTGACGGTGATAAAGAGCTGGATCGCGTCTTTCCACTTATGGCATCCACACACAGCAATTGTCCTGACTCTGCCGTGGGGACGACCAGTCGATCTCCCAGCAGAATCGGAGGCTGAGATCGCCACGCCTCGCTCAATAACGCCACATCGGAAATGAACATCCCTGAATTGCGCATCATTCGCTGTTGCCGACTTTGTTGAGTATTGCCTTTCAATCTCCGAGCCCAGAGCATTGAACGAGTCACAGTATCCAGAGCAAACACCCAACCGGTTGTTGATGTCGTATAGACGACTCCATTGCGGATCGTTGTTTGCGAGGACAGAAGTTGTCGAGCCGCATCCAGTCCGATGTGATGTTCGGGATACGACAGTGGCACGCGCCAGCGTAAACGCCCCGTCGCGGTGTCCAGACACACCAGCTGAACGGAGGAGTCCTGTTCAACCACCTGATAAAGATCGTCTCGATCCACAGTTGGCGGACCGGCCAGCCAGGCCATCGCCAGTTCGTTACCAAATTTCTCTTCGACAGGTGGGCCACCCATTGTCCACAACCGGCGTCCTGTCGATTTGTCGTAGGCCGCGAGTTCCCAAAGACCTGCCGAGGCCTGCTCCCCACCTCGAATTCGGATCATGCCGCGAGAAACCCCTGGACCATATCCTGCATTCAGTTGTGACACCACAAACAGCCGTTCCGCGTCCGCTGTCATCCGTCCGATCATTTCATTGCGGTGCAACGAAAGAATCTCCCGACTGTTCATAGCTTCCTTGATGGGATCTCGCTCAATTCCAAAGCTGACGCTCGCGTAGTCGGGTTCCGGCGCACGAGCAAGCGATTGCTCAGAAGCCAAACTCCGCGTCCACAGGTGTTGACCGGAACTCAGCTGATAGGCAGAGAGCAGACCCGGCGCGCGGATATAAACTCGCTGAGAGTCCACTTCGGGTTGCCATGCAGACCACGGAATCGCCTTGATCTCTTTCGACTCCCGCAGCAATTGCTGAGATCGCGTTCTGGCCGACGCTGCAACGGGAAGCGATTTATACCAGTGTCTTTGCTCAATGTATCGAACCTCAGCGTCGGCAGCTGCTACGGCTGTCGAAGACGCGCCAGCGGCTTCTGGCAGAGGATTCTTCTGATCCTGCGAACCCACAGTCGGCTCCGATTGTTCGCCCTTCGCCGCCTCAGCAGAAGGCTCGGAATCATCGGAATCGCTTTCTTCTGGGCCGTTCTCCTGATCCGCGCCGTCGTCGGCCGGAGTCGATTCCGGCACTGCCTCCGGTTTCGACGAGCTTTTCGCAGCTGGTACTTCGTCCTTGAGGCCCTGAGAATTAGAATTCTGAGGATCCGCCGAATCTGTCTCGCCGGGAGAAACAAGTCGAGCCTTTAGCTTCTCCGCAAGAACCTTCAGTTCCGGGTCAGCCTGACTCGTCAGCAACGGTGCCAGCCAGTATTGAGCAACCAGATTATGACCCCGATCTGCATGAATCGAGGCCAGCAGCAGATGAGCTTTTAGGGCCGCCTTTGTTCCGGCAAACTGCTGAATAAATCGGGAGAAACCTTCCGAGGATTCGGTTCTGAGGGTCTTTTGCAATGCTGCATCAGCATTCAGATCTGCTTTCTGAATGGCTTCACGAATCTCCGGCTTGTACCCCTGAATTCGCATGATGAGAGCACGGTGCAGTGGAATGTAGATGTCGTCGGACTCACGAATCATCAGCATCGGGTCGGCCGCTCTCAGCGACTCAAGGTGCTCAATCACTTCCGTAGAATTGTTCTTTCGGGCCGCCGCCGACATCTGAGTCAATTTGGCTTCTATTCGTCGCTCGGTGTGCAGACGATCCCCTTCGTTCTCCTTGTCCGAGGGTGGGTCCATGTCCGGAAGACGAAAAATCTGAGCCTGAACAGGGGCGATGCAATGAATGAGCAACAGACTCGAAGCAACTGTCAGCAGATTGACCCGTGTAATAAAGCACGATATGCGTCGACTGGATTCCATCGTAGATTCCGTTTCTCGTGACTGACCCACATCCTTTTTCGATCACATTTACTTCTTTGGAGCCGTGTCAAACGGAGTCAGTTTATCCGCCTCAGCCTTGACCTTAGTGCTCAGGATCAGTTTCTTTGCCTTCTCATCCACGATCAACACCAACGGATCTCGCTCCTTGGCATACTTCAGAAGGATTTCATGCAACGCGGCCTGAGCAGTCACGGTTCCCAGATCAAACGTCTGAGGCATGTTCTGTGTGAAACCGGCTCCCTTTAAAGCATCGCCATCGATCGTGACTTCTGTCTTGATCGATTCGCCAATGTAACCAAAGGCCTCCTGCAACGGAGTGCGACGGAAGTCAATCAGCACCTTCATCTGCAAACGATCGACCAGCTTGTCCGGGATCGAAGTCGTATCGCCCTTCGCGACGACCTTCTCCTCCTCGAAATTGGTCAGCAACGACTGGTTCCATGTAAGCAACGCTCCTGCTGCCAGGTTCACCGATGCCTGCTTTGGCAGGACTGTCACTAGTCGAGCGAAAGACGGTGCGACGTGAGCAGACGTCCCGACATCCAGAGCCTGAAGCATCGCCGGGAAACGTCCAATCATCTGCCGAGATCCCACAGTCGCCGGCTTCATTTTTTCGACACCAGCCAGCATCTCCTCTGCCAGTTTGCTGAACTGCAACTCAGCATGTCGCTGAACTTTCATGACCGAACTGTCGGATGAGTTATGAAGCAGCGTCTCCATGTAGAAATTTGGCTCCAGATGCATGCTCCAGGAAACCGTTTCAATTTCATTCCCCATCCAGACCACAAATTTGTCGACGACTTTCTGCATCTGAGCCATGAAGATGTCTTCTCGATGCGAATCAAGAATCTTGAGGTCAAAAATCAGCGATGCATGGCGTTCACGATCGGACGCCTGCAGCAGAGGTTCCATATCGGGAGAAGCCAGGGCAGCATCGTTGCGAGAAAGTTCCAAATCCTGCGTCAAACCCACCGGGGCGGCGGCAAATGTCCGATCATCGATCAGCATGAAGCTGTAATCTGATGATTCATAAATCTCCGCTTTCGAATCCGCATTACGCTGGCCCTTGAATTGCTTCAGGAAATTGGGCTTGGTCTGAGCTTCTTTCAGACGAACGACAACGGCCACATCCGGAACAGACATACGCGGGCCGAAGTTGACCGCCATCGTCAGCTCTTCAATGTCTTCAGGCTCGAAATGTGTTCGAGTACGGATCTGCTCACGCAACCACGTACCGAGATCACCCAGAATCGCCTGAAACTCAACGGTTGTTCGATCTGACTTTTTCCACAGCTCCGCAGGTCTGAAATGACAGATCAAATGAGGCGTGAAGGGCAGATAGTCCAGAGGAATCGGCTTCCCTGACGTAGGGCTTAACTTTTCTGCGCTCTCGTTAGAAGCCGCCAGTTCAACCTTCTGAGCCTCCCAACCCTGATTGACAGCCGGTGCTTTCTTGACTTGCCGAGCCTTCTGCTGATTCAGCACATAGGCTCCATAGCCTCCGGCGGCCACGAGTATTGCGGTGATGACCATCGCAATGACTCCGGCTCGATTTCCACGTCGGCGTTTTTTTGCGGCAGGTTTTCCTTGCGTCGCGGTAGAAGCCACCACTGGACTTCCCGTGAGCGGTGCTGCCACATTGATTTCTGCCGTCGATTTCCCGCCTGACGCTGCCGTCGGCGCTGCCAGAAAATCGGGGATCACGATCTCGTTACTTGCGTTCCCCGGCGAAGGTACGGGAAAACCTGCTGTGTTTGGCGTTTGAGGAAACTGCGGGAACACAGGAGGAGCGGGAAGCGCCGCTGGGGAACCGGTTGAATCGTCCGGAACCCATCTCGCGCTGGTGCCCATTTTTGGTGCCAGAGGAAGTACGGGCACATCCGCGAGCGCCAGAGGAACCTCATCGGCTTCCGGAAGTGACAGCACAAATCGGTGCTTACATTTGGGACACTTGGCCGTCTTGCCGATCAGACTCGTGTCCGGTAGCTTCAATGACGCTCCACACGCGGGGCAAGGAATTGAAATCGCTGGCATAGTGTGTACTCACGGCGAGAGTTGTCTGGCATCCTGCACTCACACCCATAGTTTCGCAGGGTTCGTGACCGAAATCAATTACGATCCAGATCTGCCCGTCAGAACGGTGTCGTCGCGGATTTTGGCAAGGTCCTTGCCGAGTCCCGCAGAAAGAACCGACTGCTCCGTCAAGACAAGGAATTCAGGATAGACGTAGTGGATCTTGCTAAAGATCCCTTGGCTGCAGGACCTTTAGCAAGGTCCCTGCCGAGTCCCGCAGAAAGAACCTACTGCTCCGTCAAGACAAGGAATTCAAGGTAGACGTAGTGGATCTTGCTAAAGATCCCCTGGCTGCAGGCCCTTTGGCAAGGTCCTTGCCG
Source organism: Planctomycetaceae bacterium (assembly GCA_044378235.1). Classification (GTDB taxonomy): domain Bacteria; phylum Planctomycetota; class Planctomycetia; order Planctomycetales; family Planctomycetaceae; genus SXXK01. The sequence goes on from JBILXT010000259.1 coordinate 9,748, forward strand.
AGTCCCGAAGAAAGAACCGACTGCTCCGTCAAGACAAGGAATTCAGGATAGACGTAGTGGATCTTGCTAAAGATCCTCTGGCTGCAGGACCTTTAGCAAGGTCCTTGCCAAGTCCCGCAGAAAGAACCGACCGCTCCGTCAAGACAAGGAATTCAAGGTAGACGTAGTGGATCTTGCTAAAGATCCCCTTGCTGCAGGACCTTTAGCAAGGTCCACTATCCGAAACTTAAATCTTGACTAAGCAGGGAACCCACGGGCCATCCAAACTAGATTCGACGCATCAATTCTCCGTGCTTTTTCCCCTCAACCACGGCCCCTCTCAATGCTGCACCGACAGTTCGTCATGGGAGGCTCGACAGCGGCGATCGAGCGTTCTTCGTGATCAGCACCGCTGAGTTGTCGTCGGAGATCGCTCGGCATCGGGGCC
>JBILXT010000027.1:0-36306 GCA_044378235.1 Planctomycetaceae bacterium
AACTCTTGGCCATCGTTATCGACCAGTTCAATCAGCCTTTGTTAACTCAACCGGAGATTGCCTGGAGCGTAGTCGCAACACCGGCCGGAGGCTCTGCCACACTAACGGCCACAGGGAATAGTCTTGCCACGGTTGTCAGCAAAGCGGGAACCTACACGCTGAAAGCCAGCGCAGGCTCACAGGTCGCTACGGTCTCCTTCAATGTGTCGCAGGTCATCACCTCGGTCACACTCGGCACTTTGAATGGGGCCGTCGTTGACAATTCACAGCCACTTGTTACCAGAGCATCAACTCAGGCCGTAGTAGTCAAGTGCTTCGATCAGTTTGGCAATGCGATGTCTTCGCAGCCGTCCATCACGTGGTCGACTCTGTCGGCACCGAGTGGCGGAACGGCCAGTGTGCGATTCAGTTCCGGCATTGCAACAGCGACCTTCACTCGAGCTGGCATGTATGTCATCAAAGGTGTAGCCGGCAGTCAGGTTTTCACGTTTCAAGTCAGCGCTGAGGCTACCCTGACGCGAATTAGTGTGCGAACACCTGAGAATCGCGAAGTCGTGTCTGGTGGCACCGTTTCCGTTTCCGGCACCAGTTATCAGCTGAGTACCGTTGGTCTGGATCAGTTTGGGCAGCCCCTGCTTTCTCCGCCAGAGATCGCCTGGCGAGTGATCACATCGGTCAGCGGTGGAACAGCCACGCTGACGACCGAGGGCAATAAAGTCCTTGCGACAGTGAATAAGGCTGGCTCCTATAGCCTGCGAGCAACCTCAGGCACCATCCTGTCCAACGTGACGCTGAACATTGCTCAGGTACTGACGTCGCTAAAGGTTTCAACACCCGACGGAAGTGCGGTCGACTCTTCCGTTCCGGTCGTTACAAAGACGACGTCGCAGCAGATTGCGATCAAAGGATTCGATCAATTTAGCAATGCGATGTCATCGCAGCCGTCCATCACGTGGTCGACTCTTTCAGCGCCGAGCGGCGGCACTTCCAGCGTGCGTCTTAGCTCTGGCGTAGCGACCGTGACTTTCACGCGAGCTGGTGTGTATGTCATCAAGGGTGTGACTGGTAATCAGGTTTTCACTGTTCAGATCAACGCAGAAGCGACGTTGTCGCGGGTCAGTGTGCGGACCCCGGAGAATCGCGAGGTACTTTCCGGAGGAACTGTATCGGCTTCCGGGACAAGTTATCAGTTGAACGCCATCGCTCTGGATCAGTTTTCTCAGCCTATGCTGACTCCGCCCGAGATCTCGTGGCAGGTGATCACATCCGCGAGTGGCGGAACGGCCAACTTGACCACCGAAGGCAATAAGGTCGTGGCGGCCGTAAACAAAGCCGGTTCCTATAGCCTGCGAGCGACCTCAGGATCGATCTTATCGAACGTGACATTGAGCGTTGCCCAGGTCCTGACGTCACTCGCGGTTTCAGCACCAGATGGAAGCGTGGTTGACCCGTCTGTTCCGGTCGTCACAAAGACGACGTCACAACAGATAGCAATCAAGGGGCTTGACCAGTTTGGCAACGTGATGTCTTCGCAGCCATCCATCACATGGTCGACTCTGTCCGCGCCAAGTGGCGGCACAGCCAGCGTGCGTTTCAGTTCTGGCATTGCGACAGCGACATTAACTCGAGCCGGTTTGTATGTCATCAAAGGTGTGACCGGCGGTCAGGTCTTCACGTTTCAGATCAACGCGGAAGCGACGCTGACGCGGATCAGTGTGCGAACGCCGGAGAATCGCGAAGTAGTGTCTGGCGGCACCATTTCCATTTCCGGCGCAGGTTATCAGTTGAGTACCATCGCTCTGGATCAGTTTGCTCAGCCGATGGTGACTCCACCAGAAATCACGTGGCAAGTCATTACGTCCGTGAGTGGCGGAACAGCCACGCTGACCACCGAGGGTAACAACCTTCTGGCCGCTGTAAGCAAAGCCGGCTCGTACAGCCTGCGAGCGACCTCAGGTTCCATCATGTCGAACGTCACATTGAGCGTGGCGCAGGTTCTGACCACATTGCGTCTTGCCACCACAGACGGAACTGTCGTGGATCCGACCGTTCCTGTTTCAGTTTCGACAACCACCAGCCGTCTGGCCGTTCAGACGCTGGATCAGTTCGAGAATCCTCTGACATCATTGCCATCAATTTCGTGGAGCACAGTACTCGCTCCTTCCGGCGGCACCGCCTCGACGGTCTTCAGTTCCGGCATCGCGACCGTCACGTTCAATCGATCGGGCGATTATGTCGTCCGCGCAACCAGCGGCGCATTTACGGTCACGGCAGGTTTTCAGGTGGTTCCGACTCTGCAGTCGATTGCAGCCTTTGGTTCTGACGGTCGGCAGCTTAGTACAACGGCAATCACGGTTGGAGCAATCAACAGTGTTGTGACGTTGACTGGTCTCGACCAGTTCCGAGTCGCACTTGCGGAACAGCCCGAATTCTCTTGGTCCGAAGTGACGACGCCATCTGGCGGCACAGCTTCATTCAGCAATACTGGCAGCAGTCATACGATTACGTTCAGCAAAGCTGGTAGCTACACGCTCCAGACGAACGTCGATACGTTATCTTTGAACCTGACTTTCTCCGTTGTGCAGACATTGACGAACATTACCCTGACCCCGGGAAATCTCACGATCTCCTATGGAGTGACTCAGCAGTTCCTGGCGAGTGCTCTGGATCAGTTCGAGTCCCCGTTCATCATTCAGCCTGCATTTCTTTGGTCCGCCACGGGAGGAACGATTTCGAATACTGGTGTCTATTCCGCCGGCACGCAAGCCGGTTCTTACTCCGTCAATGCCAAAGTCGGAACGTTCGTTGCGACGATGCCTATTACTGTCATCGCCCCGACAATTCCGGATGGCCTGCTGGATCCTGATCTGGCCGTTCTCGTGAATGGCTACTATGGCGACGGTCTGATTGATCGAACAGACATGATGGCAATCCTGCGGAGTGCCGGAGTTGACGGAATGGTCAGCGCGACGGAACTGGCTGATTTTCGATTTTTGGTTTCCAGTACGACACCGTATACGATGCCGGAGCATGTACGTGGCCTCGCGACCGATGTGGTCAACACCAGTCCGGCGAATCTCAGGTACAAGGATCAGACTGCTGGAAATCTTTCGGCAGGCAGCTCGTCCACACTTCTCAACAATTTGGTCGACAAATGGTTCCTTGGCACCGATGAGCCTGCTCTAACGACACCCATGCTGACCTATCAGACGACGACAGGAAATTTATTCAACGGTACGCCATCACGAGCTGATGCACGTCAGGGAGCTTTGGGCGACTGTTACTTTATTGCGGCCGTTGCATCGATTGCAGACAGTAACCCGGACGCTGTTCGCAATATGTTTGTGGATAACGGCGATGGAACATACACCGTTCGCTTCTACAGTGTGCATGATGGCACGGCCGACTATGTGACCGTAAGCCGTCGATTGCCAGCTCAGTATAACGGTGCGTTGGGATACTCCGGGTACGGATTGAGCGTTTCATCCGCATCCACGACCGTCTGGATCGCTCTGGCAGAGAAAGCTTACGCTCAGTGGAACGAAACGGGCAACGAAGGTCGTGACGGCACAAATCGTTATGCAGCCATTGAAGGTGGCTGGATGGGATACGTGAATGCTCAGGTGCTGGGCACGGAGTCTTCAAACTACTCACTAGCCTCCTACAACAAGCAAACATTGATTACCGCATTGAGCACCCAGAAGGCCGTGACGATAGGAACCAATTCGTCTGTGTCAGCTGGTCTTTACGGTTCTCATGCTTACCTTGTGACCGGCTATGAGGCTTCGACTGATACCTTTCGGTTGCATAATCCGTGGGGCTTCAGCCATCCTGGAGCACTGAGCTACTCACAGCTTCAGGCGTACTGTTCCGTATTCGTCGTGGCGGATGCTTCAGGCTCAAGTCCCATTTCCGGGTCGGTCTCAGGGGCAATATCTGATCCACATCCCGCCGCGGCTGGATTCGCCAGCAGCCATGCAGTGCAAAACTCAAGCATGGTCGAACTCGACGGGGCGTCAGCGGAACATCAACGGGATTATTCTATTGCACAAGTCGCAGCTGAATCTTCGGCGGAGTCTGAACTCCGCTCTGATGGAATCAGCCCTCGGGTACTCACAAGACTTCGCATCAACTTTATGAACGGTAATTCGGTCGAGTCTGATCTGTGGAACGTCAATTTGCCGAAGGATCACCTGACAGAGCTGGAGTTTGACCTCATTGACCGTTTGTTTGCTGAACAGGACGAACCGATCACAACTTGAAGGAGCTTGTTCCGGTCCCCTTTTGATTGTGAACTGTTGTCGAACGCAATGATCGACTTGGCTTAAAACTCCTCGACAACATCATTCGCTCTGATGGTTAATAGGGCCTTGCGTGTTTCGGACGGCAGGTCTGCGGGAAAGCGGCGGATTAAACCGTCGCCCATGACGCCCTGAAATCCTTCCCGGTGCGGCAGCGGTTCATCGCTAGTGAGCCTCATGATGGACTCGAGATCGGCATCCTGTGGCGACATCCATGGCACAGCGTTTTGCGGGGACACTTCAAACACCATCAATGTTTGAGATAAGCCGTCAGTGAATTCCGTAAACGACCGTGGCGTCGAGGAATGAAAACAAAATTCTTCACCAACGGCTCCCAGGTATGTTGTATCTCCATCCGGGAGATTTCCACTGGGGCAACGGTATACTTCTGGCATCTTTGATGACCGAGCGAAGTTGACTGGATCGTTCCACGGTTTCGATAGATCGATCTGCTTGTAAAGTGCTTCATGTTCCATGAACGGCAGAACCAGAGTTCGCCAGCTGTGCAGCTTTTGTCCTTTTGCGTCGATCGTATACGCTGGAGGCAGTGCATTGTATTCGTCGTGGTATGATTCGAGGGCCAGTCGTATCTGCCTGAGGTTATTCTTGCATTGAGTTTGGCGGGCGGCACCGATCGCAGGACCTCGTGTGACAGCCGGTAGCAGCACCGCTGCCAAAACCAACAGGATGGACCCCACTCCGAGGATCTGCATCCAGCGAAACGGATTATGTCCGGGCGTTGGTTGGAGATGCTGAAATTCCGGCGTAGAAAAAGGGTTTTCTGTCATCACATGCGGAGCCTTGAGGATACTTTGGCGTTCCGACCGGGAAAGACGAAAGCCTAAACCAAGCCGCAGGATTTTTGGCTATGGATTGATGTCGAAGGACAACAGATTCCTGGCTGCGGGCAATCCGTTTCGATGAAAGTTCTGCTTGAAAACCAGTGCAATCGTGAGTGGTGCAAAGGCCGTTAAACCACCGGGTTGAACCCGGTGTGAATGGGGACAGGGCTTGCTTCGATCTTATGGTTTGGCAAATGACGTTGACCGAGATTAGAGACACGGCATCTCTAATTCTTTGTCTTCTTTTTTCCTTTCGCCCCCTGCTTTGCCTGCGGAGGCGCAGTGAGTTTCGCGAGGGCTGTGAAGCTGTCGGTTTGTTTTTGCCAGACGGCTTCTAGCTCTTTGACTTTGTCGGGCATCTGAGTCGCCAGGTTTGACTGTTCTGCTCGATCTTTGGCCAGGTTATACAGTTCCCAGGGATCTCCCTTCGCAGCCACCAGTTTCCAGTCGCCTACTCGAACCGCACGGTTGCCTTCGTGAAGCCACCAGAGGAATTCTCGATCAACAGACTCGTCGTTCATGATCGAAGGTAGCAGGCTGCGTCCGGCAAACGGCGGAATCTGCTCAGCGCCATCCGAATTGCGTTCCTGTTCAACGCTGTCTGCAAGCTGGGTGGCCTCAAGAATCGTCGGGACCAGATCAATCAAGTGTCCCGGCGTGTGCCGCAACTCGTTTGTTTTTGAAATTCCCGCGGGCCAGTGCACGATCAACGGAGTACTGATGCCTCCTTCATGAACCCATGTCTTATGCCGTCGAAACGGAGTGTTCGCCGCGCTGGAGAATCCAGGGCCGAGGCACAGATAAGACTTTTCACTTCCCGGAGCGGCCATCGGATCGTGTCCGCCATGCCGCACCATGATCTCCGCACTGGCTCCATTATCGGAAGCAACGAAGATGAGAGTATTCTCAAAGGCGCCCATCGACCGAAGCTGATCCAGATAACGGCCAATTTCCAGATCCATGCGATCGATCATCGCGGCATGGATCGCCATCTTAGTCGCTTGAAATCGCCGCTGTTCTTCGGTGAGTTCCGTCCACGGCAGAGGTCGATTGATCTCGCCGGGGCCAAGCTTTTCAAAAGCATCCGGAAAGTGATACGGAGGCCCCACTTCGCGTTCGAGTGCAGATAACGCTGTCGTTACCAGTCCCATTTCACGTTGGCGACCATAACGTTCCTGACGCAACTGATCCCATCCCTCCAGATAACGATCGCGATATTTGGCGATGTCTTCCGGTTTCGCGTGCAATGGAAAATGAGGAGCGATAAACGGCAGATAGTGGAGGAACGGTTTGTCGCTGTGATTTGCGGCGTGATCCTTCAGGCAATCAATGGCATGCTCGGCGGTCGCCGTTGTCACATAGTAGTTCGATTCATCCTCTGCCGGAATAACGGGCTTGTCGTCGATCAGGTTGCCTTTGGCGGTGAAAAAGTTTCCGTCGTTCCGCGTATGCAGAGATCGATCGAAACCGCCTGCCAGCACATCCCCGTCGATATGCCATTTGCCGCTGTGGTAGCTGCGATAACCAATCTTCTTTAATCGTTCCGGCAGCAGTTTGGCCCACTTCGGACGTGTGCCCTGATTGCCGCCCGGCAAATCCGGTAAGGTATCACGATGAATTTGCTGAGGATAGTAGCCCGTCATCAAGGCCGCTCGCGACGGCCAGCATCTTGCGGTGTTGTAGAACTGAGTAAAACGGACTCCATTCTTTGCGAGCCCATCCAGATTCGGCGTTGCAATCTCACCACCATAGCAGCCCAGATCGGAGTAGCCCATATCATCGGCCAAAATGATGACGATGTTCGGGGGAGCTGCATTGAGTGGTTTGATGGCAAGTAAAAGCAGAAAGAGTGGTATGAAATATCTCATGTGGGATTCTCGGGAGGAGATGACCATTTAGGCTGCGGTGGTAATCAACGACAACTCGCGAAGCAGACAGGTGCTGACTAGCGTCGATCGGCTGGTGGATCCATAAAATCAACTATCCGCCAACGCGATTCCGCTAACTAATTTTCACCGAACCTCCCTGCGAGAGATCGCTGTTCCGGTTCACAAACCCTCTTCCCCCTGGACAAGAGCCCAAAGGGGGCGCTCAGTGACAGTGAATCGAGCATATCACTGTCAACTGCTCAAAGCATCTGCAACGTTGGTGCGATAAGCCGTCATGGCAGGCAGGAATCCAACGAGCACTGCCAGTCCGACCAGGACCGGAAACAGAACTGCTTCCCAGACATTTAACGCCCAGGGATTAATCAGCAAACCAGTCTGGCTCACGATCCATGGTGAAGCAACAACGGCGATGCCATGACCGGTCAGCCAGCCAATCAATCCGCCGCCGATGCACAGCAACGCTGACTCGGCCAGGATGATTCCGAAGACATGCATTCGTTGAGCACCCAGGGCTCGCATGATGCCGATTTCGCGACGTCGATCCGACATAGAGTTGTAGATGCTCACAAAGATGCCCACGCCGGAGACCAGAATGATGATGGCAGTCAACGCAACGAGAGCCTTCTGGATATTGCCAATCAGCCCATTCATCAGCCTTTGAATTGTCCGCACCGGATTTGCAGCCATCGCCTGATAACCAGTCTGCAGATCACTCATCAGGCTCACACCGAGATACGGTTTGTCCGGATCTGTCTTGATCAGAATCGCCGAGATCTCCTTCATGGCATCCGGAGTGGCGTGAGCATGGTTATGGTGATCGTGCGATCCGGCGGCTTCCTCCGCCTTGACGCCTTCCAGTTGCTTTAAGGCGGCAGTAAGCCGCTCCGGCTCCGCTGCGTAGAAGTCTCTCAATCGTTTCTCGATCTCATTAACTGGTTTCCCGTGTCCCGCAATGGCATAGAATCCGTCGAGAGGCAGAAAGACCGTGCGATCATTCGCCGTTCCTGTCGGAGCCAGCACTGCGACCACGGTAAACTTTTCGTCATGAACGTGGCCACTATCCGCACCACCATGCACGATTGTAAATTGAGAACCGAGATCCCAGCCGTTCTCACGAGCGACCTCAGAGCCGATAATCGTATCGAACAGCCCGTTGATGCGACTGCCGCGAATGCGAAACTTCCGGCGAGGCATGTATTCATTTTCGAAATACTCCGTCGTTGTGCCAACGATGGGGAATGATCCTTCCTTGGTGACGTCGCCAAAAGCCAGCGGCACTGCCGAGACAACTCGCGGATCCTTCTGCATCTGTTCAAGAAACAAATACGGCAAATTCTCGATCGGCGGCTGCATGCGATAAACAGCGCTGAGCACCAGTTGCAGATCGCTGCCCTTGGGGCCCACGATCAGGTCATAACCCACACTGGTCTGATTAAACGCGCTATCGACAGCGCCGAAAATGACCAGCACGAGAACCATCAGCATGACACCCAGTCCAATGCTGAGTGCCGTCAAGGACGAAGCCAGCCTGCGCTGACGAATACTCTTCCAGGCAATTGTCAGCAGATTCATGCGGCTTGCTCCTGCAGACAAAGCTCGGGACGATTAAAGTCCTGCAGCTTTTCGACTCGCTTAAATGTCCCCGCGACTTCCAGTGAATGAGTCACCATCAGCAGTGTGACGTTGTGATCTCGACACGTATCGCGAATCAGATCAAGGATCAATTGTTGATTGGCCGGGTCCACGTTCGCCGTCGGCTCGTCGGCCAGCAGCAACACGGGCTTGTTGGCCAGTGATCTTGCCACGGCGACTCGTTGTTGTTCGCCCACAGACATTTGTTGAGGCGAATGATTCAGGCGATGCCCCAGCCCGACTCGTTCCAGCAATTGTTTTGCAAACGTCTTGTCAACGCCTTTGCCGGAAAACGACATTCCCAGCAGGACGTTCTCCAGAGCCGTAAACGCGGGCAGCAGATTGAATGTCTGAAAAACGATCCCAATCTTGGCGGCGCGGAAGTGATCGCGGACGACTTCCTGCATCGCTGCGACGTCACGACCATCGACAACAACTCGCCCTGCATCCGGCGTGAGGATTCCCGAGATGATATTCAGCAGCGTGGTTTTGCCGCCGCCGCTTGAGCCCAGCAGAGCAACCTGCTCTCCCTGTTTCATCTCAAATCGTTCGATCCCGAGCACCGGTATTCGGCGTCCTCCGGGTTCCCGGTATGATTTCCGGATAGATTCCAGCAATAGTGACATTCGACCTCTGCACGCTGTTGTGAATGTTCTTTGATTCGGACGGCACACTCTGTCCGCCAGTTTAAAATCGAGTCACCGTCTTCTCTGAGGAAAGTCGTTCGGTGGACCAATGACGCAGCGAGCAGAACGGCGCTGGCGGGTTGCTTGCTCCATCGCAACCCGAAGTGTTAGCGAGGGATGTTACGTGCAAAACGTCAACACGTTGATCCCTCACTGACGTTTCGGGTTGTGAAAAGCCCTTAACATCAACAAACCGCCAGTGCCATTCGGCTCGCGACCAATACTGCTTCAACAGTCTTCCGACGCGGACCAGCCCGCGTGACTCGGCGTCCGCAAGCTTCCAGCTACGGAGTGTACGCTGGAGAAAGGCAGAATCTGAACCCGATTTTCCGGTTTTCCCGGCCCAAGTTCGAGACCAACGGAGCGATGTGGCACGCCAACCGTTGACGTCGGTCGCAGAATTCATGACCCTATCGGCTATAGAAATCACAGCGAAATCACCGCTTGAATTTTAATCATGAATCTTCCAGCCCTCAGCTTTCCTGACGGCGAACTTCGATTAAGGCCTAAAACGATGACGAAACAGCCTTTTCGTCCCTCGACAATCCCTGCTCTTTTGTTCCAAATCTCCTTTGGGGCAATGCTGATGATGCGGCCCACGGCCGTTTCTGGTCAGGAGACGAAATTGGAGCCGGTAAAAGTGCCAGCGGCAATTGCTGCGACGCCGGAAGAGATGAAAGCCTATTCCGAGCCGCTGATGCACACCACTTTCAAGCTGGACATGCTGCCGGTCAAGGGCGGCAAGTTTGTCATGGGCAGTCCTGACACCGAACACGGGCGACGCGACGACGAAGGTCCGGTGCACGAAGTCGAACTCTCCCCGTTCTGGATGAGCAAGTACGAAATCACCTGGAACCAGTACGAAGTCTGGAGTGACCGAGTCGACTCTCTCCGCCGCGCGGCCTATGGCAAACCGACGACTCCTCGAGACAAGCTGGCTGATTCCGTAACTCGTCCGACTCCGCCGTACACGGACATGAGCTTCGGGATGGGTCGTGAGAACAACCCGGCGATCTGCATGACTCAGCATTCAGCCCGCATGTTCTGCACGTGGCTGAGCGCGAAAACGGGGCGTTACTATCGTCTGCCGACGGAAGCCGAGTGGGAATACGTTTGTCGTGCGGGAACAACCACCATGTATTCTTTCGGTGACGATGCGTCTCAGCTTGGCGAGCATGCCTGGTATACGGACAACAGCGAAGGCATTTATCATCCCGTTGGAAAGAAGAAACCGAATCCCTGGGGCTTCTACGACATGCACGGCAATGTCGCGGAATGGGTCCTCGATCAGTACGTTCCGGACACTTACAAGCTTCGAGCCGGCAGCGCGGCAGTTGATCCGCTTGTGATTCCAATGACTGAGTATCCACGCATTGTGCGCGGCGGCGGCTGGGATGATCCCGCGGAGATGTTGCGAAGTGCAGTGCGGGAAGGATCAAGCGAAGAATGGAAGCAGCAGGATCCTCAGATTCCTCAAAGCATCTGGTATTTCACCGATGCCCTTGGAGTTGGCCTGCGTGTTGTTCGCCCATTCATGGAACCGGCCGAAGAGCTTCGAGCTTCCAAGTGGGACAAGAGCGAACCGATCCAGAAGGACCCGGAAGAAGTCCTGAGCAACGATTAACCCTGCGTCAGGTAGTCGCTCAGAAACGAATTTTGCCTTGAAAGTTTACGATTCATGGCACCACAACCTTAGTGCGATGGCGGTCGGCAAATAGTGACTATTTGAGCCACTGATTGCGGAGAGCCTGTGAACAGCCTGCCAGTAATTCGGCTGACAAGGCTGTAGCCCGCATGAAGGTTGTAGCCAGCCTGTTTGCACGCCCACGCAGAAATCCGAGAAACCTATTGATCCAGAGTCTGCAGTTCTTCGTTTCTCGAGTCATGTCCACGTAATTGTTGACAGTTTATCAGGCCAGGGTTTGGAGCAATGCATAGCTTTTTGGCGTGCAGTTTGTGGTGCTTCCGGATTCCGGCAGTTCTGGTCTCTGCGTGCCAAGGTTTTGCCGAACTGGCCTTCATAATTCATTGACAGACCAGATGTCAGTTTGACGAAGTCGATCGACATTTGCAGTTCACTGGTTTCCCGGCGTGGAACGTCTAAGATGCTGAGCCTGTCGAACTACTTAGGGACGTTTTGCCGACCTGATTTCCTGATGAAGTCGGTTTCGTGCGTTGTTTGGTTCCGGGCGGTAGCTCGAGTTTGAGTCAAGGGCCTGTCCTGACAGGGGCTGGGCAATTCGTCAATGACGTTTGTTTATTTGCTGGCGGCATTCTTTTTGGTGTTGTTGAACGGATTCTTCGTTCTCGCAGAATTCGCAGCGGTCAAAATGCGACCATCGCGCGTCCGTGAATTGCAGGACGACGGAGTCAGCGGGGCGGCAGCCGCAAGGCACGTCCAGGATCATCTCGACGAGTACTTGTCGGTATGTCAGGTGGGCATCACATTTACCTCGATTGGCCTGGGCTTTGTTGCGGAACCCGCAGTGGTGCGGCTTATTGAGCCTGTCATCATCTTCACTGGCCTCTTCTCCGAAAATGCCCGGCTCACTTTTCTGACGTCTCATGCGATTGCATTTGCCCTGAGTTATCTGTTGGTCAGTTACGCTCATATTCTGCTGGGAGAACTCGTCCCGAAATCGATGGCAATTCGACGGACCGACCGTTCAGCTCTGGCTACAGCACCACCACTGAGAGTGTTTCGGACCATGTTCATGGTTCCTTTGTGGGTTCTGAATGGTTCGGCCAACCTGATGCTGGGACTGATGGGCCTTGGAAAATCCAAAACGCATGACAGTCATAGCGAAGATGAGCTCAGAATCTTACTGAACCAGTCGCAGTCATCAGGATTGATGTCGTTTCGCCGATTGCTGTTCCTGGAGAATGTTTTTGATCTGGGTGAGTTGCTCGTTCGCGACGCAATGCGTCCTCGGTCACAGGTGCGATGCATGAGCACTGCCAGTTCCTGGGAAGAGAATCTGCAAATTGCTCGTCGCTACCGATTCAGCCGGTACCCATTGTTCGATGGTGATGAAGCGATTCCTGGTGGCATCATCCATCTAAAGGATCTGTTTCTGGCGGGCGGGCCGGATTCTGACCTGAGAGCCATTCTTCGGCCGGTGATCACGGTTGACGAAACGTCGTTGCTGGAAGCTGTTCTTGCGGAAATGCAGCGTCGTCGTATTCACGTGGCGCTGGTCAAGGATGCTCGCGGCACATGGACCGGGTTTCTGACACTTGAAGATGTGATTGAAGAAATCGTTGGGACGATTCGCGACGAATTCGAAGATGAGGAACCCGTTCACCTCGCAGACGCACTTCTGGAAGATCGGGTGCATCTCAACATTGAGGCGGAAAGCACGATCGAAGCCGTGCGAAAAGCGTTGTCGCAGATGAAGCCTGAGTCATTGCCGATTCCTCGCGATGAAGTGATCAGAGCCGTTGAGGAACGCGAACGACTGATTGAAACCTATCTGGGTCGTCATCTGGGGATGCCTCACGCGCGTCTGCATGGCCTGCAAAAGGCGATCGTGCTGGTCATTCGTTCGGAAGGCGGGATTCCGTATCGCGGAACAACGGAACGTGCACATCTGCTGTTTGTGCTGCTGACCCCAACAGGCCAGCCTCGAGTGCATCAGAGACTTCAGGCTGTCATTGCCACTCTGCTGGATGAGAGCGAGTTCATTCCGGAGCGACTACGTACAGCCAGCTCAGCATCTGAAGTACTGGAAATCCTGAGGACCGGTGAACAGGCCACTCTGGACTGATTCGCCACGAACGAAATCGCACGCAACACAAGCCCCTGCGATCCCCCAGGATTTCTCAACGGGCAGAGTCTGCGTTTTCCGGATTGCGAAGTACGTGATCGTCGAATTCGTCATAGCGACACACATAGCCAGGCTGTTGGGCGCGGATCTTTTCTTCCTCAAACGCCGCCAGCACAGCCTGCTCAATTCGTTCTCGGCAGTGCGGATTAATTGGATGGGCAATGTCAGCAAACATTCGGCTGCGGCCGTTTGAGTGATCTGACGGCGGAGAAGGCGGCAGGGCCGCTCCGCAATGCGAACAATAGCGAGCTTTGACGTCGTTCTTTGCGGAACAACGTACGCATTTTTCCATGAGTTTTCGGCTGGGCATGGCGACAAAGTGTCCTCGCTGCCCCTGAATGACTTTCAGATCACGGACGACGAACTCCCCATCAAACGTGATCGAACAGAATGCACGCAGCCGGTCATCAAGGTCGGTGACCAATTTGATGCGAACTTCGGTAATCTGCACGGTGATGCCTAACGAAAAATTGTCTACAGACTGCAGCAGAGAGGACTCAGGAGACCTTCACAACTGCAGGGGCTCTTTTGCCCCACATTCGCTCCACAGGATGACGGTATCCTCGGTACTGCACACACTGTCACGTTGCAAAATTTTCCGTCACGCGGGTTTATCCCAATGTCGTCAATCCAAAGTGTTCACGTATTTGAACATGAGAATCGACAGAATCTCTCTAACTCTCACTTCATCCCTTCCCGGTTTTGAGTGTCACCCTGACGGCTCGCCTGCACACCAAAGCCTCGCCGCCTGATTGACCTTCTTCGTGACGAATGGCTGATAACATCGAAAACCGGACCGTCAGAAATGGAGACTTTGAGAAAATGCAGGCCTATTACACGTTCCATCGCATTCCACGCTATGGAAGTCCACGTAATTGCACATTGATGCGATGCGGAATGATGTCTGACTCGAAACGGGCGTTTGCAGCGTAGCTTGTTGTCTTTGGCAAGGCCGGAACCTAAACTGCCGTCTGATTCCTGAATTGTGTCTGTGTGCTGGCTAAGTTTCCTGATTGAGTGTGGCAAAACGATAATGGCAGAATCCAAAGTTCCTACTGGGACTCTCGCGACCCTGACTGCAGAGGCTCAGGTCGCTGCACCTCGACCGAAACAGCTCTACGAAACCAGCCTGGCCAACGCGCTGGCGGCGGTACATCTTTGCGACCAACTGCGGGGTCAGAACATCGTGTTGCTGGACATGACACCCGTCACTTCAATCGTGGACTTCTTTGTGATTGCGACAGCCACCAGTCAACGGCAGGCTCACGCAATTGCCGATGAGGTGAATCGAAAGTTGAAGCACGAAGACGGCAATCGACGCATCAGCATCGAAGGCTACCGCACCGAAGGTAACTGGATCCTGACCGACTACGGCGACGTCGTGCTGCACGTGTTTTCGCCGGAAGGTCGAGCCCTCTACGACCTCGAACGCCTTTGGGCAGACGCCCCCCGCGTCGAATGGCAGAAGCTTGTTCCTGCCATTCCAGCGGACGGTTCGTCGCCTTCCTGATCGGGATTTCGGCCAGTGCTTTGTCAAGACTTGAATCTCGGGTAGTGGACCTTGCTAAAGGTCCTGCAGCAAAGGGATCTTTAGCAAGATCCACTACCACCAACCCGAATACTTCATCTTGACGGAGCACTAGCCGACATTGCCTGATTGAACAGGAAATGAGTCCTGATCAACCCCTGGCATTCCTGACCATCTGCTCAAACACAAGTCGCTGCTCAGTCAGAGCCGCAACCTTGTCAGCAGGTTCGGTACGCGCTTCCAGGAGAATCCAGCCGTCATAATTGTTTGCATGAAACAGACTGATGAGTTTCTGATACGGATAGTCATCTATGTTGAGTTCACGAACATGCACAGTCTTTCCGAATCTTGACTTCACGAGATTGAAGTTGTACTCCAGACCTTCGCCCTTCAAGTCTTCTCCGTTTGAATTCCAGCAGACCGCCACATTGGGATGATCGGCGACATCGAAGATGGCTTTTATCACCGGCAGTTCGCTTGTGCCCGGACCATGAACCTCCACGCGAATCTGCTGCCCGTATTCCTGACCATAGGCGGCGACTTCGTTCAAGGCTTTCCCGATCTGCTCAATAGTCTTCTCGTGCTCAACGCCTTTGACGAAACTGTTCGGTTTCACTTTGACGCCGGTGCCGCCGCAATCGTGCATCAGTTGAATATATTGCTTCGTAAGCTCAATGTTGGCTTTCAGTTTCTCAGGCTCTGCTTCATGAAACTGAGCATTCGAACCATAGCCAACCAATTCTACCGGGCTGTCTTCAAATCGTTTGCGTACTTCCTGCCTCTGAGCCTGTGACAGCGATGGCTCAACCCCGTGCTTGTGTTCCGTACGGACTTCGACACCACCCAGGCCCGATTTTTCACAGGAAGAAATCAACGTGGGCAGGTCCATATCCTTGCCCCAGAGGTACGTCACCAGTCCAAATCTCATTTTAGACTCGGCCGCAACAGAATTCGCCAGCAGAGGTACACCCCGAGTCGCAACTGCCATGCCTGCTGCGAGTGAAGTCTTGAGGAAAACTCTTCGGTCAGGATTGTGCATGGTCGGCTTCCTTATGGGTGTGGTGTATACAGAATGAGCGATGATACTCGGAGCAAACAATATTGAAAAGCAGTGATGTAGCTGCTCAGGCTCTCGAATTGAGACCAAATAGTTCAACACCGTTGTTGTGGAAGATATCTTCCACCTGTGAGTCCGTCAGACGCGTTGACATAGTCGCGATCTTGAGAGTTCTCAACGATTCATGGCCGACCAGTGCCAGCTCCAGTTTGGCGTAAGGAACATCCAGCTTTGCGTTGTCGGCAGAGATCCAGAGAAAACTATCGCCCAACGCGACGCAGCGACCTCGCAAATGCGACACGGGGAAGTCCGATCCATAGAGCACTCGCTTGTGCCCCATGACGTTGATGATCGCTTCGATGGCTCCCGAATCTGTCACCGCGCTTGTGTCGAACCAAACGTTGGCAAGCCCTCGCAACGATTCAATTCCCATAATCGTATGATGGGCATTAAATCCACGAGCAGCATGCGCGAGGATCAGACGCATGTTGGGGTACTGTTCACAATAGCGGCGGATCGTCTGCTGATTGGCCGGATCAGACAGTGCCCGCGCGCGGACCATGTGTAATGTGATCGACAGTCCTTCTTCGTGAGCGATCCGGACCTGCTCTTCCGGCAAATACTCCTCGATGTACGAATCAAACGTTGGTCGCCGCGTGGAGTAGACGTGGTAACACTTCAATCCAACGAATCCACAACGTCGCACGGTCTCGCGAATAAACTCTGGATCCTGCTGCATAGTGACCAGCATCTGGCCGCGCGACTTTGGACGTTTCTTCAGTTCGTCGAAGAGAAACGAGTTTTCTCCGTCGACGTCGACAGTCGCGTGCGGAAATGGAAAAAAGAGTCCCTCTGTTTTGCGTCCGGGAGTAATCATTTCCATCTGACGATCAAACTCATCACTTCCCGCGACGGGCGGCCCGGATTTTACAAGAGCCGGTATTGAGTCCGCAGGAAAATGATCAGCGCGATACCAATGGGCATGGGCATCGAAGATCTTGTCGGGAACGTAGCTGTTCAGCTCTCGATCAAACAAATCGCGGTCTTGATCCGTGGCAATCCAATCCTGCATGGTGAACCTCAATTGTTTTACAGCAAGCGGGCTGTGGGCTTTGTTCGTAGCGCCGACTTCAGCCGGCGTTTTCATTCAGTTGGCAAGAGACCGTTGGCTGAAGCCAACGCTACAAAAAAGGACACGACACATTGACGCTATTACGGACTTGTCGCGACAGTTTCTTCAAGCTGCGTCGGAGCCATTTGTAATTCCGCGCGATGCTGTTCCACAACCGACTTAATCTGCGTGATGATGTCCGGATTCATCGCCGCTCGATCCCAGCGTTCACCGGGATCAATCTTCACATGATACAACTGCGGTGGATCATGAGGCTCGGCTTTCGGTGTTCCGTAAGCCGGTTGAGTCAGAAAGTGAGCTTTCCACGGGCCAAGTCGGCACGCGTACAGCGTTGCTCCTCGGTAGTACATGAACGGCGGTCGATCGACGGTGCCCGTTTCAAAGAGCAGCGGTGACACATCGATACCATCGATCTTTTTGTCCGGCCGAGTTGCTCCCCCCAGTAATGCACAGGTGGCGAAGACATCCATCGTGTTGGCCATTTCGCGTTGGATGCTGCCGGACGGAATTTTTGTTGGCCACCAGAAGATCCCTGGCACACGCATGCCGCCTTCCCAGGTAGAACCTTTGCCTTCCTTCAGCAGACCTGCACTGCCGCCGTGATCATCGAAGATCAGCCATGGGCCGTTGTCACTGCTGAAGACAACCAGAGTCTTCTCGTCCAGTCCTTCGGATCGCAACGTGTCCAGAATCTGCCCAACGCTCCAGTCCAGTTCTTCGACGACATCTCCATAAATCCCGGCCGGACTTTTCCCGCGAAAGTTTTCGGATGCAAACAGCGGAACATGCGGAAACGAATGCGCGACGTACAGAAAGAACGGAGCGTTCTTCTTTTCTTTGATGAATTGAACGGCTTCCTCAGAATACCGTTTGGTTAGCTGACGTTGATCAGGATGTTCTTCAACGATCTCAGTGCCCCGGATCAACGGAGTCTTCCAGTAGTCATTATTCTCCGCAAAGAATCGTTCTCTTCCCTTGGGAGCATCCGGCGCTGGCATCATGTCGTTTGAAAACGGCATTCCGAAATAGCTGTCAAAGCCATGATGCGGCGGCAGATGCTCGGGCAGATGTCCCAGATGCCATTTTCCAACCATGCCCGTGGCATAGCCCTGAGTCTTCAGCAACTCCGGCAGAGTGACCTCGTCCCTTGGAAGTCCGCCTTTCGAATTGTTCCGGAGGACTCGAAACTTGTCGTGACACATCCCATTGCGTACCGGATATCGCCCCGTCATCAAAGCCGCGCGACTGGGAGTACACACTTCAGCCGTGGAATAGAACTCCGTAAACCGCATGCCTTCAGCGGCCATCCGATCCAGATTCGGCGTGCGAATCGTGGGATGCCCGTAACATGCCAGATCTCCGTAACCCAGATCATCGGCGTAGATGATAATGATGTTGGGCTTGTCACTTGCAGACGCTGTCAAAGCCTCGGCCAACATCACATACATCGAGAGTAAGACGGATAGCGTTTTGAGCATTCTTATGATCCGATTGGAGAAACAATAGTTCGAGCGATAACGAACGAGTGCCTTGTAATGGCAAGTTCTCTGTACTGAACGAAGAATGCATCTTTGAACAAAAGAGGACGCCTTGCAACTTCGCGCTATGCATTGCGCGTCAATCGCTGCGCATTGCGAGTTTCATCGAAAGCCACTTGACGCAAACAGACTCAACAAAATCACTTGCTGAATACTGTTTGTTTGAGCAAGGTTGGGGCAGGGATTTTGAGAAACGGTTGCTGACACCTTTTCCTTGCAATAAACGAGTGAGCTGCCGTGTTGCCAGGCACAACATCGGTTCCTTTCAGCCTCTTGGATCGTTATTCTGCTCGCTACGTTGGTCAGTGGAAAACAGTGAGTCGTATTGCGTGGGGCGATCGAGATGCATCGACAACTTGCGATCATCACAATGGCGATCGCATTTTTCACGCCTTGTGTCACTGCCGAAGACGGCCAGGATCGTCAGCAGTTGTCTTCGTTTCTGAAGTCAAACTGTCGGTCCTGTCATAGTGGCGAAGACGCAGCAGCACAGTTTCTGATGCCTTCGGCCGATAATGATGTTGCCGGTCACCTGCCAGCGTGGGAGAAAGTCGCTCGGCGACTTCAGAATGGTGACATGCCGCCATCGGGAGAGCCTCGCCCCGATCCCGCCATGGCTCAGCAGGCTCTGCAGATTCTGGCCTCACAACTGGATCAGGCCGCCGTGCAGAATCCTAAACCCGGCCGCACATCAGCCCTGCGTCGATTGACACGTCATGAATATCGCAACGCCGTTCGAGATCTGCTGGCTGTGGATCTCGACGTCACTTCCTTGTTGCCGGCAGATGAATCGAGTCACGGGTTTGACAACATCACCGTGACCAACCTCAGCCCGACATTGCTCAGTCGATACGTCACCGCCGCAGAAAAGATCAGCCGCATCGCGCTGGGACGGCCCGGACGCTCTCCGGGGGGCGAAACATTTCGTGTGCGCGGCGATGTCACTCAGGACAGATCGCGAGCGGAAGGTTTGCCGCTCGGAACTCGCGGTGGCCTTCAGATCCAGTGGAACTTTCCTCGAACCGGAACTTATCAGGTCCAGGTTCGACTGATGCGAGATCGCAATGACGAACTTGAAGGCTTGCATGGCGAGCATCCGATGGATGTGCTGCTGGATCGGCGACGCGTGCATCGCTTCGTCCTGAAACGGCCTCCGGAAGGACACGACGACCACGAAGTTGATGCATCCTTGACGGCCTTGTTTCCAGTCGAAGCCGGGAAACATAACGTGGCCGTTACGTTCGTGGATCAGGGCCGTCCGTTGCTTGAATCAGACCGCCAGCCGCTCAATGTCCATTTTAATTTCTACCGCCATCCAAGGCTGGGACCAGCAGTTCACGAAGTCACAATCACCGGACCCATCGGTGAATCGACTGCGGGTGACGGTGAAAGTCGTCGCCGAATTCTGATCAAAACACCAGGCGGTCCCGACGATGCTGAACAGTATGCTCGGCAGATTCTGAGCCCTCTCATGCGTCGTGCCTATCGTCGTTCAATAACGCCCGACGATCTGAATGCCCCCATGGCATTGTTCCGCGAAGCCTATGACGAAGAGAAGGACTTTGAAGCCGGGATTGAGCGAGCTCTGGCAGGGATCCTAGTGAATCCTCAGTTTCTTTTTCGCATCGAACGCACTCACGGTAAGATTTCAGATCTCGAACTTGCCTCACGTCTTTCGTTCTTTCTGTGGGGCAGTCTGCCCGATGATGAATTGTTGAACCTCGCGGAGTCCGGGCAGCTATCTGGCCCTGAAGTCCTCCGTCAGCAGACTCAGAGAATGCTGGCCGATGCTCGTGCGGATTCTCTGGTGTCAAGTTTTGCCGACCAGTGGCTGTATCTTCGTAATCTGGAAGCGGTCACTCCCGATGCTCGCCTGTTTCCGGACTTCGATCAAAATCTGCGAGATGCTTTTCGCCGAGAGACAGAACTTTTGTTCCGCGAAGTCCTGCGCGACGACACCACGGTTCTCCGACTTCTCAACAGTTCGCACACGTATCTGAACGAACGACTGGCTCGGCACTATGGGATTCCAAACGTGATCGGGGACCATTTTCGGCGAGTGGAACTGAGTGCGGATCAGCATCGCGGCGGCCTCCTTCGCCATGGCAGTGTTCTCTCCGTGTCCTCTTATGCAACTCGAACATCACCGGTGCTGCGAGGCAAGTGGGTGCTGGAGAATCTGCTGGGCTCACCGCCTCCACCGCCACCGCCTGACGTGCCGGCACTTCAGGACAACACGGTCTCCGCGACATTACCATTGCGTGAACGACTCGCGGCTCACCGAGATAACCCGGCTTGTGCCGCATGTCATCAGCGGATCGATCCCGTAGGATTCGCGATGGAAAACTACGATGCGGTCGGCCGTTGGAGAGACTCAGAAGGTGCGTTTTCAATTGATGCGTCGGGAGCATTGCCGGATGGCAGTGAGTTCACAGGCATTGACGGACTGGAAAAGGCTCTGTTGAATCGTCCCGATGTCTTTGCTCGAACTGTGACGGAGAAACTGCTCGTGTACGCTTTGGGACGCGGGCTGGAGCCGGAAGATGGTGCAGCAGTACGACGAATTGTCACCGACGCGGCCAAACAGGATTATCGTTTCTCGGCCATCGTTGAGGGGATTGTGTTCAGCACGCCATTTCGGATGAGAGAAAACGACGAGCTCACAGCAGAAAATCGGCATTAGCGCGGGGCAATTCGGCAGAGGAGATTTCCATGTTTGTTCCTAAAAGATCATTGTCGCGGCGAACTGTCCTTCGAGGCGCAGGGGCGGCGTTCGCATTGCCGCTGCTGGATGCGATGATCCCGGCGTTGACGGCAGAAGATCGCACTCCCGCAAATCCTTCAAAGCTGCGCCGGCTGGGGTTTGTTTACATCCCGATGGGCTGCGATCACAGTCGATGGACACCCGCGGCCAATGAAAAAATGGAAACTCTCACACCGATTCTGAGTCCGTTTGAACCAGTGAAGAATCAGATCTCTGTCCTGAGCCACCTGGAGCTGAAGAACGCCTGGCCCGGGACACATGCCACTTCCAACGCCTCATTTCTCAGCGCCGCGCGAGCCCGAAGAACAGAGAGCAACGATTACTATTTGGGAACGACTGTCGACCAGATTGCCGCAAGTCAGCTCGGGAAAGACACGCCGATTCCATCGCTGGAACTTTCGATGGATCTGATCGCAGCTGTCGGACAATGTGACAACGGTTACGCGTGTGTTTATCAGAACTGTCTCTCGTGGTCATCGCCAACGACGCCTCTGCCTCCGGAAGCGAATCCTCGAGTCGTCTTCGAGCAATTGTTTGGCGAAGGTGGAACGGCTTCCGATCGCAAAGCCGTGTTGCGACGACGTGCCAGCCTCCTGGATTCCGTCAATGAAGAATTCGCTCGCCTGAAGAAATCACTCGGGCCAGAAGATCAACAGCGGATTGAGGAGTATCAGAACGCTGTGCGCGATGTCGAACGGCGAATTCAGAAGGCGGAGCAGTCTGCCGGAGATCACTTGCCGGACGTGGAGCGTCCCGTCGGAGTCCCCGCAAGCTATCGAGATCATGCGCGTCTCATGTTCGATTTGCAGAAGCTGGCCTTGCAGGGTGACATGACGCGAGTCATCACGTTTCAGATGGCCAGAGAAACCAGCAATCGAACCTATCCGGAAATCGGAGTGAACGAACCTCATCATCCGCTCACGCATCATGGCAACGATCCAGAGATGATTGCCAAGGTTGCGGAAATCAATCGGTTTCACGTGTCGCTGTTTTCTGAGTTCCTTCAGGTTCTCGGGAAGACACCCGAGGC
The DNA here is from genome assembly GCA_044378235.1 of Planctomycetaceae bacterium. Classification (GTDB taxonomy): domain Bacteria; phylum Planctomycetota; class Planctomycetia; order Planctomycetales; family Planctomycetaceae; genus SXXK01. The sequence goes on from JBILXT010000027.1 coordinate 22,227, forward strand.
TGGCGGGACACTGCTGGACAATGTGCTGTATCTTTACGGCAGCGGTATGGGCAATCCGAATCTTCATGATCATACCAACCTTCCCATTGTCGTGGCTGGCGGGGCGGCGGGATCGTTTCGAGGTGGTCGTCATGTCACATTTCAGAATTCAACGCCGCTGGCGAATTTGCATCTGACTCTGTTGGATCGAGTCGGCATACCGATGGAACAGTTTGCTGACAGCAACGGACGATTTGATGACCTCTTCGGCCCCGTTTCCCTCTGAGAAGGCTGATCAAGCGGTTGCCAGTCCCCTGGGCGAGCTCACCGGTTGTCTCGCGCTGATGGTTCAGAAGAGTAGAACTCAGTCATGCACTCAACAACGATTACTTTTCAAGGCCTGCTTAACCGACTCAAGCTCGGAACGCCCCTCCACGTCATGATCGCAGCCATCGTGGCGGTGCCGATGGTCACAATGGCTCAGGAAGTCAAAAATGGTGCGCAGACGGGTGACGAAGCGGCGTTGGTGGCCGTCGCTGCCGAGTCCAATGACCTTGATAGAATTCAGCAGCTATTGAGCGACGGAGCAAACGTCAACGCGGCTCAGGTCGACGGAATGACAGCTCTGCACTGGGCGGTTTCACGCAACGATGAGCCGATGACGCGTCGGCTGCTGCAGGCTGGAGCTGATGTGAATGCGGTGACACTCTATGGCATTCGTCCGTTGGGACTCGCTTGCGAAAACGGATCACCGGAGATTGTCAGGATGCTGCTTGATAAGAAGGCTGATGCGGAATACCGCATCGCTGGTGGTGTCACTCCTTTAATGACGGCATCTCGCACCGGCAATGCCGAAGTCGTCAAATTGCTGATCGACGCCGGGTCAGACGTCAAGGCTCATGAAGATCATCAGCAGACGGCCATCATGTGGGCTGCAGCGGAAGGGCACACGGATGTCGTACGGCAATTGATGGACGCGGGGGCTGACATGCGAGCTGCATTGCCATCGGGCTGGACGCCGTTGTTCTTTGCCGTGCGGGAAGGGCAGACAGACACGGTTCGTTTTCTGGTCCAGCAGGGCCTTGACGTGAATGCCCCGATGACTGGTGTTAAACGCAAGCGAGGTCCCAATCCGCTGCTGCTGGCGGTGCAGAATGGACATTTCGAAACAGCGGTCGCGTTGCTTGAAGCCGGAGCCGATGCGAATGCTCAACCCACAGGAGAGGGAGCTCTGCATGCTATTGTCAGCGTTCGTCGACCTGTTCGAGGAGACGGTGATCCTCCTCCGGTCGGTTCAGGAAAAATTGGGTCGCTGGAGTTTGTGCGACGACTGATCGAACGGGGTGGCAACGTCAATCTTCGTCTCGAAAAAGGCCGATCGGGCTTTGCCGATTTCACCACCACCGGAGCCACAGCGTTTGTCCTTGCTGCGCAAACCGGAGATCTCCCGTTGCTGAAACTTCTTCTGGAACTGGGAGCCGATCCCAGAATCCCGAACGCCGATGGTTCGACTGCGATGCTAGCAGCGGCCGGAGTGGGCGATCTGGGAAGCGGACTGGAAGCCGCCGGTACCGAAGCCGAAGCCATCGAAGTCATTCGCCTCCTGATGGCACAGGGGCTCGATATCAATGTAGTTGATGATAACGGAGAGACCGTCATCCACGGTGCGGCCTATCAGAACTGGGCCAACCTGATTCGGTTTCTCGTCACCCACGGAGCTCGGGCCGAAGTCTGGAACTCGTCCAATCGCTGGGGATGGACGCCGCTGATCATTGCTCATGGTTACCGCGAAGGGAATTTCCGTCCCGATGTGGCCACGATTGAATGTCTCGAAGAGATTATGAAAGCGGCGAATCTTCCGATCCCGGAAGATCCCGGCCGCGATGTCGAAGCAAACCAACAAAGCTGGGACAAGAAGCCTCCGAAGAAGAAATGAGAGTCAGGTGGGTGGCACGAGGTTCGTTGACTGCAATCGATGACAGGTCATTACGCATAAACAGGGGCCAGGAAAATCTGCCGTTGTGAATTGTCGTTTGGCGAACAAGTTTGGATGGCCCCGGCTGTGCACCAAAACATCAGCTTCGTTCTTCAATTCAACCTGCAACCTCTTGCATCTTGTTGCTCCGCAACACAGTGTATGCTGGCTGTGCCACCCTGCGATTCAGACCCGGAGGGTTGACATATCCTCTGCCGGGGTCGTCAGGCCCCGGAACCGAATGACTCTGCATCCAGAGGCCCGGAAGGTCGACACATCAATCCCAAACATACCGTGGATCGTATTCCACTTCGTGTTTCTTCAGAAGGTGCAGATACTCGTCTTGAAACGAGTGGCTAGCATGATGCTCCATCTGATTCTCGATGTACTCGACCACCCTGTTCTTCTGTGAGACACTCACGGTAAACGCACCGAATCCGTCCTGCCATCCGAATTTTCGAAGCTGTTCGCTTGTGTCATTAATTTGCTTACTGGAATTGCTTTTCAGTGTTCCGACAAACTCAGAGACAGCAAGCTTTGCCGGGATGCGAACAAGCAAATGCACATGGTCATAAAATCCACCGACTCGAATCCCGACTCCTCCCTGATTCTTAGCAATACCTATCATGTAGGCGAATACCTCGTCGCGAAATCCATCGGTCAACCAGCGCTGGCGATTTTTTGTGCTGAAGACAATGTGATACAGGAGCTGCTGATGAGTACTCATGAGCGTTCTTCAACTGCAAAGAGGTGTCGACCCTCCGGGCCTTTTGGGTCTTGTCGATCGCGTTCCGGGGCCTCACGGCCCCGGCAGAGGATATGCCAGCCCTCCGGGCCTGAACCTCATAGTACCTAAGGCATTTTGGCTTTTCCACGCGAGATTAACGCCACGGCAGCGGCAGCGGCATCCAACCAGGCAGTTGGCGAAGCGGCAGCCAGTCGATGGGACTGCATCGGGGCTGTCCAACCCGCTCCGCCTACCTGCGATTCAGACCCGGAGGGTTGAAACATCATCTGCCGGGGCCGTGAGGCCCCGGAACGGAATGACTCTGCATCCAGAGGCCCGGAGGGTCGACACATCAATCCCAAACATATCGTCGCCCGTACTGCAATTAGTGCTTCTTCAGAAGGTGCAAATACTCATCTTCAAACGAGCGGCCGGCATGATGCGCTATCAGATTCTAAGTCAACCAGAGCCGGCGTTTTGTGGTGCTGAAGACAATGTAATACAGGAGTTGCTGATGTGTACTCATGAGCGTTGTTCAACCGCAAAGAGGTGTCGACCCTCCGGGCCTAAGTTGACGATTTACTTAAGAGCATGTTGCGTTTTGAACGCGATGTTGCTGCCACGGCGATAGTATCCAACCTGACAATTAGCGAATCGGAAGTCAGCAATGGAGAAGTTGTTTTCAGACCAGCAGATCCTTCACCACATTTGCTTCTTCAACCCCGGTCAGTTTCGAATCCAGTCCCTGAAACTTGTACGTAAATTTCATGTGGTCGATGCCCATCAAGTGCAGCAGCGTGGCATGCACATCGTGAACTGAAACACGATTTTCAACGGCGTGATAGCCGAACTCATCTGTGTTGCCGTAGCTGATGCCGGGCTTGAATCCTCCACCAGCGAACCACATCGTAAATCCAGCCAGGTGATGATCGCGGCCGTTGCCCTGAGCCATCGGTGTGCGACCGAACTCGGAACCAAACACGATGATGGTATCTTTAAGCATGTCACGCTGCTTGAGGTCGGTGATCAATGCGGCTACGCCCTGATCAACTTCCTTCGCAGTACCGGCGGAGTGCTCCTTCACCGCGCCGTGGTGGTCCCAGTCTCGATGATAAAGCTGAATGAAGCGAGTTCCACGTTCCGCCAATCGACGGGCCAGCAGGCAGTTGGAGGCGAATGAGCCATCTCCGCCCTTTGTGCCGTAGAGATCAAAGATGTGGGCTGGTTCATTGCTGACATCCATTAGCTCCGGAACGCTCGACTGCATTCGAAACGCCAATTCATATTGACTGATGCGAGTAGCAATTTCGGGATCATCCAGCCGATTATTCGCCAGTCCATTCAGTCGTTGCACCGCATCGACGACATCCCGTTGCTGCTTGGAATTCACACCTTTCGGGTTGCCGACATAAAGCACGGGATCCCCGGTGCCGCGGAACTCAACGCCCTGAAATTGTCCCGGCAGAAAACCGGAATGCCACTGACGAGCGGCAATCGGTTGACGCTGGCCATACTTGCCGGTGGAAACCATCACGACAAAACCCGGCAGACTCTCAGATTCAGATCCGAGTCCATACAGCAACCAGGATCCCATCGCTGGTCGCCCGGCAATCATCGTCCCGGTGTTCATAAATGTATGGGCCGGATCATGGTTGATCGCATCGGTATGCAGCGATCTCACAATGCACATATCGTCTGCGCATTTCTCTCCGAGCATTGGCCAGATCTCAGAAATCGACTGCCCCGATTTTCCCCACTGCTTAAACGCATGCTGAGGACCGAAACAGTTCAACTGTGCTCCCTGCAGCTGCGCAATCTGCTGACCTTTGGTAACCGACTCCGGCATCGGCTTGCCATGCAGCTCCGCTAGTTTCGGCTTATTGTCGAACGTGTCGATGTGAGTCATCCCGCCGGCCATATACAGCCAGATGATGCGTTTGGCTTTGGGCTCGAAATGAGTCGGCTGAATGACGCCGGACCATTTCGGGACGGACTCCTGCGATGCACCGGCTTGCTTTGCCAGCAATGATCCAAGAGCCATTGATCCCAGGCCGACGCCAGTATTCCGCAGAAACGAACGTCGAGCGATGTCTGTAGGCAACGTAATCATGAGTTTAGTTCCTTGTAATGACTTCGTGCAGATTCAGAATCGTGCGAGCAACGCTCGTCCACGCGGAAAGTTCCGGAGTCGGCAGATCCGCCGGCATCGGTTTTTCACCGACCGTCATTAATGCCGCGGCGGCAGCGGCATCAGCCTGATACTCGGCCATGTGAGTGTTCAGCAGCTCTTCGAGGACCACCGCTTCGTCGTCCTGAATCGGACGCGATAATGCGCGCCGAAATGCGAAATCCAGACGGTCGCGATTGGAGCCACTCTGCCGCAGAATCTGCTCCGCAAAAGCTCTTGCCGCTTCCACATAGCTTGGATCGTTCAACAGCACGAGCGACTGCAACGGCGTATTCGAACGAGGCCGATCGGCCGTGCATTCCTCGCGACTCGGCGCATCGAACGCCAGCAGGCTTGGATGCAAATACTGACGCTGCCAGTGCGTGTAGAGTCCTCGCCGATAAAGACCTTCGCCTGTGCTGTTCTGCCATTCGCGAGTTGGAAAGTTGAGATACGCCCAGTAGCCGGCCGGCTGATAAGGATTGACGCTTTTGCCGCCGATCGAGTTCACCAGCAAGCCGCTGATGGCCAGAGCATTGTCGCGTACCAATTCGGCATCCAGACGGAATCGCGACTGTCGAGCCAACCAGCGATTATATGGATCCGCTTCTCGCACTGGCGGACTAGTCAAGGATGACTGACGATACGTTTGCGACATCACCATCGACTTGATGGTTCGTTTGAGATCCCAGCCGTGGCTGCGAAAATCTTCGGCAAGGTAGTCAAGCAGTTCCGGATGGCTCGGCCATTCACCCTGAGCACCAAGATCATCCAGCTTGCGTGACAGACCAGCTCCGAAATAAATTTTCCATAGCCGATTCACGACGACTCGCGCGGTCAAAGGATTCTCTGGGGAGACAATCCACTTTGCCAGATCGAGTCGATTCAGAATTTTGTCCGCAGGAGGAGCTTCAGCAAACACAGCCGGGAAGGCCGGAGTCACCACTTCGCCGGTATCATCCATCCAGTTGCCTCGTTTCAGGATTCGCACCATTCGCGGCGGCACAGCTTCTGTCACCAGCGTCGACGGGATCGCGTTGTCGAGATCTGTACGCTGCTTTTCCAACATGGCCAGTTGTTCGCGGGCTGGATTCAGCAGCGGAGCAATCGCGCGGTAGTAAGTAGCCAGCTCTGATTTCTGAGCATCCGTTCGTTGCTCCACAGGAGTTGCCAGAACGGCCAGAAGATTGGCCGGAGGAGCATCAGAGGCTTTGATCGGTCGAGCGGCCGTCGCAACAGAAATGCGGAAGCAACCAAGATTGTGACCTGGATTGTCAAGATTCTGAGCCAACGTAATCGTCAGCGTCGCACCTTCCTTCAGCGTCAGATCGCTGGCCGTCTCGAAGACGGCGAAATTTGGCTGACCGGCTTTCTCCATAATCGCCCAGCCCCACTTGGCGCCTTTCGTGTCTCCGTCAATCGCGGCTTCTGCGGCCCATTTCTTGTAAGGATTTCCATCAGCGGCCCCGGTCTGTTCATAAGTCGCCGACGCATTCTGCAACGGAACCGCAACCGGCTCTGCTTCGCCCTCTTTGACCTTCAGAACAATCTCTGACAGAACAAAGTTCCCATTGCCAGCTCGCCCCGGCCCTTTGCTGGGCAGCGAATCATCCGGCAATACTTCCAGTCGGATCGCAGTCACAGCGGGCGGCAGTTTGGAAAACGTCAACGTATAAGTATCTGTCGCACCATTCTTTTCAGAAGCGAGGATTGCTCCGTCGGCTCGAAGTGTTAGTTTTGCACCCTCAAGAGACACCATCGTATCGGCCGTGAGTGGCGTCCAGGGAATCTGAGATTTCTCCCACTCAAGTTGTGCGGCGGTTAGTTCGGCCGTATCCGTTTCGAGGACCTTTTTCACCGAGGCAATTTGTTCGTCAAGCATGGCCAGATCGGCAGCCTGCTGCTCGGTGGGAACTTTCACAAACGGTCCCCAGTTGCCATCGCTATTCGCCCCGGAATAGAGACCTCGTTCCTTGATATCCGCGAAGAACGCCTGAAAGCGATAAAAGTCTTTCGCTGTCAGAGGATCAAATTTATGGTCATGACATTCGGCACATCCCAGAGTAATCCCCAGCCAGGTACCGGACGTATTACGAACTCGCTCAGCGATATACTTCGCGAGATACTCCTTATCCTGCACGCCTCCTTCAGCGCTCATCATTCCGAGGCGGTTATAACCCGACGCAATGCGTTGTTCGCGAGTTGCCTCAGGAAGCAGATCGCCTGCGAGCTGTTCGATCGTAAACTGATCAAACGGTTTGTTCGCGTTTAACGATGCGATCACATAATCTCGAAACGGCGCGACGCTCATTGGCTGGTCGCCGTGATAACCAACCGTGTCCGCATATCGAACAAGATCCAGCCACCACATCGCCAATCGTTCGCCGAAGTGTGGAGACTGCAGCAGGCGATCGACGAGCTTTTCGTATGCTTCAGGAGATTGATCCGCGACAAAGTCGGCCACTTCTTTCTCTGAAGGCGGCAATCCGATCAAGTCAAAACTCAGGCGACGAATCAGGGTAATTCGATCGGCTTCGGCCGAATTGGCCATGCCATGCTCAGCCAGACTTTTTTGAACGAGCTGATCGATGCCGTTAGACACCGGACCAACTGCTGTCTCGGCCGTGCGGATTGGCAGGAACGCCCAGTGACCTTCGAACTTTCCGCCCTGTTCAATCCATCGCTTCAGCAACTGGACGTCGCGTTCGGAAAGCGATTTCCCCGAATGCACCGGAGGCATTTTCTGCTCAGGATCTGTGGAGATGATCCTTTTGATCATTTCGCTGTCGTCCGGCTTTCCCGAAACGATAGCGCCATGTTTGCCGTCAGCACCGTGGAGTCCCGTTTCGGTATCCAGACGGAGGTCAGCTTCTCGCTTATTCTTGTCCGGGCCATGACAGAAAAAACAGTTATCCGAAAGGATCGGACGGATATCGCGATTAAACTCAACCGTCTCCGGCAAAGCATCCTGAGCATACAATGTCTGAGAAGTCCCCAACAGCAAACCGGCCGCAGCCAGCAGCGTTCTTGAAAACGTGCTACGCATTTTCAACCTCAAGCAAAACCCGCACAATGAATTGATGCTGTCAGCTTACAGAGGAGGGCAGCCTTGGGAAAGTGTGCGTGAAAACGATATGCGGCTCCTTCCACCTTTGGACTGCTGCAGCCCGCTGCAGCTTTCCGATCCACAGCCTGCTGTGGATCACTGTTTCCAACTCAGCGAACTTAAGAATTCTGTGTTTGGCAGCAGGCTGCCTGCACGAAAGCGGCAGCAGGCTGCCGCAGTCCAAAGGGGGCCTTTAAAAAAACGAGGCCACGATTTTGGTAATCGTGGCCTCGTAAGGCAGCTAAAACCGGACGCTAACGCGTGCCGGCTGATTTGCGTGACGAATATCCAGTCCTACAGAACCTTCGTAATGCCCGGCATTGGGATCGGATAGGTCATGTCGGCGTTTGGAAGGATCGGTGGAGTATCCTTGAACGAGTGGTACGTCTCGACCGGTGAAATGCCGAGTTCAGACTTCAGGGCGTCCTCGTACGAAATCTCCTTGCCGGAGTATGTCGCGAGTCGGCCCAGAATTGCCGTCATCGTGCTGTGAGCACCATAGTCGCCTTCGTTTGGAATCTCGCCCTTTCGCAGAGAAGCGAAGAGGTCATGATGCTCATCCTGGTGGCCGTCGTGGATGTTCTTTCGCTTGCCGTCTTCCGACTTGCGATTGTATTCCCACTTCAGGTTGCCCTTGGAATCAAAGATCTTTCCGTCGCCAATGTTGGCCCAGCCATCAGCGCAATGAGCGTACTCAGAGACGGAGCTCCAGCAGTTTGGAATATGTCGGCACTGGCTGAGCAGAACGGAGCGATCGCCGTCCTTCTCGTAGGTGAATTCCACGAAGTGATGATCGTAGATTTCTCCGTGCTCTTTGCCGGTTCGGACCTGACGACCGCCCTGTCCCTGAGCCATCTTTGGAGGACCGCCCATCAGCCAGTTGATGACGTCAAGGTTGTGAATATGCTGCTCATTGATGTGGTCACCGCAGAGCCAGTTAAAGTAGTACCAGTTGCGCATCTGGTATTCCATTTCTGTCTGGCCATCAATGCGTGGGCGAACCCAAACGCCGTCGCCATTCCAGTAACAGCGAGTCGCCACGACGCGGCCGATCTCACCGTCCTGAAGACGCTTGATCGTTTCGATGTAGATTGGCTCATGGTGACGCTGCAGACCGACGGCCACCGCCAGGTTCTTGGACTTGGCAACCTGATTAGCATCGAGCACTTTGCGAACACCAACAGCATCAACAGCCACTGGCTTTTCCATGAACACATGCTTGCCGGCATTGATCGCGGCTTCGAAGTGCAGCGGGCGGAAACCGGGAGGTGTCGCCAGAATGACAATATCACAGTCCTGCTCCAGGACCTTTGTGTAGGCATCGAAACCTACGAACTGTTTATCTTCCGGAACGTCGACTTTGTCCCCGTGTTGACGCTTCAACTGGCCTACTGCGCTCTTCAGGTTGTCATCGAATGCATCGGCAACGGCGACAAGTTTTGTCGGGCCGGCGGTATTCATCGCCTGATCCGCAGCACCTCGACCTCGACCACCGCAGCCGATCAGACCGATGCGAATAGTTTCGTCGCTGTTGACGTGAGCTGCACGGACTGGGCTGAGGTTTGTCAGGATAGAAGATCCGGCCGCAGCGACCGCGGAGGTCTTCAGAAAGCCTCGACGTGAGGCATCAGATGGTTTCTTCGACATGTAGGGAACTCCAATTGTTCAGGAGGGACGGCCTGCCTGAAGAGATCTGTCGAGCATACTGCAGGAGATGCGGGACAGAATTTACCAGGCAGGTATCAGTGGGTTGAAACTTAGATCAGGACCAGCGAAGCGGTCGAACCGGGAATCGCCAACCAGAAACCGAGATCCTACTTTTCCCCACGGTTAATCGCAATTCAGTCGTGCAGGAATCAACTATTCTCCGCATGTTCTGAATTGACGCCCAGCGTTCCCGCGAGACTTCATTAAGGACAGCCCCGATCGGGACTGCACAAAGAATCAGGCCGCCCCGCCCAGTGAAACAATTGATCTTTCAAATCCGGGATGGCAAACCATCATGGTGAACTCAGTACCACTTCTGCGACAATCACGTCAGAATTCGGATTCAATTGAAAGCGTTATTTGGCCTTCGCGAAATTGCCAAGTCGCTTCGTAATTTCATCTACCGCATGCTGCTGGACTACGATTAATGAAACTGGGACTGGATGGAAAAGTTGCACTTGTGACAGGTGGATCCAAAGGCATTGGTCTTGGTATCGTGCGCTGCCTGATCGCTGAAGGAGCACGAGTAGCGAACGTCAACCGCAGTGAGGCCGAAGGGCGACTTCTGGAAAGCGAATATGCGGCTCTGGGCCGGGATTGTTTTTTCGTTCAGGGAGATCTCGCCGACGTCAGTGCGTGTCGTAATGCTGTGGAACAAACACTCAGGAGATTCGGTCGAATTGATATTCTCATCAACAACGCCGGCGTGAACGATGGCGTTGGGCTTGATGCAGGAGTCGATGCGTTTGTCGATTCATTGAAACGGAATCTGATTCATGTCTATGCGATGGCTCATTACTCGCTGAATGCTCTGAAAGAGTCGCGCGGTGTGATCATCAACATCGGATCGAAGGTTTGTGAAACCGGCCAGGGAGGAACGTCAGGCTACGCGGCGTCCAAAGGAGGCATCAATGGGCTGACTCGGGAATGGGCCGTTGATCTCGCTCCACACGGAATTCGTGTCAACGCCGTACTGCCAGCCGAGACGTGGACTCCCCTTTACGAAAAATGCCTCGCGGCAATGCCGAATCCCGCTGCAGCGAAGGCTGAGATGGAACAGCTCATCCCTTTTGAGCGAAGATTCACCACAATCGAGGAGCTGGCGAATATGGCGGTGTTTCTTGCATCGCCCTGTTCGAGCCACACAACAGGACAGATTATCTTCGTCGATGGCGGCTACACGCACCTCGACCGCAAATGCACCGCTCGGAGTGACATCGCCTCGTTCGGCGCGGCTGCAACCTGAGAAATCTTCCGCAGTTCAGCTTCTTATACTGCCGCAGCAGAGTCGAAATGCCATACGATGATCAACGAAGCTTCAGCTCAAATCATGGTGAGTGAACCAAGGTGATCGCCGATTCTGGCGTAGAGTTCTCGATGCTGTTTCGAATTGTCGATGAGATCCTGATCGAATCTCACGCGGCCGGGTTCAAAAATTGTGATCGTCGATGAACCGCCGAAGCGAAAATAACCTTTTTCGCCCCCCTTCGAAACAGCCTGTCCTGATGTGTAAGTTTGGCAAATGCTGCCAACGCAGGTCGCTCCGATCTCCAGAAGCAGAACTTTGCCAAACGTTTCTGTCTGTAGCTCGGTGACGCAACGCTTGTTCCGGGCCAGAATAGAAATGTTCTGACACAGAGCGATCGGGTTGACGGAGTAAAGCGGGCCATTGATCAACCGCGTGGCTCCCGGCACTCCTGCAGCCGGAAAATGAAACCGGTGATAATCAACCGGACATAATCGCGACAGCAGCAGGCTGCCTTTCGCATATTGATTCGCCAGTTTCTGGTCCTGAAGTAATTCCGACAGGCTGAACATTTCTCCCTTCACAAACAGTCCGTCGCATTGTGAAAGATCTGGCACGCATAAATGGCGACCGTCCGCAGGAAACACTACGGAAAATGGATCCGCGTTGATGGGCCTTGCTTCCGGCTTGAGTTTTCGAAAGAAGAACTCATTGAAGCTCGCGAAGTCCTTCACATCGCTAAGAAACTCCGACGGATTCAGTCCATATTGTTCGATGAACGGGGCAATCTTTTCACGCGTCGTGGGCTGATCCATTCTCCAGCCGTACCAGTGCGAAAAGACCGCTCGCTTGACGAGCATGTTGAGTGCGATACGGCCGGCCAGATTCCCGTAAGTCCAGCGCAGGGCTTTGTCGCCGTAGACTTTCTCCACGCAGGTGGAATTCTTGTATCGGTCGAAATAAACAATGTCGTCCATGAGTTCACTTGGTCGTCGGGGCTGAGTTGCGTTTGTTAAAACGAATGTTCGTTAATGTGACGACGCGTGTCATGTGTTAACGACGAGGAATCAGCAACTCAGGTCTTCAATTTCGAATCTCAGAATGAACTCCAGGCAAAAGGCTCTAAAGCTGAATTCACGGACGCGCGTCTAAAGCACCGAACTACCCGATAATCTCGCGTCTCTGATTTACATAGTCCCAAACAACGTAACGATCGAGATCTTTGCCAGCGGTAAAGAAGACTCGCCCGCCCGTGCTTTCCGCCAGTCGATGCGCAAACTGAACGTCTTCATGGGTCTGCGACCAGCTAGGCAACAGAAAAATGTTGATCGTGATACCCTCCCGCTTGCACAGCATCCCTTCACGCTTTGTTGCTTCTTCCGTCAACGGATCCGGCGGATAGAGCATGTAGAGCAGGCTACCCTCAAAGTGGGCTGTCGGGAGTCCATCCGTGATCAGAATGACCTGGCGATTCGGAGTATCCTGCACCGACAGCATTTGGCGGGCCAGCAGCAGGCCATGCTGGATGTTCGTAAAATGCGGCGGAATATGAACCTCGGTGACATCTTCACGGCTCATGTCCGCCCGCAGTCGTACCACGGGAGTTGTGATCGTCGGAATCTTGGGCATCAACGAAATCAGCTCGCCCGGAGGCACCACTTTGGCAAACGTATGGACATCGATAAACCGCAGAAAGTCGCCGGGATACTCGGAAGTAATCAGACCATTCAAGGCCAGCGCCATGCGTTTGACGTTAATGTATTGGCCGTCGTAACGCATCGAACCGCTCATGTCCATCAGCACCATCGTCGCGCATTTGGGATTGTTGCGAGAACGATGAATCTCGATATCACGCTGGTCCAGTCGCAGTGGCCGAACATTGCCCTGACGGAGCATGGCATTCAGCAGAGTCGATGGGATGTCCATCTGGCCCACGGAATCACCGAACTCATAAGGCTTGGTTCGCTGCAATTCGACAACGCCTTCGCCATCGATGGGGCCCTGATGCCGACCGGATCGCGATGCCTGCAGATTGCTGAAAATTGTTTGCAGCAAACGACTCTGAAACAGCTTGTAAGCTTTGGGAGACAGTTGAACTCGGCCGTCCTGATTGGCGAGCCCCTGATTCTCCATCATGTCTTTCAGGTACTGCTGCACTTGTTCCTGAAACTTGTTCAGGTTGGCGACAGCTTCCGGATCGGCGAATTCGCTGAGGTCCTCCAAATCAATGATGGCCAGTTGAGCATTCTCTTTGGCGTTTTCCAGTTGCTTGAGAAGCTCATCGATCTTTCGCAGTTCTTCGAGGATCTCAATCGCTTCCGGGATCTTCATCGATTCACGGCCGGTGAACGCATACTTCGCTGCAAGATGATCGACCTGATACTTGTCGCCCAGCGTTTCCATCAATCCAACCAGCTTGGAAGCAAAGTCCGGATCTGTTCTCTCGGCACGATACCAGAGACTTTCCATGGGATAGATTTGCTCTTCCTTGACCGCCTGCCAGAACGATTTCGAATACTTCGCGGGAGGGCGACACTGTTTTGCATCATCAGCGAACTGGCGCAGAGCTTTCTTCTGGACAGTGTCTGTTTCGTAAGTGCTGAGGATTTTCTCCTTGCACTCCTGCAACATCCGAATCAGAGCATCAAGACTTGGCCCGAGTCCTGCGAACTGACCGGGATCCAGCTTGATCGCCTTTGCCAGTTCTTCCTCGGTGAACTCGCGCATGGAGCCGTACGTCAGCATGTGCTCAAAAGCCGGCGATACAAGATCGGGAGGTGGCGAGCTGGGCGATGGAAATGATTTCGGATCATACTGCTGATACGTATGAATGACGCCGCCACGATGCTGATTTGAAGAATCTTTGGGTTGAGTCATTACGTTGGTGTTCCGGCGGAGTTGATGCGGTTGAAACGTGTCATGACGATGACAACCTCCCCACATCTCACTATTTGATTATGTCCTCGTTGGTCTCATTGGCAACCCACTTTCCAGCGCATTGGGGGGCTTGTGTTCAGTTGAAGCGTCCCTGAACCGTTCAAAAAGTAGCGGAGCAGCGCGAGCTGCCCGGTGTGTGCCCGAAAAAACGCACTGACCGGACGGCTTGCGCCGCTCCGCTTCATGGAAGGCCCTTCATTGAGCGGTATTTGCGGTAAACGCAAGCGAATATCAGG